>NZ_JBJGED010000025.1:0-120588 GCF_045062745.1 Paenibacillus sp. HJGM_3
CGACGAGCAGGCTGATGCCGACGCAGATCAAGGTCAAGAGCAGCGGGATGTCGCTGAAGATGAGCCCTTCCGGCGGCGTCTCGCCCAGGAAGCCGGAGATGACGGCCGGCAAGGACAAGTTCACCGCGAAGCTGATGACGTAGGACACCGCGGTGCCTATGATCGCGCCCAGAATCCCGATATACCCGCTCTCGATGAGAAAGACACTCTTGATGGTGGACGGATGGGCCCCGATCGCCTTCATGATACCGATGTCCTGGGCCCTCTCGGTGACGGCCATCGTCATCGTATTGTAGATGCCGATCGAAGCGATCAGCACCGCGATCGTGCCGACGAGCAGCAGGCCGATTTTCATGATCGTGAACATCACATTCACTTGCTCCAGCTCATTCACGATGGAATGCGAGGTATAGTTGCCGTCGGTCATCTGCTTCACGATCGCTTTCACGTCCTCTACGTCATTGGCGTATACATGTACGTCATCGTAAGTATCGGCCGGTTTATTCGGCCTGCCAGCGCCATCGCCGTTCTCCGTCTGCGGCTGGATCATTCCGCGCGGCGTCCCTGTGAACGCTTCGATCTGCTTCAGCAGTCCTTCGGAAATGTAAACGTTCCCGTCCTTCATCCACTCCCGGGTCAGCGCCTTGGAAACCCCGACAACGGTGACTGGAATCGTCTTCTTCTGCTCCGTCTTGCCGACGAATTGCTTGATCTCCATCTCAATCGTCTTGTTAAGCACCGTGACCGGAGGCTCGGTCGGCTTCGGAGCAGCATCCTCGCCGGAGTCGGCCGGCTGCTCGCCGGGCAGGCGAAGAAACTCGGCGAAATTATAGCCGACGATCACTTCGTTGTCCGCTTGAGGCATGCGTCCCGCGGACAGCTCGAACCCGGCCTTGATCTCGGAAGGCATATGCGCCACGAGCGTCTGGCCGGGTCCGCTCCGTTCGCCCAATTTGTAGATCGGCGATTGCTGCAGGAATTGCCGGCGGGTGACGCTCTTCACGTTCGGCAGCTTCTCCAGCGCGTCGATGTCGGCTACGGTCAGCGGGCTGTAGTTATTCTTCTCGTCCTTCTTCCCGTACACGTTAATGTCCGTCATGAGGCGGCCTTCCGTAATCTCCTGTACGACGCTCTTCTGAAGGCCGAACCCGACGGAGGCGAGCACGATCAAGAACGAGCAGCCCATGGCGGTGGCGAGGACGGTCATAAAGACGCGGGAACGGTTTTTCTTCATGTTTTGCCGGACGAACCGGAATCGATCCTTGAGCTTCATTGGAGCACCTCCTTGCCGGCGCCGAGCGATTCGACGATCCGGCCATCCTGCAGCGATACGGTCCGGTGCCCGATCGAGGCCACTTGGTCGTCATGGGTAATGATGAGGAATGTGATGCCCGACTCCCGGTTCAACTGCCGAATGAAGCCGAGGAGCGACTGCTCGTTCTCGCTGTCGAGGCTGCCGGTAGGCTCGTCCGCCAGAATGATCGGCGGGTTCACGATGAGCGCCCGGGCGATGCTGACGCGCTGCTGCTGGCCGCCGGACAGCTCCCCCGGATAGTGGCCGCCGAATTCCTCCAGCCCGACGCGATGCAGAATCTCGAGTGTGCGGCGCTTGCGCTCCTTCTCGTCCAGCCCCTTCAACACGAGCGGCAGCTCCACGTTCTCGGCGGCGGTCATGCTCGGGATGAGCTGGAAGCTCTGGAAGATGAACCCGAAATGCTCGAGCCGGAAGTTCGCCCACTCCCCTTCTGTCAGCCTCGTTACGTTGCAGCCGTTCACGATGATCTGTCCGGCGGTCGGCCGGATGTACCCGCTTATCAGGTTCAGCAACGTGGATTTGCCGGAGCCGCTTCGTCCGACGACGGTGACGATCTCGCCCTGCTCAACCTGCAGGTTGATGTGCTGCAGCACGGGGACGACCCGCTCCTTGCCTTTCTTGCCTATGCGAAATTCATGATTTAGATCCGATACGGTGATCATAAAGCCCTCCAGGAACGATGATTGGATGAAGCACGAGGCCATTCGGCTTTCTTTCTCTCTCGTGCGACTCCTATGACTATACCGTTCGAATCTTAAGGAAGGTGAAATAAACTCTTAACAACATCTTAAGGTTCTGTTAAGGGGAGCTTGGGGAACGCGGGACAAAAATGATGTAACTTCAGAGATCCTTGGCGGTAACGTTCAATAGGCTCGTGAGGAGGGCAGGCAGAGGGGTTCCGACCGCTGTTGAAATCATGTGCTTTTGATCGGAATTGGCTAAGGGTAGCACAAAATTTCAAAGGCGCACGCTGCGCTTCTCCACTCCCTCTGCCTGCCCTCTTTCCTCACATAGACGTGAGGTGGACTGAAAACCCTGCGAGTACTCCGCCCAAAGTAGGTTATCTATTCTACAGTGCCGCCGACCCTCCCAAGTGCCCCTCCAAAGTAAAAAATCTACTCTACAGGTCCGCAATCCCTCCCAAGAGCCCCTCCAAAGTAAAAAATCTACTCTACAGGTCCGCCGACCCTCCCAAGTGCCGCTCCTTGGATTGTATGATTTCGAGCTTAAGCGCCTTATCGTGGATCCGGTATGACGTGTAGTTCGATTTTGCCCAATTGGAGTCGGTATTGAGGGAAGTCGACGCGATACAGTTCGATTTTGCCTACCTAAAAGGCGGTATTCCAGGGTCCGTGTTCTAATTGTGCGCTCCAATTCGGCGAAATCGAACTAGAGCTCCTGCAAATGATATCTAGCCTTATGTAAAATGGTGAATTCAAACTAGAGCTCGTTTGTAATCGGTTCGATGAGCCATACATAATAAATCGACTGTCTCATAATCTACTTTACTAGTCCCCACCCTCCCGATACTCCCCCACAACAAAACAACCCGAGCCCGGCGATTCCCCCGAACTCAGGTTGTTTGTACCAATGCGATCACAGCTTGCCCCAATCCTCCATCGACAGGTCCAGATCGAGCGCGAATTCGAAATCGTCCACGTCGAACACCTGCACCGGAATGTCGGAGTTGATGATTTTGTCCATAAACTCGATCTGATCGGTCAGCACCGGCACCTTCTCGCGGATCGACGTCATGATGATCTCCGTCTCGATCGGATCGAACAGCTCTCCGTACTGCGCGCTGTCCACCGCATACATCACCGCGATTTGGACGCTGTCGTTCACGAGCAGACTCGGGCTCATCCGCCAGGGCGCGAGCAAGGCGCGCTCCAGCTTGATTTTATTGAATGGCGTCTCGAAGAACGCGATCAGCTCTTGAATCTTGCCCCTCACATGGGCATCATCCTCAGGCTGGACCATGACCGGCTCCGCGCTGTCGCGCATCTCATACAGCTCCATGATCGTCGAATATGGAATTACATACTCCACAGGGACGCTCGGCTGCATCAGCTCCCCGTAGCTGGCCAACATGACGGCTTCGATTACGAATCTTCGTTTCATCGCCCTACTCCACCCATTCCAGCAATTGAGGGAAGGACGTAATAATCATGGCCGCTCCTTCCAGCTCCCCCGGCTTGCCGAATTCCGCATACTTGCACCCGACGACCGGCAATCCGTTGTGCACGCCCGCTTCCACGTCCGAGGACCGATCGCCGACCATCCAGGCGGTCGAGATCCCGTGCTTGTCCAAGAGCAACCGCACGAGATCGACCTTGGACCGGGTGTTGTACTCACCCGCGCTGTACAGGTCGGTGAACAGATGGCCGACGCCCAGCCTTGCCACGACCTCGCGCACATAAACCTCCAGCCCGTTGCTCGCCACGAACAGCTTGACCCCCCGCTCCCGCAAGGCGGTCAACGTCTCCTCGACGCCCGGATACAACGTGCCGATCCCTTGCTGCAGCATCTCGGTCTGATGCTTCAGCAGCAGTTCGTCGGCCCGTCGGCGAACATCGTGCGGCGCGTCCGGCAGCACCCGCTCCCAGATGTGCTCGAGCAGCATGCCGAGACTGCTCAGAATCCGTTCCGCCGGCGGGGTGTCCCCCGAGTAGCTGCCTTCGCGGCGCATCTCAGCGAACGCCGCTTCGTAGGCCGGCAGCAGCAAAGTCTCGGTCTGGAACAGCGTGCCGTCCAGATCGAAGAGCATCGCTTCGGGGCAAGTTCGTTTCTTCATCTATGTTCACTCCATTTCTGCAAAGTCGCATTATGTAGACCAAGTTTAATACAACCATGAATCGCGATGGAAGTCAATGCGGCAGCGTAGGTTAAAATCGGCCGTTTGAGGCAACCCTGCAAAAGAATCCGACAAAGGCCTATATAGAAGAAGTGTTCGTGCGCACATTCTGCGAAATCGATATAGCTATGTAAATCATTTTCGTGTAATATAAGAATATGAGTAAAATTATTTTCAGAATGACAGGAAGGAGAGCTGGCGAATGTCCGATATCCTTCGTGCGATCGAGGCGAATCGGGACGGCCTGAATCCGAAGGAACAGGGACTCGCCGCCTTCATCGCCGAGCATCCGCAGCAGGTCGTCCGGATGGGCATTACGGAGCTGGCGGAGCACGCGGGCGCGAGCACGGCGACGATCTCCCGCTTCTGCAAGGCGTTCCACCCTGGCGGCTTCACCGGCCTCAAGATGCAGCTCGCCACCGAGCTGGCGCAGCAGCCGGCGGCGGACTCGTACCAGGACATCGTAGCGGGCAATACGCTCGAGAGCATCGTGGCCGCCATGGAGGCGAACCACGTCCGGTCCATCTCGGACACATCCCGCATGCTCGATCTGAAGCAGCTGCAGCGGGCGCTGGACGCGCTTAGGAACGCCGGACAGATCGACATCTACGGCGTGGCGACCTCGGGGATTGTGGCGGAAGACTTTTACCAGAAGCTGATCCGGATCGGCAAGCCGGCCCGCACGTTCTCCGACCCGCATATGCAGGTGACGTCCGCCTCGAATCTGACGGAAGGCGACGTCGCCTTCGCGATTTCGTATTCCGGCGAGACGCCGGAGACGATCGACGCCCTGCGCTGCGCCAAGGAGAGCGGAGCTCTGACGATCTCGCTGTCCAAATACGGGCCAAGCACGCTGGCTGGTCTCGCCGACATTCCGCTCTTCATCTCCTCGCTCGAGGAAGGGATGCGCCGGGGCGATATGGCTTCCCGCATGGCTCAACTGCACGTCATCGATATTGTGTTCATGGGGCTCGTCAGCGAATCGTTCGACGAATACGTCCCGAAGCTGGAGCAATCGTACCAGATGGTGCGCAAATACCGCAAAGAAAGAGGCCGATAAGCAAGATGAATATTTTAAAATTCGAGTCGCAAGCAAAATTGAACGAAGCCGGAGCCGGGATCATCGCCGGACTCGTGCAGACGAATCCCCGGGCCGTGCTCGGCCTCGCTACGGGCGGCACGCCGGTCGGGCTGTACGAGGAGCTCGTCGATACGTTCCGCCAAGGCATGGTCAGCTTCAAGTCGGTGACGACGTTCAACCTGGACGAGTATGTCGGCCTGCCGGTCGATCATCCGGAGAGCTACCACGCCTACATGCAGCACCATCTGTTCGCCCATGTCGACGTCAACCCGGCGAGAATCCATATTCCGGACGGCAATGCCCCCGATCTGGAGCAGGAGTGTATCCGGTACAACACGCTGCTGGACGACGCGAAGCAGATCGACCTGCAGCTGCTGGGCCTCGGCCATAACGGCCATATCGGCTTCAACGAGCCCGATCATGCGCTCATGAGCGGGACGCACATCGTCAAGCTGAAGGAAGAGACGCGCAACGCCAATGCCCGCTTCTTCAACTCGATCGACGAAGTGCCGACCCATGCGCTCACGATGGGCGTAGGGACGATTCTGAAGGCGAAAATGATTCTGCTCGTCGTCCGCGGCGCGGATAAAGCGGAAATCGTACACCGGGCGCTCACCGGACCGATTACGACCGAATGCCCGGCGTCCTTGCTGCAAACGCACCCTCATGTCGTAGTCCTGCTAGATTCCGAATCCGGGAGGTTGTTCGAATGAAACCGACTAGACTGATCAACGCTGCGATTGTAACGGAAGAAGGCGTCCTCGCCGGCGGAACGATAACATTCACCGAAGGGCGCATCGTCTCAATTGAACCGGCTTCGAACAGTGCCGCCCCATTCGAAGGGGAGACGATTGACGCGGCCGGCGGTTGGGTATTGCCCGGCTTCGTCGATGTACACGTACACGGCGGTTACGGCGGCGACTTCATGGACGCCTCGGCCGAATCGCTGGACAAGATTACCCGCTTCCACGGCGGCAACGGAACGACCTCCATCGTGGCGACGACCGTGACGGCTTCCCGCGAGGACATCTCGCGTGTGCTGGCGAGCGTGCATGCGTACCGGCAGCAGCCGATGCCGGGCGCGCAAGTGGTCGGCGTGCATCTGGAGGGCCCGTTCGTCAATCCGAAATGGAAAGGCGCGCAAAACCCGGCCTACATGCTTCCGCCGCAAAAGGAATGGCTCGTCGAATGGACCAAACAATATCCGGGACTTATTCGTCAAGTTACATTAGCGCCCGAGATCGAGGGCGCGCTTGATCTGATCGAATGGCTCAGCGTGAGCGGCATTGTCGCCGCGGCCGGACATACGGACGCCACCTACGATCAGATCGAGGCAGCCATCGAGCGCGGCCTGAGCCAGGCGGTGCATACGTACAACGCGATGACGCCGCTCCACCACCGCAACCCGGGTACGGTCGGGGCGGTGCTCACCGATCCGCGCATCCACGCGGAAGTGATCGCCGACGGCCATCACGTGCACCCGGCCGCGATCCGGCTCGTCACGCTGGTGAAGAACGACCATAACCTGCTGCTCATCACCGACGCGATGGCCGCGGCCGGCTTGGGCGACGGCCTGTACGATCTCGGCGGCCTGGCCGTCAACGTGAAGGCGGGCGTCGCGACGCTCGCCGAAGGCAACAGCCTGGCCGGCAGCACGCTGACGATGATCGAGGCGTTGCGCTTCGTCGTCGAGAAGGTCGGCCTCACCGTGCCGGAAGCGAGCGTCATGGCGAGCGGCAACCCTGCGCGCCAGCTCGGCCTCTTCGAGCAGACCGGCAGTTTGGCCGTCGGGAAGCAGGCGGACGTCCTGCTCGTCTCCTCCGGGTTGAAGCTCGAGCGCGTTTGGGCGAAGGGCAATCCGGTAGAGGTATTCGCGAACTAAACCATTCGAAGGTTGGCCTGTTGGGCCGGCCTTTTTCTATTATTTTGCATAAGATTGGTTTAAACTAAACACAGATGGAACTGCTAAGGAGGCGGCTAAATGGCTCGAACGGTAACCCATGTCCCTTATGGCTATGAACCGGAACCGGAAACGATACGCGGGACACTCATCCTCTACGACGCGTTCGACGCATTGTTCTCCGCGGAAACGCTGCTGACCTGGACACGCTGGGCGGAAGAGCACGATATCGCGCGGGTAGTGCTGTATCCCCTGCATGAAGAGACGCTCAGACGCATGGCGAGCAAGTCGGCCGGCCCCGCCGAGCCGTATCATGTCCGGCTCCAGCGGCTGGAGGAGCTGCGCGAGGAGATCGCCGGAGCGGGCGAAGTTCCCGTCGAGATCGACGAATGGGAGCGGAAGCGCAAAAAGTATACGCCGATGGACACCGCCCTGGACTTCTTGACCGAGAAGTACAAGGGGCCGCATTTCCTCGGCTTGACTGGGACGATGGCGAATAAGTTCGCCACGTACAGCAGCTTCGAGCCGTGGATCCGCAAGCTGAGGCTGCTCATTCGGGCCGATGCGTCCTTTCAAGCGCATCCCCAGCTGTTGAAATTCGAGCACCGCATGGATTTTCTATAATGTCTGCTATACGAGGAGAGGGCGGAATGGAACGAATCCAAGGGGTTGTCACGGCGGTAAGCCGGAATGGGGAACATACGTTCAGCAAGCAGAACCGGAGCGGCATCCGGCTCCTGGCCGGCTTCGGGGTCGAAGGCGATGCGCACGCCGGGATAACGGTGCAGCACCGGTCCCGGGTCGCCCAGGACCCGACCCAGCCGAACTTGCGCCAAGTGCATCTCATGCACGCCGAGCTGCATGAAGAGCTGGGCGCCAAGGGCTTCCAGGTCGAGGCCGGTCAGCTCGGCGAGAATATTACGACGCGCGGCCTCGACCTGCTTGGGCTGCCGACCGGAACGAAGCTGAACATCGGCGACACCGCCGTCATCGAGGTGACCGGGCTGCGCAATCCGTGCGCCCAGATCGACAAGTTCCAGCCCGGCCTGCAGGCGGCGGTGCTGGACCGCGATGCTCAGGGCGAGCTCATCCGCAAGGCGGGCATCATGGCCGTCGTGCTCGAGGGCGGCGACGTCCGTCCCGGCGACCCGATCCGCGCGGAGCTGCCGCCGGAGCCGCACCGCAAGCTCGAGCGCGTGTAGTTATAACGATCCTTTCCCTTCCCGGGCTCTCCGTGCTTTGCTACACTGGAGCAGAATCCCAAAACAAAGGGAGAGATGCGCATGAGTGATAACATAGAAGAGCTTACCATTCGGGACATTCAGGCCGCGTTCGAGTCAGGCGCGGCCACGTCCCGTTCCTTAACACTGCAATATATGGACCGGATCGCCCGATTCGACCGGTCCGGTCCGGGGTTGAACGCGGTGCTGGAGCTGAATCCGGACGCACTGTTCCTCGCCGAGCGCTGCGACCAGGAGCGCGCGGCCGGACGCAGCCGGGGATGGCTTCACGGCGTACCGGTGCTGCTGAAGGATAACATCAATACATACGACAACATGCATACAAGCGCAGGTTCTCTGGCGCTGGCGGATTCATTCGCCCCTAGCGACGCTTTCCTCGTCACGCGGCTTAGGGAAGCCGGGGCCGTCATCCTCGGCAAGGCGAACATGACCGAGTGGGCCAACTTCATGACCCGCGGGATGCCGAACGGCTACAGCTCCCGAGGCGGGCAGGTGCTGAACCCGTACGGCCCAGGCCGCTTCCCCGCCGGGGGCTCGAGCTCCGGCTCCGCGGTGGCGGTCGCGGCCAACCTATGCGCCGTCGCCGTCGGCACCGAGACGTCGGGCTCGATCCTGAATCCGGCGTGCCGCAACAGCCTCGTCGGGATCAAGCCGACGCTCGGCCTTATTAGCCGTTCGGGCCTCATCCCGATCACGTACAGCCAGGACACGGCGGGGCCGCTCGCCCGCACTGTCGAGGACGCCGCCATCCTGCTTGGCGTGCTGGCGGCCGCACCGGATCCGGCGGACGCTTCCACGCTCGCCGCGCCGAACCGGAGCGGGCTCGACTACTTGGCCGCGCTCGACGCGGACGGCCTCCGGGGCGCCCGGATCGGGGTGAACCGCGGCTACCTCGACGACTTCTCCGAGGAGGAGAAAGGGCTGATCGAGGCGGCGCTCGATCGGATCCGGGCAGCAGGAGCGACGCTCGTGGAAGGGACCGACCTCCCGCATGTCGGGGGGAACTCGAGCGTCCTGCTGTACGAATTCAAGTCGGCGCTGAACCGCTACTTGGCGTCGCTCGGCCCGCACGCCCCGGTGAAAACGCTGCGGGACGTGATCGAGTTCAACCATCGCCATTTGGGAGCTGCGCTTAAGTACGGACAGACACTGCTGCTCAAGGCGGAATACGAGACTTCGGGCACCTTAACGGAAGCGCGCTACATCCAGGACCGGCTGCGCGATCTCCGTGTCTCCCGGGAGGAGGGGCTGGACCGGCTGTTCCGCGAGCACCGGCTCGACGCCCTGTTCTGCCCCGGCGTGACCGACTCGGCCGCGGTGTCGGGCTATCCGTCGGTCATCGTGCCGGCCGGCTGCCGGGAGGACGGCATGCCGTTCGGCGTCGCCTTCACCGGCCTCGCCTACACCGAGCCGCAGCTGCTGCGTCTCGCGTACGCGTTCGAGCAGACTGCAGGCGGGCGGATTCGGCCGAAGCTGGAAGGGTAGACGGCTCTTTTGCTACAATGAAGCTAGTCTCATTGCTATTCCACGAAAAGGAGCCTAATCTAATGACAACCCTTAGTGAAGCACCTGTCGCCAAAGCGGAAATGCTGATCCGAAGACCGGTAGAGGAAGTGTTCGAGGCGTTTATCGACCCGGCAGTTACGACGAAGTTCTGGTTCACCAAGAGCAGCGGAAAACTGGAAGCGGGCAAAACCGTCAAGTGGGAATGGGAGATGTACGGAGTGGCCGACGATATTAAGGTGCTGGAGGTAGAGGCCAACCGGCGCATTCTCATCGATTTCGGCGGCAGTCCGGCCGAGTGGATCTTCACGCCGCGCGCCGAGGGCACGATGGTTACGATTACCAACTCCGGGTTCGAGGGAGACGGGGATGCGATCGTCCGCCAAGCGATCGATTCCATGGGCGGCTTCACGATGGTGCTCTGCGGGCTGAAGGCGCTGCTCGAGCACGGCGTCGTCTTGAATCTCATAGCGGACAAGGCGCCTGACGCTAACGTGGCACGATGACAGACAACGGCAGTCGAACCTTAACCTTAAGGGTCGACTGCCGCTTTTTTACCACCCGCTTACTCCAGCACCGGCAAATTCAGCTCCATCCGGCTGCTGAAGCCCTCCTTCAGCGCTTCGTCGCGAAGCACCAAGTACAGCTCCGCCTTGGTCGCGTTGTAGTAAGGGAGCACGAACAATGTCCCGACGAACAGCGCGATCGTCCCGAGAAGAAACCACCCGATAAAGGACAGATCGAGCACAAACATTCGCCATTTGTGGCCGCGCGTCATCCGATCGCTCAAGCTCACCGCCCGTTTCATCCCGATCCCCGGGTTATCCGCGAGGAGGTAGGGCACCAGGCTGTAGCTGTAGCTTTTGACGATACCCGGTATGATCAGGAGCAAGAACCAGAGGATATTCAGGAACATCATCCACAGCATCCCCTTCACGACCTCCCCATACCGCCCGCGGGCGAAGGAAAAGCCGAGATGGTTCAAGTTCACTTCCTGCTGGGCGGACTGGATGAAATATTTGCGGACCCCCACTTCCAGAGGAGAGATCAAGAAGATCCGTAAGGCAAGACCGACTAGGACGGCGATGACAATAATAATGATCGCAATAACGATGATAGCGGCCCAGGCTGCGTCTCCTATCCCCATTTCACCCGAAACGCCTGCCACATGGCCTCCGCCTCCCCCGCCCCCACTATACCGGTAGGAACAGCTGGGCAATCCCCCGGTAATGACGGCGAGCAGCAAGCTGACCAAAAACGCCTTCCAGTATGAAGTACGCAAGACTGCCTTGGCTCGCTCCTTCAGTTCATAACGCGTCCACATGACTCACTTCACTCCCCTTATCCAAAAAGAATCGCTTCAGTATATGACGCGGCCTCAAAGGTTAGTCCGAATCCGGTACAGCCCTTCCGGTCCCCTAACCGGCTCCGCGTTCGGCCCGCCGCCTGCCGGGGCTTGCCACTGCACCCAAGAGCCGAGAACCGGATCGTACCGATAATACCGGTCGTCGATTCGGCTGACTAGCTCCTCGCCCCACGCGTATACGATTCCCTCGCCCCGAAAGTCCGCGAGACGCTTCTCTTGTGTCCCCGGCTCCCAGTACGCCCAGCCGTCCGGTTGAACGATGGACAGGCGCTCCGCCGGATCAACAGGATCCGCTCTGAAACGCTGCAGGTAGACCCCCGTCGAAGTGGCCAGTCGAACGACCCCCGGAGCCGAGACCGTCTTCCCGTCGTTCCCCACATAATCCGTTAACGGCACCCCATTCTCGGTTCGTGTCCAGTACACGCCTTGCGCCGTCGGGGTCACCGTCAAATCCAACAGCGAGTATTTGCCTACCAGAACCGTCTCGGCGAAATTCCGCCGGACTTCGCTAATCGTTCCGTCCACGAACGTAATCGCCTTCGTCATATCCGACTCGTTGCGGTCTTCGAACGCAAGCACGTACAGCCGGTTCCGAACCGCGTCCCATTCGGCGAAATTGATGTTCTCCCGCTCCTCCGGGTCCGCCGTGACGATCAGTTGTCGGGTCATCGTCTGCGTATCGTACGTATACACTCCGTAGTAGGAGGCGTACAGAAGAGTCTTCGAATCGATCCAGCGGATCGGCGCATCGCGAGGTTCGATCGTAGAGTAGAACACGTCCTCCAGCACAACCGGAGGCTGTCCGTTCCGCTCCAGCACGAACGCATAGCTCCAGCCGTCCCCGTCCCCCATCGAGCCGCCGAGGCTGACGATACCGACATACCGGCTGCGGTCCGGCGCGAAAGCCAGCTGCTCGTAGTACCGATCCCTCGGTCCCTGGGTGACGTCAGCCCCTGTTCTGCCATCCCGCCAGGACATGGCAGGCGCGCGGAGTATGTGCAGCGAGCCCCACTTAAGGGTATTGCCGCTCACCCCCTGCAGCTGATCGGTGCGAACGAGCAGCTCCTTCGCCCCATGATCGACCGAGTACCCGGTCTCGTTCAACTCAATCCGAAGCCGGGTGTCGGTAATCCATTCCGCGCGCAAGGGGGAGCTCGCTCCTTCCGAGGCGGTAGGAAGCACCGGCTTCATCGGCTCCGAGAACTCGAGGGTCACAGCCTGCTCCTCCATCGGCACCATCACGCGAGTCCCGTATTCGCGGGCGTTCACCAGCAGTATATCCGCGTTGTCTTGCCCGGAAGCGCCGATGGGCTTGTAGGTGAGAGCCTTCATCCGGCTGATCGTGAGCGGCGGCAGCTCCCCCATGCGCAGCTCGAATGATCCCCCTTCCGCCTGCTTGCGCCTCAAGCGGTAAAAGTTCGGATTTTTATCATCCCGGTTCCAGACCGCCTTCCCACCGCCAACCGTGATTTGGTCCTGCAGCGTCCGGATCTCTTGCTCGGTAGCGTTGGCGAATTCGAGCACGACTACCGCTTCCTCCAGGTGGTGCACGATCTTGCTCGGGGCTTGGGGGTATGTGCTCCCTCTCCAGGAAGTCACTTGCATGCCCGAGCCTTCCTCTTGTTCGCCGACGAACAAGCTGCCCAATTTCTCTCTAAACGATGGCGGTGCGGTAGTCGGGGTAGCGGTGGCCGCCAGGGTGGGTGAAGCGGCAAGCGTAGGGGCGGGCGTCATCGCGGCAGGAGGCGAGGGGCTAATACCTGCGGACCGAGCGGGGTTCGCGTCTTCGCAGGCGGATATCAGGATCAGCAGCCCGCTTAGCATCCATCCCAGTACCGTCTTAACGGCTATGCGTCCATTTCTCATCCCGAGCCTCATCCTCCATATCTGGCATTCATTACCTACTTAGACGCGAAGGAACGATTTTGGTTTCAACCCTTATTGAAGAAATCGAGCAAACAACGTAAAAAATGAAATCGTAATTTTGTAACACAATTGTAATGTTATTTTCATACTCCCTTAATGAACTTCGGATATTCTATAGATGACCCCCTTTTTAAAATATAAACCTTAAGACCCGCAGCCCGTTGCTGTGGGTCTCTTTCTGTCCGGATGCGGACAAGCCCGGAGCTTGACATAGCCAGGCCGGACGTGGTATAACACTTTTAAATTCAATGAAGAGAACGAGTACGCTGCTCCCCTGTTCCCCAGAGAGCCGGTGCCTGGTGCAAGCCGGTGTCCAGAGCGCAGCCGAACATCATCTCCGAGAAGCGAAGCCGAACCGACAGGCAGATTTCCATGCCTACCAGTAAGCTTAGCCGGGATTCCGCCGTTACAAGGAACGCGTATGTTAGTACGCAGATCGAGTGCTGCACCCTTGTCCTGATGATTGAATCCGGCAGGCGGCTGCAGAATTAGGGTGGTAACGCGAGCGACGACTCGTCCCTGAAGGGGCGGGTTTTTTTGTTGTCTATTTTGTTGTCTATAAGGAGGGGCATGAGGATGGAAAAAGTGGATGTCAAAGAAAAAGCGAGAGCGCGGGAGCTCCGCGTGCTCGACCAGTGGAGCCGGAACGACACGTTCCGGGAATCGATCCGGCAGCGGGAAGGCAGCCCGGCCTTCGTCTTCTACGAAGGGCCGCCGACCGCGAACGGGGTCCCGCATATCGGGCACGCCCTCGGGCGGGTCATCAAAGATTTCATCGGCCGCTACAAGACGATGGCGGGCTACAAGGTGATCCGCAAAGCGGGCTGGGATACGCACGGACTCCCTGTGGAGCTCGGCGTCGAGAAGCAGCTCGGCATCTCCGGCAAGGGCGACATCGAGAAGTACGGCGTCGAGAAGTTCGTGCGCAAATGCAAGGAGAGCGTATTCGAGTACGAGAAGCAGTGGCGGGAGCTGACCGAGGCGATTGGTTATTGGACCGACCTGGATAACCCGTACATTACGCTCACGAACGAGTACATCGAGAGCGTCTGGCACATCCTGGCGACGATTCATCGCAAAGGACTGCTCTACCGCGGCCACCGGGTCAGCCCGTACTGCCCGTGCTGCCAGACGACGCTCAGCTCGCACGAGGTGGCGCAAGGGTACGAGGATGTGAAGGACTTGAGCGCCACAGCTTCGTTCCCGCTGGCGAACGGCGACGCCATCCTCGCCTGGACGACCACGCCATGGACGCTGCCCGCCAACGTGGCGCTGGCCGTCCATCCCGAGCTCGAGTACGCGCGGGTCAGACAGAACGGCCAGATCTACATCGTCGCCTCCAACCTCGTCGAGTCGGTTATGAAGGACAAGGGCGACTACGAGATCGTCTCGACGCTTACGGGCGCCGATCTGGTCGGCCAGACCTATGAGCCTCCGTTCCGCTACGTGCCGGTCGAGCGGGGCCACTTCGTCATCGCCGGCGACTTCGTCAGCGATACGAGCGGCACCGGCATCGTCCACATCGCTCCGGCGCACGGCGAAGACGACTACAAGGTCGCCCGCCAGAACGGCGTGAGCATGCTGCAGGTCGTCGACAGCTCCGGCCGCTACATCGACGCGGTCACCGATCTGGCCGGCCGCTTCGTGAAGGATTGCGACGTGGACATCGTGAAGCTGCTGGCCGAGAAGAAGCGGCTGTACGACAAAGAGCGGTACGAGCACAGCTATCCGTTTTGCTGGCGGTGCAAGTCGCCTTTGCTCTACTACGCCACGGAGAGCTGGTTCATAGAGACGACCGCGGTAAAGGATCAGCTGATCGCGAACAACAATACGATCGACTGGTACCCCGGCCACCTGCGCGAAGGGCGGTTCGGCAAATTCCTGGAGGAGCTCATCGACTGGAACATCAGCCGGAACCGGTACTGGGGCACTCCGCTGAACGTCTGGGTATGCGACAGCTGCGACGCGCAGTATGCACCGGCCAGCTACAAGGACTTGCAGGCAAGAGCGACCCGCGACATCGGCGAGGACTTGGAGCTGCACAAGCCTTACATCGACGACGTTCAGCTCCGGTGCCCGCACTGCGAGGGCGTGATGACCCGGACGCCGGAGGTAATCGACGTCTGGTTCGACAGCGGCTCGATGCCGTTCGCCCAATATCACCACCCGTTCGAGAACGAGGCGCTGTTCCGGGAGCAGTACCCCGCCGATATGATCGTAGAGGGCATCGATCAGACGCGGGGCTGGTTCTTCAGTCTGCTGGCTGTCTCGACTTTGTACAACGGCCAAGCGCCGTACAAGTCGGTCATGGCCACCGGCCACGTCCTCGACGAAAACGGGCAGAAGATGTCGAAGAGCAAAGGCAACGTCATCGATCCGTGGGACATCATCCGCGAGTACGGCACGGACGCGTTCCGCTGGGCGCTGCTCACTGACAGCGCGCCGTGGAACAGCAAGCGGTTCTCCAAGCAGATCGTAGCCGAGGCGAAGTCCAAGCTCATAGATACGATCCACAACACGCATGCGTTCTATGCCCTGTATGCCTCGATCGACGGCTACAAGCAGGAAGATCACGCGGCTCTGCCGAAGACGAACCGGCTCGACCGCTGGATCCTGTCGCGGCTGAACAGCATGATCGAGGAAGTGAACAAGGGGCTTGCGGTTAACGACTTCCTGAATCCGGCCCGGCGCATTGAGTCATTCGTCGAGGAGCTAAGCAACTGGTACGTGCGGCGTTCGCGCGACCGGTTCTGGGAGAGCGGCATGACGGAGAGCAAGGTGGCGGCCTACCAGACACTGCGCGAGGTAATGCTTACCCTGAGCCGCGTTGTCGCGCCGTTCACTCCCTTCATCGCGGAGGACGTCTATCGGAACCTAGGCGGCGAGTACAATAGCGTGCACCTGGACCGCTATCCGGAAGCGGATGAATCCCGGATCGACCGGGCGCTCGAAGCCGAGATGGAGACGGTGCTCCGTATCGTCGAGCTCGCCCGCAACGTGCGGAACGAAACCGGCATCAAGACGCGGCAGCCGCTCTCCGAGCTGATGATCGCCTCGGACCGGCCGCTCGAGCTGCCCCACTACGCCGCGATCATCCAAGACGAGATCAACGTGAAGCTTATTCGCCTCGTCACCGATGACGCGGAGCTGGTCGAATATTCGTTCAAGCTGAACTTGAAGCTCGGCGGGAAGAAGTACGGCAAGCAAGTTGGCGCGATCCAAAGCGGACTGCAGCAGCTGAGCGCGGAGCAAGCGATGCACGTCATGCGCCAAGGCTATGCAGAGCTCCCTGGTGCCGGCGAGGGCGGAAGCTCTCTGCGGCTGCCGCTCGAGGAGCTGCTCGTCGAGAAGCGGTCGAAGGCCGGCTTCGCCTCGGCGACCGGCTACGGGATGACGGTGGCGATCAACACCGACATTACGCCGGAGCTCGCCCAGGAAGGACTCGTGCGGGAGCTGATCCGCGTCGTGCAGGATACGCGCAAGAAGCTCGATCTGCCGATCGAGAAGCGCGTGCGCCTGACGCTCGACGCCGACGATGAGCTGCGAGCGGCCGTGGAACGGTTCGATCGCGTGCTGCGAGATAGCGTGCTGCTGCAAGAGATGATCTTCGGACGTGTGGAAGGAATGGAGTATGCGGCTGTAGACCAGAAGACGGTCGGGCTGCATATCGAATAAGCGAGTGACAGACAAACGGGGCAGTCCCATAGGTCCGCATAGGACCCGAGGGGCTGCCCCGTTTGCCATTAGAAATCAAAGTGATCCGGATCGGGACCGACGCGCAAATTTTGATTCAATGCGTCGATCCGTCCCATGTCTTCCGGGCTCAGCTCAAAATCGAACAAGGCGGCATTTTCGGCAATCCGGCTCGCTTGAATCGACTTCGGGATTGTGACGACTCCGTGCTGGAGATCCCAGCGGAGAATGATTTGCGCCACGGACTTTCCATATCGCGCGGCCATCTCCAGGAGCAAGGGATCGTTCAGCAGCTGTCCCTGCATGAGCGGCGACCAAGCTTCAAGCTGAATCCCCTGCGCTTGCGTGTAGCGGAGCAGCTCCTTCTGCGTCAAGCGAGGATGGAATTCCACTTGGTTCACCATCGGCTTGATTTGAGCCTCGCTCATTAAGTCCTCCAAATGATGGATTTGGAAATTGCTCACCCCGATCGCTTTGACCCGTCCTTCCCGGTATAGCTTCTCCAGCGCGCTCCAGGCAGCTTTGTATTTCCCTATCACAGGCCAATGGATCAGATACAAATCGAGGTACTCCAGCCCCAATCGGTCCAAGCTGGCTTCGTAAGCGGCAAGCGTAGAGTCGTAGCCCAGATCGGCGTTCCATACCTTCGAAGTGATGAACAGCTTATCTCTCGTTATCCCGTTGTCGAGCATCGCTTCGCGGATGCCTTGGCCGACACTTCGTTCATTCCCGTAGATCGCCGCCGTATCGATGCTGCGATATCCGTGGGCGATGGCCGATTTGACCGCTTGGATCAGCACTGTCCCCTCTTCCACTTGGAATACTCCGAGTCCGAGACCGGGCATGTTCACGCCATTATGCAACGTTATCGTATCTTGTAAAGATTGTATCATTCTTAAGACTCCTCTCAATTTTGGGTCATGCACTTGGTCGTGCTCATTTCTAAACGGTTGGATTCGATCCGAGAATGGACGGTATCCTTGTGCTCCAACGCCCGCGCCCAAGCGGTCAGCAGCACGGCACCGGCCACCATCAAGGCTCCGATCCACGTCGTGTGAATGAGCCCCATCAAGTCCGTCACGATCCCGCCGAGGTAGGCGCCGATCGCAATGCCGGCATTGAAGGCGGCGATGTTGACTGCCGATGCGACATCCTTCGCCTGTGGGGCGAGACGCTCCGCCAGAATCACGACGTAAGTTTGCAGCCCAGGTACGTTCATGAAGGCGAACAAGCCCATAAAAAAGACCGTTATCAACCCGGCGACCTTGAAGGGCACGGTAACCATCAGTACGAGCAGTACGACGGCTTGAATCGAAAACATATAGAACAAAGCCGTTACAGGCTTCCGGCCCGCTGCCTTGCCTCCAACGACATTGCCGATCGCAATGGCAATTCCGTACAGCAGCAGAAGAACCGCAACCGTTTCTTCGTGAAATCCGGTTATTTCGTGCAGCAACGGGGATAAATAAGTAAAGACCACAAATGTCCCCCCATAACCTAAGGCCGTAATCGCAAACGCGAGCAGCAATCGGCCGTTTGTCACGAGCTTCACTTGATCTGCAAGCCGGGTTTTCGTCCCTTGGCGCAAGCTCGAGGTGACCAGCGTCAAGTTGGCCGCGAAGGCGACTATGCCGGTGACGACGATGGCGATAAAAGCGGCCCGCCACCCCAATTGTTGCCCGATATACGTGCCTAGCGGAACCCCGGTTACCGTAGCGACGGTCAGTCCGGAGAACATGATCGAGATGGCGCTCGAGCGGCGATGCTCCGGTACGAGATCGGCGGCGATCGTAGATCCGATCGACATGAATACGCCGTGTGCAAGTGCGGAGATGACGCGTGCGGCCAGCAGAAGGGCGATCCCGTTCGCCGCCGCTGCGAGCGTATTGCCCGCAATGAAGACCACCATGATCCACAGCAGCAATGTTTTGCGTGAAACCTGGGAGGTCAGCGAAGTAAGGATCGGAGCCCCGAATGTGACGCCTAGCGCGTACAACGTAACGGTTAATCCGGACGTTGTTACCGATATATGAAAGTCCTCAGCGATCAGCGGCAGCAGCCCTACGCTGATGAACTCAGTCGTCCCGATGGCGAAGGCGCTGACGGCTAACGCGAGCAGCGCCAGCATGCTCTTTCTATGGTCCAGCTTGCTTATGTGCATAGCTCTCACTCCTACATATTTGTCAGTTCCGGCCGGTAGATGCTATTATGATGTTTAAGGCTGGATTTGACCAGTACGCACAATTTTGTAATATAGGTACTGAAAAGTTCCTATTGTGCGGGGAAAGGAGTGACGGCTATGGCGAATGAAACCTTAACGAAGAAAAAATACAATATCTCGGTAGAAGCGACGCTGGAAGTGATCGGCGGGAAGTGGAAATGCGTCATTTTATGCCATCTGACGCACGGAAAGAAAAGAACGAGCGATTTGAAGCGGCTTATGCCAGGCATTACGCAAAAAATGCTGACGCAGCAGCTGAGGGAATTAGAAGAGGATGGGATTGTGCTTCGGAAAGTTTACAATCAGGTGCCGCCCAAAGTGGAGTATGAGCTCAGCGAGTACGGTTGGAGCCTCAAAAGCATCTTGGACTCCTTGTGCGCCTGGGGGGAAAGGCACATTATCCGGGAATACGGGAGCAAAGCGGCTGTGCTGGAGGACAATATTCTGAATAATCTCGACGATGCCGAGTCCGAAGAAAGCCAAAAGGAGCTTTCCGTCCTGTCAGGAAGATGACGGGAGGAAAGCTCCTTTCTTATACTAGAACAGCTCTTCGCGAATCTCATCGAGCGCGTAGCGGCTCACCGGCGCCGGCTCCCGGCTGATCCATTTGCCCTTCGTGAAGTCCGGAATCGCGACCGGCATGCTGC
Source organism: Paenibacillus sp. HJGM_3 (assembly GCF_045062745.1). Lineage (NCBI taxonomy): Bacteria > Bacillati > Bacillota > Bacilli > Caryophanales > Paenibacillaceae > Paenibacillus > Paenibacillus sp. HJGM_3. Next base: position 19,748 of record NZ_JBJGED010000025.1, read on the forward strand.
CGAGCGCGACGGATTCTTCCGACAGCACCGTGATCGCCATCCAGACCGCCGTGTCGTATACGTCGATCGGGGTTTGCGTTCCGTTCATGGCGCTCTCCGCGAACGCGCGAAGCACTAGATAGTCGATGCCGCCGTGGCCGTCGTTTTCGCTCGCTTTGTAATTTTTCCAGATCGGGTGGTCGTACTGCTCCCGATAGGCGTCGAACGACTCCCACTGGTGCTCCGGACTGCGCCCCTCGATATGGATCGAATTGTTGTCTTCCATCCACAGGCCCTTCGTCCCTTGTACGCGGCCCGCTCTGGAATATGGACGAGGCAGCGTCGTGTCATGGATGATCGAGATCGTCTCGCCGCCGGCGCACTTGATCATAGTAGTTACGATATCGCCTTGAGCCCAATCTAGTTTGGCCTTCGGATCGTTCTCGCCGAACCTCTCGGTCGCCCAATGCTTGATGCCGCGCGCCTTCGACGACATGGAGGTCAAGGTGACGAGACGGTTGCCGCGGTTGATCCGGAGCGTCTTCGACACCGGTCCGAGCCCGTGAATCGGGTACACCTCGCCGTTGCGGTTCAGGTAGTTGAGGAAGCGATTGTGCTTATTCACATCGCCCATCGCCACTTCCTGGCGCAGATCGTGCTCATAGCCGCATTGGGCATGGACGATCTCGCCCAGCAGCCCCTTCTTCACTATATTCATGACCGCCAGCTCGTCGCGGCCGTAGCAGCAGTTCTCGAGCAGCATACACGGCTTACCGGTCTGCTCCGACGTCCGTACGAGCTCCCAGCATTCTTCCAGCGAGGCGGCTCCGCCCACTTCGATGCCCGCGTATTTGCCGGCCCGCATCGCGGCGATCGCGATTTCCGTATGCGTCACCCAAGTCGTGGCGATAACGACCCCCTGGATGTCGGGACGGGCGAGCAGCTCGTGATAATTCGCATATCCGGCTGCTGTGCGTCCACGTTCCTGTACTAGGCTTAAGCCCAGCTCCAGCCGCTCTTCGAACGCATCGCTAACCGCGACAATTTCCACATCCTCCATATCCAGCAACAGCCCGAGCAGACCTCTGCCGCGTCCGCCCAATCCGATAACACCCAGTTTCACAGTCTTTTGCTGCTCTCCCATTGTAATCCGTCCTTTCGCCCCTGAGTGAATGATTCAGTGGCCCATAAGGCCTAATGATGATAGCTTTCGCACACATTCAATCATATACGAAATCATTCGGTCAATCAATGTTCAAAAAACAAACCTTCATTAGGAATTCAGATCAGCTTGACGGAAGGATTTCCTCAGACCTGGATCGAATTCATGCCTTGAGAGTAAACAAAGAGGGGAGGCTGCTCCATGTTCCATGACGATGGGCGCCGACTGATCATCAACGCGGACGACTTGGGGTTGTCGTCGGCGAACAACGAAGCGATCCTGATCTTGTTCGAGCAGGGTGCGATCACTTCCGCCTCGTTGATGGTTCCCTCGACTGGGCCGAAGTGTAAGTCGAGCAACAATTGCCGGTACCGAACAACCGAGGAGGCATTCACGAGATGGATAGTCATATGCTCAAAAGCTTTTACGATCAAGTCGGGGAATCGAACGGATGGGATTTCAGCCGGCTGTCGGTCACTTCCGAAGGGGAGCTATGGGAGTTCTACGAGGAAGCGAGGCGCGAGTGCAAGCCGACGGATCTCCTGCTGGACATCGGGACCGGCGGCGGGGAACGTTTGCTTACGATCGCGGATGCGGTTCATCTGATCGTCGGAATCGATCAGTCGGCGGGTATGATCCGTACCGCTCAAGCCAACTTGCAGCGCGACGGACATCCGCATGTACGTTTTTGCAGGATGGATGCCGAGCGGCTGGATTTTCCCGCCTCCTTCTTTCAGGTAGTGTCATGCCGCCAATCTCCATTTGATGCCCGAGAGGTCCACAGAGTGCTAGCCCAGGACGGTGTGTTTCTCACCCAGCAAGTCGCGGAGGACGACAAGCGGAATCTGAAGCAAGCTCTGGGTCGAGGACAAGGTGCAGATACGGAACCCGGGAGCTTACGGGACCGTTACGCGGCCATGCTCGCCGTCTTTGCCACCTACGAGGACCTCGTTTTTCTGCTGAAGCATACGCCGATCGTGCCGGGCTTCGGGGAGTGTGAAGAGGATTTCGACCGGCTGCATGCGTTCATCGAGCAAAACCGGACTGACCGCGGGATTCAGACGAACTCGAAACGTTTCATGATTGTAGCCCGTAATTGAGGGAGAGCGAGAATTCCATAAGGGACCAAATGGATGAAGCCGGAGCGCGAGTTCTGGACGTTCACGTCCCTCCCGAGGTGAGCCATGTTAACCTTTATAACGGAGATTCCCACGGATCGCGCGATTAACGGCGTGCATTGCATTCCGGTTCTGGACAATGGCACGATGATGATGGTGTGGGACAAAGAGGAGCAGGTGCTCGACGATCGGCGGTCGGCTGGAGCCGGGCGAATCGATTCAGGAAGCGCTGGAGCGAGAGGCTTACGAAGAAGCCGGGATCGAGCTCGCCGAGGAGCGGATCCTGTTCGCCTGCTGGCAATGGCCGCAGTTCAACGCGTACCGCCTCTACTACTTGACGAAGGTCAAGCGGTTCGTGGAGCGGCCTTTCGAGTCAGAGACGACCGGTTATGTCATCATGAACTTCCAGACCGCCCTCGAGATGATCGCCAAAATCGAAGGCCGTCCCGAGCGAATCGCCGTCGTGCGGAGAGCGGGTGTGTTGGTCGGGGCGCTGAAGGAGGACGCCGGCAACGGTGTCTAATGATGAGCGGGGACCAAGATTCGACAGCGCATCGGATCTGGGCCCCAGGTCTCAGGTTGCTTCTCTTTTCTGAAGTCGCTACTTCTTGGCCGCTTTCGCGTCGTTCACGGCTTTATTGCCCGCCTCTTCCTGTTCCCGACTGGCCGTATTCATGTCCTTCTTGTTCAAGCCCATTTCTTTGGCTACATTGTCGATATAGGTGCCGGCAATGCCTTCCCACTGAGAATAGTCGGGCAGAATTGCAGGTGCGACCTTGAAGACGCCCTTCAGGTTTTTGCCTTCGAACGCTTTGGATTTTTGTGCGAACATTTCTTTGATCTTCGGATCCTTGAGCGGCGTGATACGGCCGTTCTTCGTCAGCTCCTCCTGGAACTTCGGATCCAGCATGGTCATCAACACCCGGTAAGCGGCTTCCTTATTTTTGCCCGCCTTGTTGACCGCGAGCATATGGAAGTCGACAGGCGCGCCGATCGTCGGACGTTCCTTGACGACCGGGAATGCGGCGATATCCCAATTGAACGCCGGCTTGTTCTTGGTTGTGTCGATGGCAATTCCAGCAACCCAGTTGACCTGCATGGCGGTTTTTCCTTCGTAGATGGCAGTGGGGTTAATATTGTTGCCCTGAATAAATCCCGGAATGTCGTAAAACTTTTGCAGCAGGGAATACGCATCCTTATGTTTATCCGTCGACAACACGATTTTCTCGTCCTTCGGATCGGCGATCGGGGCGCCGAATTGCTTGAGCAGTGTTTTGACGCTGTTGGGCGAACCGCCGATGTACTGCGTTCCGCCATCCTGGCGGGTCAGCCGCTTGGAGATATCGAGATATTCATCCCACGTTATGACATCCTTCGGATAAGGCACGTTGAACTTGTCGAAAAGATCCTTGTTGTAGATCATCGCCCCGTAGTTCATGCCGAACGGCAGGCCGTATATTTTTCCTTTGCCGATCCCTTTCAGCACTTCGACGATGCTCGGCTCGATCGCGTTGAGGTCGATGTTATACTTCTTGATCGTCGGGTCCAGCTCCTCAGGGTAATCGACGTCCATATATTCTCTAAGTCTCGCGTTGCTCACCGCCACCAGATCGGGAGGGGTGCCTCCGGCAAGCAGCTTGTCGAGATTCGTTTCTTTGGTCAGCTTCAAGGTGATGTCCGGATATTTCGCCTTCACCGGCTTGGCGAAGTATTCGTCGAACTCCTCCTCCGTGAGACCGGTGTTCCGGTCCTGAACGAGCAGCTCTACGGGGCCGCCGGTGTATTTGTCGGGGGCGGGAGTGGCCGTGACCGTCGCTGTTCCGCTCGTCGGAGCCGGAGTCGGGGACGAAGTGGTGGCGCTTTCATTTTTCGCGCAGCCGGTGAAGATGGATGCAACCAGCGCGGAGGCCAGGATCAATCCGGAAAATTTGTTTGCTTTTTTCAACTTCTGTACCACCTTTCAATAAAATGGGCTAAAAGCCAACTCAAGGTATGTGTACAAGGCATTGCACGAGTTAAGGCGATAGGCCTCTCCTCCCGTATGTAGTGAAAACCAACCTTTCAAGTTGAAATGGCGTAAGGGCTATAAGGATATGCTACCGTTGGAACTGTAAATGGACAGAAGGCGTACCGAGTTGGTGAAATGGTTTCTCAAAACCGCTTGGTTAATAGGGGGAAAGCGTCTGGATGGCACCGAGAAGATACAAGTGTTAGTTGGACTTCCCTTATACGAAAAAGGCATCAGTTAAACGCAGGGGGATGTTCAGATAGAATAATAATATATTTTATATGTCATTTAGTCAATATATCATTTATGGCATATTTAATCGATTATTGTCGATCATGATGGAAAATAAGATGCAAAAAAAGCCAAACCGATATCCAAGGGTCGGACAGCGGTCTGGCATTCGGATCTGCGCTCGTTATCGAACCGGCTGCCGCACCGGGCCCGTCGTCTCGCGGACGACCAAATTCGGCCGGAGCGTCACTTTCCTGTAATCCTTTGGCAGTATGGGCAAGGCAGGCTTCAGCAGCTCAAGCAGAATTTCGGCCGCTCTCATTCCCATCTCCTCCTCCGACTGGGCGATGTGCGTGAAGATTTCGAAATCGTCATATCCTGAGGAAGGATCGTCAAAGGTCACGATCGAAACGTCTTCCGGAACGCGCAAGCCGATTTGCTTTGCCAGCCTGTATAGCTTAACCCCGAGCCTCGCGTTCAGCGTGATGTAGGAGGTAACCAGCCCGCTTCGCATATAGCGGTATAGCGGATTGCTTTCATCCGTGCGCTTGGAGTCGATTTGTAAATCGCTCAGAATATGCGCCGGGTTGATCATCGCTCCCCGTTCTTTGAGCGCCTCCATGTAGCCTGAGATCCGCTCCTCCACCGTAATGGTGGACAGGGGCGAGTCGGTGCAGATGGCGATTTCCCGGTGTCCCAGCTCCCATAGATGGGAAACCGCAAGCTTCGCCCCGGCCGGACTGTCCGACCGGACAAAATGCGTTTCAACTCCGGGCAAGTTCCGATCGATCAGAATGAACGGATAGTTGCGCACCTTTAACGCCAATATTTCGTCGTTGTAGGTTTCGGCGTCGATCGGGAAAATGAGCAGCCCGGCCGCCCCCATCGCGATCAGCTCCCGGATCGCCTCCTCTTCCTTCTCCTTGGAGTTGTGCGTGAGCGCGATCAACACATAATAATCGCTGTTATTCAATACCCGGCATATGCCCCGATTCAGGCGAATGGCGAAAAAATCGTTCATGGAGGGCAATACGAGTCCGATCATCCGCCGTCTAGGCGTTTGCTGCGCTTCGGCCCTTAGCGTTCGTCCGGCCGCTTGAAACGTACCCGGCTCCGTCATCTCCGCCTGCATGTTGCCCGTTTCGCTTCGGACAAGCTCGTGAACGCCTTCGTTCACGAAGCTGCCGCGACCGGGTTTGCGGTAGAGCCAGCCTTCCTTCGCCAGAATGGCAAGAGCGTTGGCCACCGTGATGCGGCTTACCTGAAACTGCTCCATCAATTCACGTTCCGAAGGGATTTTATCGTGCTCCTTCAATTGATTGAGGATGATCTTCTCTTTAATATAATGCTGAATTTGGGAATATAGCGGTACCCTCAATTGGATTCCTCCCGAGCTGACCATTAGGTATATTGCTATTATATCATTTATGTCATTATGGTCAACGAAAAAGGCCGAAGCCGCCGGCTCCAGCCATTTTATCCGATGCTGTCATTCCATTTTTAAGCCTGACCCTTCGATTCCGCGCCGCGAACTACCACAAAGCCGAGGTGCCGGCAGACACCGCTAATGCTCCGGCCCTCAGCACTTCATCGATCTCCTCTTGATTCCCGACCAGCCCGCCCGCAATAATCGGGAGCGGGGTCATATTCGTCAGCTCGCGAATGATGCGGGGCATAATCCCCGGCATCACCTCAATCGCGTCCGGCATGCTCTGTTCCACCGCCTTCATCCCACGCGTGACCGCGCTCCGGTCGATGAGGAATATCCGCTGAATCGCCATCAGCCGATGGTCCTTCGCCACCCGGATCAGGTTGCTCTTCGTGGAGATGATGCCGGTCGGCCGGACATGCTGGGCGAGATAGGCGACCCCGCTCCGATCCGCGGCGATCCCTTCGATAAATTCCATATGGATAAAGACATGCTTGCCGGCCGCCTTGACCTGGTCTACCAACTCCTTGATGTTGAAGATGGAGCCGGTGATCAGGAAGACGACGTTCACGGCGCTGCCTAACGCCCGGGCCAGATCCTCCTCGTTCTGTACGGCGGCTATGGTCTGATGCTCGATCAAATCGACGATCGGATACATGCGATCCCCCCTGTCGGCTAATGGCCTCATTATATCACAACCGGATTCAGAGATCGGCAACTTCCTTGATGCTCGGCAATATGTATTCCGGGCGGTTCACGTCCGCCAGCGCCATCTCCCGGGTGCTGATGCCGGTCAGCACGAGCACGGAGTGCATCCCCGCCTCGTTCCCCATCTTGATGTCCGTCTCGAGCCGGTCTCCGATCATGTAGCAGTGCTCGGGAGCCAGCCCGATCTGCTGCACGGCCGCCTCCGCCGCGATCGGCGACGGTTTCCCTACGATCAGATCGATAGGCTTGCCCGTGGCCGCTTCCAGCGCGGCGATGAACGTCCCGGTGTCCGGCAGCGTGCCGTCCTCGAGAGGACAGGTGGAATCCGGATTCGAAGCAATGACGACCGCTCCGCGCAAAATCGCCTGGTACACGACATTAAGCGTGTCGTAATTGAACCGCCTGTCCCAGGAGAGCACCACGTAAGCCGCCTCGTTCCCGTCCTCCGTTATGTCGATCCCATGTTGCCGAAGCTCTTCGCGGATCGGCTCTTCCCCAACGACATACACCTGTTGTCCCGGTCGAAGACACGTTTGCAAGTACCGCGCCACGATCAAGGAGGAGTTCAGCACTTCGTCGAGGGAAGCCGGAATGCCCATGCGCGTCAATTTCTCCACATAGGAGCTTCTAGTGGCGATCGGTTTGTTCGACAGGAACACCACCTTGTCCCCCCGCTCCCGGAGCCGACGGATCGCCTCCGCCGCCCCTTCGATGGCTTTATCGCCCAAATACACCGTTCCATCCAAGTCGAAAATATAACCTTTCATCGTCAGCCTCCCATTTCCCATACCCCACAAAGTGACGTGTGCCTTCGGAGCTTATTCCTACTACTTTGCGGGGACCCCGAAATTAAATAAAGTGATAAAACAAAAACCCTTATCCGCGTGTAAACAAATCCCCGCCTGGAAGCGAAAATCGGTTTACGGATAAGGGTTACTCTGTGGACTCAAACCTTTTACCGCATTTGTTGTTGTATCGAATTATAGGGCATGGTGAATCCGATTGTCAATCGGAGCAATCAGATTACACGTCGAACATTTGCAGCCGCTTGTTCAGCGCACCGCGCGGCACGCCGAACGCTTCGGCGCGTTTCATATGCACGGGAGCCCCGCGTACGATCTTAAGCGCGCTGTAATATTCGATGTACGGCCAGCCGGTCTCGCCGCGGGCGAAAGCGTATTGGCTGAGCGCCTTCAGCCACGTCTCGTACGCGTCCTCCGGGATGTCGATGAACACTTGCGGCTCGAAGTCGTCGGCGTCCTCCCAGTTGTCGGTGTAGTACATTTTCCGGGCGAAATGGTTCGGCAGCTCGCGCTCGATGTTCTTCAGAGCCGCGTAGAATTGCGCGTCCTGCACGATATAGTGCGTGCGGGAATGGTCCATATGCATGCTGTTCTTCCAGTGCGTGATCAGGATGTCCGGCTTCACCTCGCGGATGACGTCGGCCACCTGATACTTGATCTCGTCGTTCAGCGGCAGCTCGGCGTCCTTGTAGTTGAAGAACCGGACGTCCGCCCCGATGATGTCGGCGAACTTGTGCGCTTCCTCGATCTTCTGCTTCGCATACTCGGCCGGGGTCAGCTTTTGATGCCCCTTCTCGCCCGGCGTCAAGTGCAGCAAGGTGACCTTATGCCCTTCCTGGACGTACTTAGCCAGCGTAGCGCCGGCGCACAGCTCCATATCCCCGGCATGGGCGCCGATAGCCAAAATGTGTGATTTCTTTTGCTCTGTGCTCATGATGTAGGTTCACTCCTTCTTCATCCGCCGTTAGTTGGACGGCTGGCTCAGTTTCATGACGTGGAAGCTGCGGGTGATGGAGAAGCCCGCTCGCTTGTAGAGATAGCCTGCAGGTGTCGTCTCGCCGGTCCACAGGAACCAGGCTCCGTGCAGCCCCTGGGCACGCATTAGGGCGAGGCAGTCGTACAACAGAATTTTGCCGAGGCCTTTGCCCTGCTGCGACGGATCGACGCCGAACGGCCCGAACCGTTCCTTCACGCCCTCGTAGCCGCCGTGCAGGCAGAAGCCGACGAGCTTGCCCTGCTCGTCGCGGGCGATCAGGATACTCGACAGCGGCAGCCCTTGCAGGACGCCCTCGCGGATCGCGCGGCCCCAGTCGGGGTTGAACACGTTCGTAGCGAATTGGATGACCTCATACAGGTCGCCGTCCTTCGCGGTGTCGAAGGAGTAGCCCTCGTCCAGGCGCTGCTGCTTCAGCTGCTCGACGTCCACCGGCGTGTCATGATCGACAAGTGAGTAATCCATAGCGATCGGCGAATAGAGCCGGGCGAAGCCTTGGCTTTGCAGGAATGCGTACCCAGCTTGGTAATTTTTCTCGTCGATGCCCGGCACGATGTAATTCGGCGCGTAGGAGGCGAAGAAAATGTTCTTCCGCCCCTGCTCGCGCAGGAACGCGACGGCCTCGCTCATCAAGCGCGACGCGACGCCTTGGCGGCGATGCTCCGGCGCGACGAAGAAGAACGGGATCCAGCCGTTGTCCGGCTCAAGCTCCGTCCCGTGCATGGGCAGCAGCCGGCGCACGGCGTATACGCAGCCAATGACGCGTCCGGTCTCGTCGCTAGCCACCCGCAAGCCCTGCGGATCGAAATTCGCGTCCAGCAGCACGAGGTTGCGGAAACGGGTCGGCGTAACCGGGTCCTTCGTCAAGCAGCGGTTCCAGAGGGTGACGAGCTCACGCTCATCCCCCGGTTCATACGAGCGGTAAGTAAGCATATAGCGGTTCAACTCCTCGATTTTAGTAAGGGAAAGCGAGCTTCCCCATCACCGTCGGGCGATCCGCCCCCGTCGCGGAGGGCAGGTTGTTCGGAATGCCGTGAATGAGATTGTTGGCGAAAATAGCGAACGCGACGGCTTCCTTCGCATCTCCAGAGATGCCGAGCTCATCGGAGGTCAGGATGCGCTGCCCGGGCAGCCGCTCGGCGATCATCCGGAGCAGCGTCTTGTTGTGCGCGCCGCCGCCGGAGACGTACACTTCCTCGATCGCCATATGCGGCAGCACGAAGTCGCGGTAGCTCTGGTAGATCGAGTACGCGGTGAAGGCGGTGAACGTCGCGACGATGTCCGCGTCGCTCAAGCCCTTGGCCTGCATGCGCCCGATCCAGTCGAGCGCATACGCTTTGCCGAACAGCTCCCGGCCGGTCGACTTCGCCGGCTTGCGCGCGAAGTACGGATGGCTCATCATCTGTTCGACGAAGCCGGTGTCGGCCCGGCCCCGGGCCGCCCATTCCCCGCCGGCGTCATAGCTGTGCGCCCCGCCGGACAGCGTGTAGACGGCCTGGTCGATCAACATGTTACCCGGCCCGGTATCGAAGGCGACGACCTGCTCCGGCCGGCCGTCGGCCGGGATCGCGGCGCAGTTGCCGATGCCGCCGATGTTCTGGGCGATCCGCCCCTTGGCGGCGTCGCGGAACAGGATGAAGTCGCCGTACGGCACGAGCGGCGCGCCCTGTCCACCCACGGCCATATCGGCCGTGCGGAAGTCGCCGACGACCGGCTTGCCGGTCGACTTGGCGATCACCGAGAGGTCGCCGATCTGCAGCGTCGAACGGACGAGCGTCGGATCGGCCGGATCGTCCTCCGGAATGTGCCAGATCGTCTGGCCATGGGAACTGACGAGATCGATGTCGTCCATCGTGAGACCCGCATCCGCCACAGCCTGCCGCACCGAGTCGGCAAGCACATGTGCCATGCGGAAGTTCATGCCGCACACCTGCGCGACGTCGGACCGTTCGATGCTGCACAGGTCTTTGATTTTCTCCCGCAGTTCATTGTCGTACGGGGTCGAGGTGAAATGCACCAGCTCGACCTTGGAGTCGAGGCCGCTGCCTTCGATGCGGACGATCGCCGCGTCGACGCCGTCGAGCGAGGTGCCGGACATCAAGCCGACGATGAGCCGGCTCGGTTTGTTCAGAATGTTCCCTAGCATGTTAAGCTTCGCCTCCCCAGCCTGCCGGATATAGATCGCCGATCGAGACCGGCAGCTTGCCCCGGGCCGGAATGCGCCCGAGCAAATGCTTCGCCGCCGACTGCAACGCTAGCGGCCGCGATTCGTACACGGCGATATAGGCCGGTACGTCCGGCACCTGCAGCAGGTCGTACGGGTTGCGCAGCGCCACGACGACCGGTTTCTTGCCCAGGGCGAGCAGCCGGTTCACGAGCTCGCCCTGCGTGGGGTGGAACGCGGCGTTGTACGTGCCGACGACGATCTGCTCGTAGCCGCGGGCGAGCTCGACGAGCGCGTCCACCTGCGCCGCGAGCTCGGCCAGCGGCACGACGCGCTCTTCGACGGCGGCGGCGCCTTGCGCCCGCAGCGCGCGGCCCAGCGTCGTCGGCGCGGCGTACGCCTCATCGACCTGCGACACCGCCGCCGGCGTCACGCCGAGCGCGAGGGTCGGCCGGTCGGCCGCGAGCGGCAGCACGCCGCCCTCGGCGCGCACGCGCGTGACGCTCGCCTCGCTCAGCGCGCGCGCCGCCTCGGCGTGCTCGCGGCCGCCGACGCGGGCGAACGCGTCGCCGGCTGTCGGCGCCGCCGCTTGCGCAGCCACGGCCTCGGCCGTCACGCCGCGCCGGCGCTTCAGCGCGAGCAGCCGGCGCACGGACGCGTCGAGCCGCGCCTCGGTGAGGCGGCCGCTCGCGACGGCCTCCGCCACCGCCTCGATGACGGCGTACTGCAGGTCGTGGCGGTGGCTCAGGAGCACCATGTCGGCGCCGGCTTCGATCGCCATGACCGCTGCCTGCACCGTGCCGTAATGGACGGCAATGGCGTTCATCTCCATACAGTCGGTCATGATGACGCCGTCGTAACCGAGCTCCTCGCGCAGCAGTCCGGTCAGGACGCGGCGGGACAGTGTGGCCGGCAGCCGGTCAGGCTCGAACGCCGGGAAATAAATGTGCGACGACATAATCGAGTCGACGCCCGCTTCGATCGCCCGCCGGAACGGCACAAGCTCGACCCGATCGATCCGCTCCCGGTCGTGATGAATCGTCGGCAAGTCGAGATGCGAATCGACGTCCGTATCGCCGTGGCCGGGAAAATGCTTGGCCGCCGCCACGACGTCCGCGTCCTGCAGCCCGCGAATCGCCTGCGCACCGAACTCGGCGACCCGCTCCGGCGATTCGCCGTAGGAGCGCACGCCGATGACCGGGTTGTTCGGGTTGATGTTCACGTCGAGATCGGGCGCGAAGTTCAAGTTGATACAGAGCGCCCGCAGCTCCTGACCGGTGATGTTCGCGGCCTGATATGCGGCCTCGGCCGTTCCGCCGGCGGAGATCGCCATATTGCCCGGCATAAGCGCCACGCCTTCGGTCAGCCGCGCCACCATGCCGCCCTCCTGGTCGATCGAGATCCAGAGAGGCTCCGTGCCCGCGTCCTGGGCGGCCTGCTGGAGCTGCGCGTTCATCCGTGCGACCTGCTCGTTGTCACGCACATTGCGCGCGAACAGGATGACGCCGCCGATCGCATGCTCGCGGATAAGCCGCAAGATGTCTTCATTCGGCATATAGCCGTCGAAGCCGCATTGCAGCAGCTGGCCGATCTTCTGCCGCAGCGTCCAGTTCGTCAAATCTATCTGTTCCATATTACCGGCTTGCCTCGCTTCCAGTCATGGGATATAGCAAATACGGGGCGCGCTCCTGTTTCCAGGCTTCCGCTTCGGCGGCCCAATCGTGCACGAGCTGCCTCAGACCGGCTTCCTCGTGGAGTGTAGTCCGCACTCTGTCGCTGCCGGTCAGGTAGTCGATGAAGTTTTTGCGCCCCTCCTTGAACGGAGGAATCCACTCGAACTTGTCTCCATACATACGGATCACCGTATGCAGGAGGTGCAGCGCGCTCTCCAGCGGTTTGTAGGCTTCAGGATCGGTGACGAACGTATGCACCCCGTTGCACAGCGCGCCTTGATGCTTGGAGAACATCGGCGTGAACGTCACGGGATGGAAGTGCACGCCCGGCAACCCGAGCGCGTTCACTTCCCGGCTCAGCTCGTCCCCGTCGATCCAAGGTGCGCCAATTTGTTCGAACGGCTTCGTCGTGCCCCGGCCCTCGGACAAATTCGTGCCCTCGAACAAACAATTGCCCGAATAGACGCGCACCGTATCCATCGTCGGCATATTCGGCGACGGCATGAGCCAAGGCAATCCGGTATCCGGATATTCCATGTCGCGGCTCCATCCGGACAGCGGTACGACGTGCAGGTCGCAGCGGCGTTCCTGCCGGTCGTTCACATATCTCGCGAATTCCCCGATCGTGAGCCCGGTACGGAACGGAACGGTCCAGCTCCCCACCATGGACTCGAAGCCCGCTACGAGCAGACCACCTTCCACCACTTCCCCGCCCAGAGGATTCGGCCGATCGAGCACGACGAACGGTTTGCCCGCCGCCGCGCACGCTTCCATCATGTAGAGCATAGTGGTCATATAAGTATAAAAGCGAACGCCCAGGTCTTGGATGTCGAACAGCACCACATCGACCGGCTCCAACATCTCGGGCGTCGGTTTCTTAATTTTGCCGTACAAGCTAATGACCGGAATGCCGAGCCGCGGATCGGTCTCGTCCTCGAACAGCACCCCCGCCTGACGCTCCCCGCGGATGCCGTGCTCGCACGCATACAGCGCCGCCAGCGTAACCGAAGGGATGCTCGCGCATACGTCGATCGTCGACACGAACTCGCGATTGATCCCCGTCGGATTCGTCAGCAGACCAATACGTTTCCCATTCAAATGACTCGCTGCCCATTCCGGCAGCTGGTCCGCCCCGGACCGGACTTGCCCCTGTTTCCCCTTGGTCATCTCCTGATTCCTCCTCGACTTAAGTGTGAAAAAAAATAACGGCGTTTCGGAGCGATGGTCCGGGCTCCAAGGGACGGCCGTCCTCCCGAAGCCTGTTAGATGCGCTTGAAAAACCGTTATCCGTAGTTGCCGCCGAAACATGCCTCCGGTCAGCGCCAAGCGGCCAGCGTCGGGTCCGAGCCGCGGTCTGCCGCGAGACCGTTCGTCCGTTCCTCCGTCCGGGTATCGCCTGAGCCGCGGTCCGCATCATGATCCCGAATCAAATTCGCCGTCAGCATATTCAGGTAAATTCCGATCATACCTACATACAAGCCCGCGAACCCTACGATCGTGATGCCGAGCACCACCGTCAGGCAGACGATCTGAATGAACGCCCCGATCGTATACATCGGATTCGCGATGAACAGCTTAAAGCTCCGCCCGATCGCGGCGAACACGCCCATCCCCTCCTGGACGACGAGCGGCAGCGTGTACACCTGCGAGACGAGCACCATCGCGATAAAATAAGTCTGGAAGACGGCGAGCGCATACGCTCCGGCGCCGCTCTTCCCGCCGTAATACCACCAGGAAGCGATCAGGATAAGCACGAAAACGGCAAGCATCGCGCCGAACACGACCGAGGCGCCGTAGAACTTAACTGCACCCTTCCACATGGCGCTGAGCTTCGCCTTCTCGCCCTTCAGCATTCTGTGCGAAGCATACAACACGCCGGTGAGGAGCGGGACATAGAACAGAACGGCGCATACCACCGCTACCGCTATGGGCAGGAAGAAGACGAAGGGCAGCAGCACAAGCGACGTCACGATGCTGAACAACGCCACCGGTACGATTTCCCGGTACACCTGCACCCCGGATTGCGCTACGATTTGACTTAGCTTTTTCATCTCGACTCCCCCTTGGGTAATGGCTGCTCCGTCCTGCGCCGCTCTCCCGTACCGACTTAATACGGAATGCGAACTTCAGTCTTAGGATCGAAGAAAGTGAGCTTGCTGCGGTCGACGACGAACGTTTTCATCTGGCCGACCCGCGCTTCCGTCTCCGGATTGACGCGTGCGGTGATCATCCGGCTGCCGATCCGGAAGTACAGCAGATTCTCCGCGCCCAAGTTCTCGATAACTTGGATTTGCGCTTGCAGCGTATGGTCCTTCGACACATTAGGGGCGAAATCATCGCCATAAATGTGCTCCGGCCGGATGCCCATGACGACTTCCTTGCCTTCGTAGTTCTTCAATGCCGCCGCCATGGCGTCGGTGAGCGCGAAGGACGCGCCCTCGATGACGGCCTTGCCTCCTTCGATGCGGGTGTCGATGAAGTTCATGGCCGGCGAGCCGATGAAGCCCGCGACGAACATGTTGTTCGGCTTGTTGTACAGTTCCGTCGGCGAGGCGATCTGTTGAATCGCGCCCTTGTTCATCACGACGATCCGTTCGCCGAGCGTCATCGCTTCCACCTGGTCATGCGTCACATAGACGATCGTGGCGCCCAGCCGCTTGTGCAGCTCCGCCAGCTCGACGCGCAGCTGCACACGCAGCTTCGCGTCCAGGTTGGACAGCGGCTCGTCGAACAGGAACACCTTCGGGTCGCGCACGATGGCCCGGCCTACGGCCACGCGCTGGCGCTGACCGCCGGACAGCTCGCTTGGCTTGCGGTCCATCATCTCTTCGAGACCCAGGATCGCCGCGGCGTCCTTGACCTTGCTCTCGATCTCGGCTTTCGGCCGCTTCAGATTTTTGAGCCCGAACGACAAATTCTCCTTGATCGTCATATGCGGATACAGGGCATAGTCCTGGAACACCATCGCGATGTCGCGATCCTTCGGATGCATGTCGTTGACGACGCGGTCGCCGATGATGATGTCGCCGCTCGTTTGGCGCTCGAGGCCGGCCATCATGCGGAGCGACGTCGATTTGCCGCAGCCGGACGGGCCGACGAAGACGACGAATTCTTTATCGTTGATAACGAAGTCGGAGCCGGTGACCGCCGTGAACTTCCCTCGTTTTGGATCCACGTACTCTTTGACAACGTTCTTAAACTCGACTCTAGCCACTTATGGGACCCTCCTCTTTCCTTTTATAACAACCCCCCCGCTCGCTGCGGGAGGACTTCCCTCCGGGATTTCGGTTGTTGCCTGCTCTCAAGGGTTTTGTTTTTTTAAAGGGTTAGGGCGAAGGTTAGAGGAAGGGAGTGGAGAAGCGAACGCGTCCTCCTTTGAAATCACGTTGCTCCATCTAAAAAATACAATCCCGCAACGTGATTTCAACAGAGGTCGGAACCCCTTCCTCTAACCGCAGCCTGCTTATGACCTTAAATTACCCCTTAACAGCACCAACCGTAATCCCCTGAAGGAAGTACTTCTGCAGCGAGAAGAACAATATGAACATAGGCAAAGCACCGATCGTAGCCCCGGCCATGATGGCCCCGAAGTCCGTCGCCTCCGCGAACCGGAAGCTCGCGAGACCGACCTGGATCGTCCGCATGCTGTTACTGCTCGTCACGAGGAGCGGCCAGAAGAACTCGTTCCAGTTCGCCACGAACGTGAAGATCGCGAGTACGGCGAGACCGGGCTTGGCCAAAGGCATAATGATTTTCCAGAAAATCCCGAACTCGCTGCAAGCATCGATCCGGGCCGCATGAATGAGCGACGTCGGCAGCGAGGACATATACTGCTTCATCAAGAAAATGTTCCCGACACTCGCGATGCCCGGCAAAATAATGGCGGTATACGTATTGCCCAAGTCAAACACATTGATCATCAGGACGTACAGCGGAATGAGCGTGACCTGAGCGGGAATCATCATAGTACTGAGCAAAATCCAGAAGATCGTCGTCCGTCCCGGGAACCTCAGCTTGGCGAACGCATAGCCGGCGAGCGAAGCGAAGAAGACGTTCGTCACCGTCAGCACGGACGAGACGAACAGCGAGTTGAACAGCCAGCGAACGGCCATCGTCTTGCCGAAGAACCGCTCATACGGAGCGAGCGACCAGACGGTCGGCCACCACTGGGGCTGGAACGAGGCGGACGCCTTGGAATCCTGGAACGAGCCGATAATCATCCAGTACAGCGGAACGATCGAGATGACGACCCACAGGAGCAGCACCGCCGCAGAGATAGTGATAAGAACCGTTTTGGATTTCGATTGCAACGTGCGCACCCCCTAGTATTCGATGTCCGACGAGAAGAACTTGAACTGAATGACCGAGACGACGATGATCATAGCCGCGAGCACGAACGATTGCGCCGAGGCGAGTCCGAAGTCCGAGAACTGGAACGCCGTCTGATAGATCAAGTAAGCGATCGTCGTCGTCGCGAAGTTCGGACCCCCTTGCGTCATCAAGTACACACTGATGAACACTTGGAACGAAGTGATTACCCCGGTCACGGTCAAATACAGGGTCGTCGGCTTGAGCAGCGGCCACGTAATTTTGCTGAACTTGGCCCATCCGCTCGCGTGATCGATGTCCGCCGCTTCGTACAGTGACTTGGGGATGCCGCCCATAGCGGCTAAGTATAAAATAATCCCGGCGCCGTGCGCGCCCAAGTAGCTCATCAGCATCAGGGAGAACAGCGCGGTACTCGATTGGCCCAACCAAACGGAAGGCTCGACCCCGAAGAATCCGAGCACTTTGTTGAGCAAGCCCGCCGGTGTCGGGTCGAAGATAGCCAGCCAGACGACCGAGATCGTCACGCCGGACGCAACCGCCGGCAAGTACAAGGCTGCCTTGAAGAACGTTTGGAAGCTGTTTTTCATTTGGAAAATAAAGAACGCCAGCACGAACGTAATGATGATGTTGACCGGAACGGTTCCGATCGTGAAGAGCACTGTATTTTTAATGGATTTCCAGAACACCGAATCCTGCAGCATGTAGGAATAGTTGTCCAGACCGATCCATTTCGATTTCAACACGTTATACCGCTGAAAGCTCATAATAAAAGCCGAAATGACCGGGTAAAGCGTAAAGACGACGAACAAGAGCAACGGAATCAAAATAAACAAGTAGGCCCATCCATAATCCTTCCAAAAGCGGGTAAAGGAAGAAGCGGCCGGTTTGGTCTTAGCTAGAGTGTTATCCACCAAAGGTTCCTCCATTCTCGCAATAACCCCGCTACGTTACGCAGGGCTCCGAAGGGTACACTCCATGTCGGGCGGGACCCCGGAGATCTTACAACCAAACGGGAGGCCGCCCTCGGAAGGGACGGCACCGTTCAGTCCGTAAACGAATCAGCAATCGAGATAAAACAAAATTTGAACTCTCAGTAAGAAAAGCTCCTGATGGAGCCTTCTCGGAGATGTCGTCGAATCCTTCTTTAGAGGAAGCTTTTCTTGCGAGCAGAAAGTTCAATTTCCGAGTCGGAAATTATACTTTCTTTACTCTTAAGAAAGAGGCCCAATATGCTCTTCATACTGGGCACTCTCCGGATTACTTAACTA
This sequence comes from Paenibacillus sp. HJGM_3, assembly GCF_045062745.1. NCBI lineage: Bacteria > Bacillati > Bacillota > Bacilli > Caryophanales > Paenibacillaceae > Paenibacillus > Paenibacillus sp. HJGM_3. The sequence continues at coordinate 37,614 of NZ_JBJGED010000025.1, forward strand.
TTAGTTCGTTAAGCCCCAGATCAATTCCTCTTCCCAAGGGATAGGAATAACCTTCAGAGCTTAACTTCACGTTTAGGGAATTACTTGAGCATTTGCGTGCCTTTGGACTTCAGATCGTCCGCTGCGGCTTCCGGTGTTTTCTCTCCGGCCAGCAACGCTTGGAACGTCGGCTTCAGCACTTGCTCGCGGTATTGCTTCAGTTTAGCCGCTTTGTCGGCGTCGATCGTAAGCGATACGTTTACGGAAGCGTTGTTGCGCATATTCGTTGCGGCTACTACGTTTTCCGGCTTAGCCAGGCTCTTGCCTTCGAATGCTTTGGCTTGCGATTTGCGTACGAACGGAAGCGCGAGCTCGTTCGCGGAGTTACCGGCTTTGGCACCTGTCAGAGCTTCCATAACGAGGAAGGCGTTTTTAGCGTGTTGAGCGCCTTTATCGTTTTTCTGACGGAACATGATGTAGCCTTCGCCGCCGCCTGCAGTTTTGCCGTAACCGGAGATCCCGTCGCCGTGAGGAACCGGCAATTGGATGTACTCGATCTTCTCGCCTTGCACCTTGCCTGCATCGATGTCTTTGTTGCGGTTAGCGATCATGATGTCGTAGTAAGGGATCGCTTTACTGATAATCGCCGATTGACCGGCATAGAACATATCGGTCCGCTTGGCCGGAGTCAGAGCCCCGACTTCCTTCGGCATGTAGCCTTCTTTGCGCAGCGTATCGATGAACTTCAGCGTGTCGAGCATCTTGTTGTCGTTCCAGATGAAGTTGCCTTTCTCGTCTACTGCGTCTACGAGACCGTTTGCTTTGGACAGCATGTCGATGAAGTCCGTCGAGTTGTCCGTCGTAATCGCGTATTGCTGCGTACCGTTAGGCAGCTTCTTAGTCAGCTTCTTGGCGATGTCCAGGAACTCGGTCCAAGTCCAGCCTTTTTCTTGAATCTTCTTGTAGTCCACGCCCGCTTCGGTCAGGATGCGCTTGTTGCCGCCCCAGCCCCACAGCGATTGGTAGATCGGAATCCCGTATTGCTTGCCGTTCATTTGCATCGTTTCCAATGTGCCCGGCAGGAAGTCTTCTTTGATTTGAGGAGTCATATAGGAGTCCAGCGGCAGAACCAAGCCCGTGCTGACGTACGAACCGTTCAATGCGCCGAAGTACAGATCGGGCGGGTCGCCCGCGTTCAGCGCAACGTCGAATTTCTTAGGGCCTTCCGCCCAAGACATCACTTCATATTCCACTTTGATATGCGGGTATTGCTTGTTGAAATCAGCAACCAAATCTTTCATGTCATTCTCATAAGTACCATGAACCGGGTAAGTCCATACTTTCACCGTATCGGGCGTCGTGTCGACCTTCGTCGTGTCGCCGCCGGCTTGTGGCGTTTCTTCTTTCTTGCCGCACGCAGCGGTGACCGCCACGAGCACGAGGACCATGAACAGGGCGAGCCATTTGTTCATCTTCATCCTTCTAATTCCCCCTTGAGTTGAATGGTGTCAAGCATATGAGTTCAGTTTGCTTGGAAAACCGGCAAGTTATTCGCAACATTGGAAATACTACTGCGATCATGCGGTTTGCACCCTTGCCTCCTGACCCGATAAAGCCATCCCCGGTTTGTAAAATGGAAAAAGTAGTGGGACCGCTTTCACATCTGTTATTATACTGCGCACGAAATAATATTTCAACATTTATTTGTTCTCGCTAAATTTTATTTTACAAGCCCTCTCGATTCCCGTATACTCGTATGTAGTAAACTAACCTTAACATCCTGAATCGTAACACCCAACTAGGAGAGGCAGGTGAAGAACATGCGTGTTGCTGTAGGCATCGACGGAGGCGGCACGAAAACGGAAGCGATTGCGATCGATGAGCACCGTCATGTTCTGGTTCGCTTAACCGGCGAATCTACGAATCCCAACGCGGTGACGCTGGCCGGAGCGATGCGCAATTTGAGCGCCCTGTTGGACGCTTTGCGCACCGCCCCACCTCTCAACGGCCGCGCATGGAGCACCGCAGCCCTCGGCTTGTCGGGGGTCAACACTCCCGAGGAACGGAACGCCGTACTCGAGCATCTGCGACGGTACCACGAGGAGCACGGGCTCTCCTTCGACTGCACGCTTCAGAACGACGCGCAGATCGCCTTGATGGCTACACTGGAGCGGGAGGAGGGCATCATCGCCATCGCCGGCACCGGGTCAATCGTGTTCGGCCTCACTCCGGACGGACACTCGTATCGCGCAGGCGGCTGGGGGCATATCCTGGGTGACGAGGGCAGCGGGTACGATATCGGCTTGCGCACGCTGAAAGCGGTCACCCGCAGCTACGACGGCATCGGCCACCCTACCCGGATGACCGAGCCGCTCCTCGAGCTGGCCGGGCTCCGCACTCTCATGGACCTGCGCACTTATGCCTATCGGGAACCGCTGCCGAAGAGCGAGATCGCGAAGTTCGCGGAGATCTGCATTCGCGCTTGCGAGGACGGCGACCTCCCGGCGACCGGCATCATCACCCAGGCGGCGCAAGAGATGGCGGCAGCCGCGCTGGCCGTCATTGGCAAGGACGCTTGGTTCGCCGCCTGCGACTTGGTCACTACGGGCTCGATTTTCCAATACAGCCCGACCTATAGGCAAGTGTTCGAGAAGACCCTTGCCGATTCTTATCCGGAACTGAAGCTGCATGCCGCTCAGCATCCGCCGGCTTACGGCGCCGCCCTGCTGGCGCTCCGCCGGATCGAATCGCCGGGCGTACATTCGACAATAACCCGCTCTTCAAAGGAGTCTGACTACCCTATGAACAATTTGCTGAATGAACTGACCACTGAACAAGTCAACCCTAGAACGCGCAACATCGACCGCATGTCCTCGGAGGAGATCGTCCGCCTGATCAATGAAGAAGACCGTCAAATCGCGGACACGATTCGTCCCTTGACTCCGGTCATCGGGAAAGCGGTTGATCTTATCGTGAAGTCGTTCCAAAGCGGCGGCCGGCTGCTCTACATCGGAGCCGGCACGAGCGGACGGCTCGGCATCCTCGACGCGAGCGAATGCCCGCCGACGTACGGGACCGACCCTTCCATGGTCCAGGGCATTATCGCCGGCGGCGACCGCGCGATCAAGGATCCGGTCGAAGGCGCCGAGGATAGCCCGGAGACGGGGGCCGGCGACATCGACCTCGCGGGTGTCGGGCCGAAGGACACGGTCGTCGGCATCGCGGCCAGCGGGCGGACGCCTTACGTCCTCGGCGCGATGAAACGGGCCCGCGAGCTCGGTGCATCGGTCGTCGGGGTGTGCAACAACACCGGCACCCCGATGGGCGAGCACGCTCACCTGCTGATCGAGGCCGTCGTCGGGCCCGAGGTCGTGCTCGGTTCGACCCGGATGAAGGCCGGTACCGCGCAGAAGCTCATCCTGAACATGCTGACGACCGCTTCGATGATCCGGATGGGCAAGGTGTACGACAACCTGATGGTCGACCTGAATCCGTCGAACGGCAAGCTCGTGCACCGCGCGAAGCGGATCATCGGGCTTGCGACGGACGCGAGCGAAGCCGCGATCGAGCAAGCGTACGAGCAGGCGGACGGACATGTGAAGACCGCCATCGTCATGCTGCTCGCGGGCATCGACCGGCCGACGGCCGATCGGCTGCTGACGCAGACGGGCGGCTACGTCCGCGACGCGGTTCAGCAAGCCTCGAAGACGAAACAAGCGTAAGCCTCATGTGCAGTAGAAAAGCCTTCCCTTCTCCCCCCTGTTGTTGGTCCGGGAGAGTCGGGAAGGCTTTTTATCGTTGGCTGAGCGGATAGCGGCAAAAATTGCCGCCGCTAAGCTGAAGGTGCACAGTTTGTGACCTTAAACGGTTGCGGCTGCTACGCTTTGCTCGATCCGCTTATTGATTTCCTCGCGCTTCATGAGCAGCCACCCGGCTTCGCGCGGATACTCGTCGAACGTGATCGGCTGCTCCAGGCCGGCCTCCAGCAGGTCCATCACCTGCTCGCGGCCCACCAGGCTCTCGAGCTTCTGGAGGGCGCGGAGATCCTGCAGCGCTTCATAGAACACCTCGAGCCGCAGCGACTCGATCGGGCCTTCCGGTCCCGGGTAGACGACGAACGGGTCGCCGGCCGGGAACGCATGACCGGCATCGGTCACCCGGTAAGGATCGATCGGGTAGCGCGAGTATTGCGAGTAGTAGAAATTGTAGCCCCAGTGCAGGAAGCCTGCGATGCGGAATTTGTACAGTTGCACGCCGAGGATGCGGTTGCGAGCGGAAGGCATGCACAGGAACCGGTTCGCCACGTCCTTGTACTGTGAGCAGCAATAGTACGTCCACAGGTCCGGGACCTCGTTCTCCAGGAACGGCTCGATATGATTGCTGGCCGGGATCGGCTTTTTGACCAAATCCCGCTTGTAGAATTCATAGGACGACAAAGCGTCCATCATCGGGAAGTCGCTCAGGAACTGGCGCAGCCAGCTGCTCGCGCTCTCGTAAGTCGGGATGTGCTGCTCCGACGGCTCATCGGACACGTGGAAGTAGCTTCGCGCCTCCAAGCCGTTCTCGCGGATGAAAGCGACGAGCTGCGGCAGGAATTGCGCCAGGAACGTTTTGTACGTCGAGCCGGTCGCGTCGGTTTCCCAGCCGAAAATTTTCGTTTCCCGGCCGTCCACTTGCGCCACGATCTTCGGGGCATGCTTCGCACCCCACTGCGTGAACAGATGCGAGAACTCGAAGTATTTGACTCCCAGCTCATTGCACATCGCCACCCAGCGCTTCAGCCGCTCGAAGCCGAACGTATATTGATCCGTCCCGACTACCGTGACATCGATCAGCTGCACGGTCGGACGCTCGCCCCCCACTTGCGTATCCAGCGGCGGGGTGAACAGCGGAGTCAGGATCATGTTGATGCCGTGCGCGACCGCGGTCTCGATGAACGAGCGCAGCAGCTCCCAATGGCGTTCGCTGAACACGTCGACCTGATAGTATGTGGCGAGGCAGTCGGAATGGAACCATTCCGTGTGGATCAGCTGCTGCTCCGGCAATTCGGCGGCGATCACACGCAGGCTGAACGTCTCTTCGCCGAGCGGCGCGCCGTCGTTCGTCGTGAATTGGATCGTGATCGGGTAGTTGCCGGGTTTCACGCTGCCGTCCAGCTTCACCGTCACCCAGAGCGACCGCCACTGGCCCGGAATGGCCGTCAGGCCGTCCAGTTCGGTGACTGGATACAGCGGATCCGGATACAAGCCCGGCGTGTCGCGCAGCAGATGCTCGTCGTGGTCGGCGTAGATCGGCATCTCCGCCGTGACCAGCCCGACGGTCCGCAGCGTCACATGCGAGGTGATCGCGGAGACGACGCGCGTGCGGATGAGCTTGGTCAGCTGATTGGACCGGTATGCGATCTGGAACGAATACGTTTCGTTCGTGAGGGCCGTCGCTTTCAGCAGCGTCTTGTCCCGCAGCTCTTCGTCGGCGAATACTTTGGACAGCGAGCTGAGGGTTACGGTTTCGAAGTTAGGGGTAAGCGTAGACAAGGAATGAAGCCTCCTCATGAATTCAGAATCGCCCATCATGGCTGGATAGCTTCATCTTAGCACAACCAAACAACCCGATCCACACAAATTCGAAACAAAACGTAATCAAACATACAATTGTTGTCGCGGCAGGGTGTGGGGACCGGGGATTGGAGTAGACGGCGGCTAGCCGAGTGCTGGTGCAAAGTAGATCATCTACTCTACAGGTCCGCCAACCCTCCCGATGCCGCTCCAAAGTAGATTATCTGCTCTACAGGGCCGCGAACCCTCCCGAGTGCCGGTCCAAAGTAGATTTTCTACTCTACAGGTCCGCCAACCCTCCCGAGTGCCACTCCAAAGTAGATTATCTACTCTGGAGATCCGCTAACCCCTTAGCTACATAAGCCGATTTTTCAGGCTTATTCCGTCACTAGGGCACTCCTGGTGAGCTGTAAGCCGATTTTTCGGCTTATTCCCTCGCTAGGTCACTCCTGGCGAGCTGTAAGCCGATTTTTTCGGCTTATTCCCCGCTGAGACGCTCCCCGCGACATTTCCACCTTACTCCCCCGCGTCCACGCTCTGTAAATACCGCTCCAGATCCGCCAGCGCCTTCTGTTGGAGGGGAGACGTCAAGCTGTAGAAGAAACCGTGCTCGGCCCCCTCATACAAGATCACGTGCGACTTCGAGCCGTGCGCAACGATCTTCTCGCTCATCCGGTACACAAGCTCGTGCGGGAAGTACTTTTCCCGCTCCACGATCTGGAACAGGAAGTCCGGCGCTCCATCCCGTACGTACAGGTCCGGGGATGTGCTGGCGAATTCCTCGGCAGCCGTCTCATCGTCATAGCGGCGGCCGACCAGCTTCTCGATGCTGTCGCGGATCGTCTCGTTCATGTCCGGCCAGCGCTCCATCGAGCCCGGCCCGTTAATGGAGACGACGGCGTCGGGCGCCCTCCAAGCACCGGTCAACCGGACGAGGCGGTCTCCCAGTTGCTCCGGGCTCATCATCGCGAGCAGCGACGCCAGATGCGCACCCGCCGAGCTGCCCAGCACGACGATCCGCTCGATGCGCGCCACCCTTTTCTCCAGCAGCCGGAGGAAGCAATCATACCCTTCCATCACATCCTGCAGCTGATCCCTCCATTGGACATGCGGCACTAACCGGTACCCCGCGCTGGCCGTCCAATACCCCATCTTGGAGAAATGCTCCAGATGATAGTGAAACTGGTCGCGGGCCCCCGAATGCCAGCCTCCCCCATGCACGTAGAACAACGCCGTCTTCCGCGGATCCCCCTCCGGCTCGAAGACATCAATGGCTCGTTTCATGACGATCGGGTTGTCCAAATAAAAGGTTTGAATGTTCATAAGTGCCCTTCCTTCGTCCAAATTGTTCCATGCCTCTCTCACGATACCGCAAATGCCCTGCCGTCGCAACCGCGTGTTGGCAGCCTCAGAGCACAACAGAAAGAGCCTCCGTCCACGCCAAGATCCCTAGCGCAGACGGAGGCTCTTCTCAAGCACAACAAACTTCTAGTACACCTTCTTCGTCTCCCGGTCCTCCTTCAGCATCTCCACCGCTTCACGGAACCGGAGCGAGTGCACGATCTCCCGCTCGCGGAGGAACTTCAGCCCATCCTGCAGATCGACGTCGTCCGTCATGTCGATCAGCCACTGGTACGTCGCCCGCGCCTTCTCTTCGGCGGCGATGTCCTCATACAGATCGGCGATCGGGTCGCCCTTCGCCTGGATGTACGCAGCGGTCCACGGCACGCCGCTCGCATTATTGTAGAAGAGCGCCCGGTCATGCGACGCATAATGGTCGCCCATTCCGGCCGCCTTCAACTCTTCGACGCTTGCGTCCTTCGTAAGCTTGTAGATCATCGTTGCGATCATCTCGAGATGGGCGAACTCCTCCGTTCCGATATCCGTCAAGATCGCGATCACCTTGTCGGGAATCGAATACCGCTGATTCAAGTACCGCAGGGCCGCCGCCAGCTCGCCATCCGCACCGCCGTATTGCTCGGCCAGGAATTTGGCCATGCGAATATCGCATTTGTTTACCCTGACGGGATACTGCAGCTTTTTTTCATAAATCCACATCGACTTCCCTCCCTTCCGCTCCGATTAGACTTGCCATGGCCAAGGCGAGTTTTTCCAATCCCAGGGATAGCGACTGTAGCTATGGCCGAACTGCAGGAGCGGCCCGTACGTCCTCTCATACTCCGCCGCCAGCTGCGCCCGGTATTGGGCGTATTGATTGAATTGCTCGACCGCTTGCCTGTCGTCCGGGTGTGTATCCAGGTACAGGGTCAGCTCAACCAAGACGAAATCCGCCGCCTGCAGCCGGTGCAGCAGCTCGTAATAGGCGGCGTCCAGCATCGGTTCATTTTCGTGCAATGGACTCAGTCTCCTTTCCCATGGCGGCTTTATTCTGCGGGGTATAGGGGCTGTACAGCGCGGGCCACAGCGTGCCCAGCTTCAGCGCTTCCTCTCGAGTAAATTGCGGCAAATTCGGCGGTTGAAAAGGTATGAACAGCTGCGGTCCGGTGCTAAATGTTTTTACTCGTATAGGGGGACAGGGATCGAAGGGACCGACATAGGGGAACCACTCTCGGGTTTGGTGCATGACGATTCGGCTCCTTTCAGAAAAGATGACGGCGCACGAGGCGGCCGCCTGCCTACAGGCACTCTTTATCAGTTTACAGGGCGCGAGGAGCGGATATGTCACTTACGGGGCGCGAAAAAAGGAAAAACCTCCGGCAAGCGCAGTAAACCCCCTTCGCTAGGCTAAGGGGGTATTGTTTCTATAATAAGATTCCAATCTGATTGTACTGGAATTATGCTTCTTCAGTTGATTCCTCCGTTGCCGCTGCGACTGCTTCTTCGTCTTCAACAGCGGGCTCGGCAACCTCCTCGTCCTTCTCGGCTTCTACAGCTTCTTCCTCAGCCGCAGCTTCGGCATCAGCCTCCGTCGCCTCTTCTGCTTCTTCAGCAGCTTCCTCAGCTGCTGCTTGCACGACCTCCTCTTCGCTCATCCTATCACCTCCTTTGTGGACTTTGTTTCCTTTCACTATAATATAGCGCTTTCAAAGAGAAATATGACTGAATCCGGGACAACAGGGGGCGGTTTTTTTACAAAATCGCGGGAGCTGCTCACTCGCTTGGCGGAGGCGTTCCGTTGACGCGTGAGGAGGTCTGGCACAAGGGTTCCGACCTGCGCTCTAGTTTCATTTCATCAACTTACAGAAGGCTAGACATCATTTGGAAGAGCTCTAGTTCGATTTCGCCGAATTGGAGTGCACATTTAGAACACGGACCCTGCAATACCGCCATTTAGTTTGGCAAAATCGAACTGGATAGCATGGACTTCTCTCAATACCGACTCTATTTTGGCAAAATCGAACTAACACGTCATTCCGATCCACGATGGGGCTTCTTAAGCTCGAGATTATACGATCCGCCTAACCGGAATTCGAAGATTTGCAGCAACTAGATGGCATCAGGCCGAAGTCGCCGCCCACCACATGCTTGTATGTTAAACACAAGAGCCCGGCCGCTTGGCCAGGCTCCCTCCTAAGTATGCCGCTATTCCAATTTGATCTTGAATTGCATGAGCCCGACCTTGCGCATCGCCTGATAAATGATGACGATGATCGGCCCAAGGAACAACCCCATGACGCCGAACAGCTTGAATCCGACGTACAAGCTGATGAGCGCGGCCAAGGCGCTGATCCCGACCGCATCGCCCAATACCTTCGGCTCCACGATGCGCCGGATCACCGTAATGACTGCGAACAGGACGATGAGCCCGATCGCCAGGAACGTATCGCCCGCGATGAAACTGTACAGCGCCCAGGGGACGAGCGCCGACCCGACGCCCAGAATCGGCAGGATGTCGACCACGACGATCAAGAGGGAGATCGCGAGCGGATAATCGACGTTCAGGATGAGCAGCCCCGACATGGCAATGACGTACGTCATCGCGCTTAGAATGATCTGGGCGCGCAGGAAGCCGAACACCGAGCTGCGCAGACTCTGCAGCACTTCGTCCACCTTGCTCTGGGACTTCTCCTCGAACATGGACAGGAAGGCGGCTTTGAGCTGAGGCAGGCTGAAGCTGAACAAGTACAGGGCGACCAGGAACACGATGAAGAAAATGAAAAAGTTCGGGATGAATTTGGCAAAATTGATAAAATACCCGGAAATGCCACGCATGATTCCGTTGAGCGACTCGGTAGCCGCCTTGACGCCGGACTCGATCCCGGTCTGGATCCGTTCCGCAAAATCGCTCGGCAGCGAGTTGTAGAACAGCTGGGTTCGCTCCGTGGCGTCCTGAATGTAGCGGTTCGCTTCGCTGAAGTAGCGCGGCGCCTGCTCCCAGAAGTCGACGAGCTGCTCGACCATCTGCGCCCCCAGCAGGTAGGCCAGGCCGAACAGCACCAGCGTGAACAACGTACACACGATGGCCGATGCCGTTACACGCCCGATGTGGAACAGCTTCGACATCGGCACGATGAGCGGCTCCAGGAAAAGCGCCGCCACGATGGCGAGCAAGAACGGGGAGCCGACCGTGAACAGCAGGTACAACGCTCCCAGCCCCAGTGCAAGCATGATTATGGTCTTCCCCGACAAATAGTCATCCCCTCTCCCTAGGATTTCGGAGCTGCCGCTTCGGGTGCAGCCTGATCTTCTTTGCGATAAATATGTACGCGGACGATCCGCAGCCGGTCGACCTCCGCCACCTCGAACGTGTAACCGCCGACCGACACCTTGCGGCCTTTGGCCGGCGTTCCCTCCAGCTGCTTGAACAGCCAGCCTCCGATCGAGTCGACCTCGTCGTCCTCCAGCGTCACGTGCAGCATGTCGCTCACTTCCTCGAGCAGCATACGGCCCTCGACCGACGTAATATGCCCCTTCACCTCGACGCTCGGCCGGATCATCTCGTCGAACTCGTCGTGAAGCTCGCCTACGATCTCCTCCAGAATGTCATCGATTGTGAGCAGGCCGGCGGTGCCGCCGTATTCGTCCACGACGATCGCGAGCTGCGATTGACGCTTCTGCATGAGGCGGAGCACTTGGTTCACTTCCATCGATTCCGGCACGGTGAGGATCGGCCGAATGTACGATTCCAGCTTATGCTCCGTGTTCGGCTCGCACGTGAGCAGGTCGGCGATGTGGGCAAACCCGATAATGCGATCCTTATCTTCCACCGCGACCGGATAGCGGGTGTGCTTCGTCGCCATCACCAGCTTCATATTGTCTTCCCATGAATCGTCCACGAACAGGCAGTCCATGTCGGTCCTAGGCAGCATCACTTCACGAGCCAGCCGCTCGGAGAACTCGAAGATGTTGTCGAACAGCGTCATCTCGTCCTTGTCGATATGGCCGCTCTTCGCGCTCTGATTCATCAGGATGCGGATCTCGTCCTCCGTATGCACCTCGAGCTCGGTTGCCGGCTCGACGCCGATCAGCCGCAGCAGCCGGTTCGCCGTCCCGTTCAGCAATGCGATGACCGGCAGGAATATTTTATAGAACAGCATAAGCGGAGCGGACAGCCATAGAGATACGGGCTCCGAGCGTTGGATCGCGAGAGACTTGGGGGCGAGCTCCCCCAGGACGATATGCAGGAACGTAATGACGGAGAACGCCACCGCGAAGGAAATCGTATGCGTGAGCACCGGATCGGCCACTCCGAATCGGCCGAGCAGCGGCTCGACGATCAAGCTCGACACCGCTTCCTCCCCCACCCAGCCGAGCCCGAGAGAGGCGAGGGTAATCCCGAGCTGCGTGGCCGACAAATAGGCGTCCAGCTTCTTCGATACCTTAAGCGCATACCGCGCTCGCTTGTTGCCTTCATTGACCAGCTGGGTCAGCCGGGTCTGCCGCACCTTCACGAGGGCGAATTCCGCGGCGACGAAGAAACCGTTCAGCAGCACCAAGACGATCACAAGCAGCATGTTCCAAAAAATTAAATTCCAATGAAACGGATGGGTGTCCATAGCGTGTCTCCTTCCGCGCTCAACCTACTAACGATTGGCGCCCCTTGAAATCGACCCCGCGATAGTACGTGTCGGCAACAAGCAGATTCGGTCCGCAGCAGGCGGCCGTCGGACAATGGCAGTTCACCTGCAGGTTCAGCGGATGCTCCAGCCACCGGTCGAAGATCGGATCGAGCGGCTCGCTCTTCGCGTTGCCCAGGGCGGACAGATCGGAGAAGTCGGTCACGTAGACGTCCCCGGTGAACATGTTCACATTCAGCCGGTTGCGGCCGTCCGGGTCGTTGCGCACCGTGACGTTAGGCGCGGCATGCAGCTTGCGCAGCAAACGCTTGTCCGCCTCCCTGTCGCCGCAAGCGAAAAACGGCAGCGTCCCGAACAGCATCCACACGTCCGGATCGCGCTCGTCCAGCAGCCGGTCGATCGCGTCCCGGGTCTGATCGAGCGACAGCACGGGCAGCGACGACGCGAAGGCGCTCGGGTACATCGGATGCACCTCGTGCCGGACGCAGCCCATCTCCACGATGAGCCGATGAATCTCCGGCAGCACCTCGTGAGTGCGGTAATTAATCATCGACTCGGCACTGACGAACAACCCGCCCCGGCTGAGCGCGACGGTGTTCTCCACCATGCGCTCGTACAGCTTGGCCGCCGTATCCCGGCCGACCGGATGAGCCGTATTGGTAAAGCCTACGCGATGGAAGTCCTCCGCATTCAAGTAATTGAAAGAAATATGCAGGACGTCCAAATAAGGCGCCATAAGCTCATACCGGGACAGGTCCAGCGTGGCGTTGGAGTTCAGCTGGGAGCGCACCCCGCGCGACCTCGCATACTGCAGGAGCGGCACGATATATTCCTTGACCGTCTTCTCCAGATAGGCCGGCTCTCCGCCGGTGATGCTGATCGTCTCGAGGTGCTCGACCTCGTCGAGCCGTCGGAGCATGTCCGCCAGGGGGATCCGCGCCCCCTCCGTCATCGTCAGCGCATCGCCTACGGCGCAATGCTCGCACCGCATGTTGCACAAATTCGTCATCGTCAGCTCCACGCTCGTCAAGACGTGGCGGCCGTACCGGCGAATCGAGCGGATCGGGTCCCACGGATCGTATTCCGGCGACAGCGGGGTGAGGCCATGTATATTCGAATAGGATGTACTCAAGATCAATTTCACCTAAATTCCAGATTTCTAACCATGATCGTCTCACGTTGATCCTTTCATTGTAAACAAAAACCGCCCATCAATCAAACGGATGGACGGCGGTAATCATTAGATTGAGTCGCTTGGACAGGTCGATTTCATAGGGCCTAGTCAGCTCTTCCCCCTCGGCGCCATACAGGATGCGCACGACGGGACGCAGCGACGAGCGGCTGTTCAGGTCGACGACGACTCCGGCTTCGCCCGAGCTCAGCTTCACCTGCAAGCCGATCGGATAGAGCGCGATCCGGTCGCGGAACAGCTCGATCTTGGACGCGTCGTACAGGGAGCCGGAATCGACGAACAGCTGCTCGATCGCTTGATGCGGCAGAAGCGGCCGCGTCCCCGTGCCCGTCACGGAAGTCATGGCTTCGTAAGCGTCGACGATGCCGATCCATTCCGCATACACATGGATGTCATCGCCGCGCAAGCCTCTCGGGTAGCCGGTCCCGTCTCTCCGCTCGTGATGCTGCAGGGCGCAATGGGCCGCGAGGAGCGGAATGTTCGGCTCATCCTTGAGCAAGCGGAACCCCAGATCCGTATGACTGCGTAAGAGCCGCTCCTCCTCGGCGATCGGATCGGGCTTGTACAGCAGCGACGGCGGGAGCTGCGTCTTGCCGATGTCGTGCAGGAGCGCCCCGAGTCCGATCGTCAGCAGCTCTTCCTGGTCATAGCCTTGGGCCAGGCCGAGCAGGAGCGTATGGAGCCCTACATTCAGCGAATGCTGGAACAGGCTCTGGTCGGTGAGGCTCATCTCGGCGAGCAGGATCATCGCGGAATCGTGACGCCGCAAATCCTCGAGCAGGAGGGCCGCGACGTCCTTGAACGCCTTGCCGATAAACGGCGAGTTGATCGCCCTCCGCGGAGCGGTCTCCAGCATCAGCCGCCGGAAATGCGTGCGAATCTCCGCGAGCGCCCTCTGCCGGGTCTCCTCCGTGATGAGCTCCGGGAGCGTGATGTCGTCCGTTCGGGCATCGCGGATATACAGCCTGGCGATGCCGTGCTGCTCCAGCTTCCGAATGATCGGCCCGGTCAGCTCCGCCTGTTCGGCCAGCAGCACGAGCCCTTCGTCGTTATAGAGATTTCGGCCCAGCCTCATCCCGGGCTGACATTGATCTACTGGAATCAGCCTCATGTATGCCCCACATTTCCTGTATTTGGCAGACCGCTGTCCGCTTTTGCCTATAATGTATACGAAGCCGCACCTGTTGGCAATACAAAAAGGGCGTCATTTCGACACCCTTTGGCACAATTGAGTCTAAAGGATCACTTAAAAGCCGACTAAAGTCATATACAGCAGCACGATAGCAGCCAGTACGAACCGGTAATACGCAAAATACGTAAGCTTGAGCTTCCCGACCAGCTTGATGAACGTGACGACCGCCAACAGCGCGACGATGAACGAGACGATGAAGCCGATCGCGAAGAAGCCGATATCCGACGATGTAAACTGATCGTAGTTCTTCAACAGCTCGTACCCGGAAGCCGCGCACATTACGGGAATGGCGATCAGGAAGGTGAAATCCGCCGCCGCCGCCCGGCTAGCCCCGGCAAGCATCCCGCCTGCGATCGTGGACCCCGAACGCGAGAAGCCCGGCCATAGCGACAAAATCTGTGCGAGTCCGATATACAGCACTTGCTTGTAAGTCAGCTCATCCATATCGGTCGCCGTAATCTTGGGCTGCTGCTTCTCGGCGATGATCATGAAGATCCCGCCCAGCACGAGCCCGATGACCACCGTCTCCGGCGAGAACAGCAGCTTGATATGATCGCGGAGCACGAAAGCGAGTCCCAATGCCGGCACGATCGAGATCGCGATGTGAATCAGGTTGATCCGTTTCGGCTTCGCCCGAGAAGCGGCGTCCTTGAATCCGAACAGGCGAAGCACTCTCCGCCAATAGATCACGGCAACCGCCAGGATGGCGCCGAGCTGGATGACGACCTCGAACGATTCCGCCTTGTCCCCCTCGAATCCTAGCAAATGTCCGGCTAGAATCATATGACCGGTCGAAGAAACCGGCAAAAATTCCGTTAATCCCTCAACAATTCCGATAATGAGCGCAATCCACCAATCGAACAAAACGCGTTCCTCCCCTGCTAACCCAAAAAATGAAGTTGATTCTATGAAGCCTAGTCTTCCAGGCACAACGATATTATTCTACCGTTTGTCCGGGTAACAAACAATAGCCGGCCCGATTGTTAAGAAAGAATTAATATCGGATCAGGCTTGCCATCGGATGGTTCTGCACGCCAAGAGCTGATCCGCCCGCTGGAGCTGATCGGCTAACAGATCCCGGAGGAACTCCGGCAAATAATACCGGGTTTCCTCTCCCTGGGCCAAGGACGTATACCCGCTTCCGAACGTGAACATGTCGATCATCCCGACCCGGTAGCGCTTCTCCGGCATAAGCGGCGCACCGTTCACGAGCACGGACCGGATTTTCCCCATCGCCTTCCCGCTCGGATCGTAATGCACTTCCAGCCCGTCCACGCATAACACGCCAAGCACCTGACCCCGGAACCCGAATCCTTTGATCGGCCGTTCATAAAATTCGGGCAGCAGCGATTCCTCCAGCGCTTGCACCAGATGGCGGCCGGCTAGCAGCGTCACGCACGGGTTGATCGGGGAAGGGCACAGCTGATGCAGCTGCCCCGCCGTCACGGTCCCTTCGCGGACCTCGGCCAGCAGCTGCCCTGCATTGACAAGGCCGATCTCCCCTCCGGTCCAGCGTCGGATGCCTGCTGCAAGCAGGTTGCCAAGCTCGGATTCCTCGTACCAATGCAAGGCAAGCGGTTCCTCCAGCTTCGCGATCGGCCGCTGCAGTTCTCGCTCCCCTGCCGCGCGGTAGCGCTCGATCAAGCGCTCCAGAACCGGATCGGCGGGATATTCGTCCACCGGCAGGCAACGGCCTTGCTCAAGCTCCAGCTTGCGTGTCTCGAGATCATAGCGCAGCGTCAGCTCGCCCACGTACTTGCCATGGCTGCCCGTCGCGGCAATCCAGACGTTCCCGATACGCTCGGGCGTTTCCAGCAGATGATGCGTGTGTCCACCCAGAATGATGTCCACCTCCGGCACACCATGCGCCATGAGCCGGTCTTGCGTCAAGCCGAGATGAGACATCACGACCACGACGTCGGCACCCTCGCGGCGCAGACGGCTCGCTTCCCGGCGCACGGCCTCGATCGGCTCCAACACCGTCCAACCTAGAAGCGTATAGAAAGCCGAATAGAAGGCGGTAACTCCAATCAGCCCAACCTGTATTTGCCCGCGGCGCATCAGGACGGAAGGCACCATCCAGTCCGGCTGCCGGCCGGTCTCCGCTTCCGTCAAGTTCGATCCGAGAATGGCGAAGCGCGCATGGTCCCGGTACGTCCGCTCGATCGTCTCTTTCGGAAATGTCAAGCCTTCGTTGTTCCCAAGCACGACGGCATCGTAGCCGGTCGCATTCAGCACCGCCACGTTGGCCGCGCCCATGCTTCCTTCGGTCTCGACGCGCATCCGGTCCATATGGTCCCCTATATCCAAAGTCAGTACTTCATCCTTAGTCCGATGCTGCTTCAGCTGACGAATCGCGGAAGCCATGCGCGGCATTTGCTCGAACCGGCTGTGAAGGTCGTTCGTGTGTATGATTGTAAGCGGCTGCCAGTGTGCAGTCATCCGAACTCCTCCCTCGTCTCGTAGTCCTGTCACATTTCCTTCCACTTGGTGATTCGGCTCGCCGGGGTCGAAATCCTGCCGCTCGTCCGAAACCGGATCATCCTCCATTGTATGCGGGCGCCTCGATTGACAATGCCACCCGCTCCCGATACGATGGAAAATAAGTTGTTACCACGTGTTCATAGGAGAATGCCGCGATGAAAATTACGGTCTTAGTATTCGCCGGCCTGGCCGAAACGATCGGCTCGAGCCGCCTGACGGTCGAGCTCGGCAGCGGGGCGCCTACGGTGCAAGCGCTCAAGGAAGAGCTGGCTCGCCTGCATCCCGGCGCGGCTTCCTTGATCCGGCGCTCCTTCGCCGCCTGCAATCAAACCTACGCGGCCGATGACGCCCTACTGGCCGAATCGGACGAGGTCGCGCTCATCCCGCCCGTGTCCGGCGGCCAGCCCGCGCCGGAGGACGAGGCGGTTCGCCCGGACCGGCTCTATACCCTTACGACCGACCGGGTGTCGGTGGAGGAGGTAGTGAGCCGCGTCCAAGATCCGCGCTATGGGGCCGTGCTCTCCTTCGTAGGGACTACGCGCGAATACACGAACGGCCAGCGCACCGTGCTGCTCGAGTATGAAGCCTACGCCCCCATGGCGCTCAAGACGATGCAGCAGATCGGACAAGAAATAGACGCCCGGTGGCCGGGCGCCGTCTGTGCGATCTCCCATCGTCTCGGGGCGGTGCCGCTCGGGGAGATCAGCGTCGTCATTGCGGTAGCGGCCCCGCACCGGGCGGAATGCTACGAAGCGAGCCGGTACGCAATCGAGCGGCTGAAGATGATCGTCCCGATCTGGAAGAAGGAAATTTGGGAAGACGGCTCCGAATGGAAAGGCCACCAGCTGGGCCCTTGGAACCCTATGCAGGAGGGGCAGTAGACACCGCTCCAGGCGATGTAGCCGGTGCCGGCGGAGAGGCCGGTGCCGCCGGCGCGGCGGTTGCTCCGCTCAGCTCCGCCCTCAGTGCCGCCTTCGCCTGCTGCAGGTCCTCGTCCTTCACGAGAATGTAAGGACTGCGCCATTCCCCACGCAAGGCAATGAACTTGATCTGTTCCCGATCGAGCTTCAGCATCGCTTCCATCACACCTCGAATTTCCGTCTCGGGAATGTCGGTCTTGATATGATTCCCGGCCTTGTCCAGCACCCCGCCGAGATGCATCGCTCCACGAAAGCTCGTCAGCCGCGCCATTAACTGCTGCAGCACTTGCTGCTGCCGCTTGTTGCGCATATAATCGGTCGATTCCTGCGTGTTGCGATTCGACTTGCGGTAACGGACGAAATCGAGCGCCTGCTTGCCTTGAAGCACCTGCACGCCTTTGCGCAGATTGATGTTCGTGCCGTCGGAACGGTCCACATAGCGCATATTCATATCGACGTCTACGGTGATGCCGCCCAGCTCGTCCACGATTTGCTCGAAGCCTCGGAAATGCACCGCCGCCGCATACCGGAGCGGGACGTCCAGGAAGTCGGCGAACAGCTCCTTGGTCTCGGCGAACGCGGTCGCTTGATTCCGGTTGTAGTAATAGGGGAAGTAAAAATTCGCTTTGCGCTCGGGCAAGCCGGCCGGCTTCAACTGCATATCGCGGGGCAAGGAAACAACGGTGGCGGACTTCCCGTTCGGGTTCACCGCGACCGCCATAATGACGTCGGAGTTCATGCTGCGCGTCTCCCGGCGATTGTCGATGCCGAGCAGGAGGAACGACAACCCTTCCGGACGGCGTAGAGGTTCGCGGGCGCGTGCGGCCAGCATCCGGTGCACCGACAAGTCCATCTCCTCGTCCTGAACGGCATCCAGCCCCCAGTCTTGGTCGAGTGCGGTCCAGGGTTTCGGTCCGTTCGGCGCAGCGGGATGGCTGATCTTGGTCAGGAACTCATCCGTCCGGTTCAGCAGATGCATCGCGTAGACGATGCCCAGCAAGAGAACCGTCAGCATCGCCCAGCCGAACAACCGTACGAACGCCTTCAGAGCGCACCGCTCCCCGTTATGCGGGCCGCTCGGATGAACGTTTTTTTCCAATACGGCTGATTAATCTCCGTCTCCTGTACGCCTTCCTCCGGCGCGGGAGCGGCATGTATCATTTTTCCGTCCCCTACATACACCCCTACGTGACTGACTACCCCGTTGGAGCGAAACCGGCCCGGTACGAAGAAGAACAGCAAATCGCCCGGCCGAAGCAGTTTGCGGTCCACGGTCTCCCCTAAGCGAGATTGAGCTCGGGCCGACCGGGGCAGCTCGATCTTTTGCTTGTCGAACAAATACTGGGTGAAGGACGAGCAGTCGAATGTCCCGGACTGCGCGAACGCGCCGGTGCCGAATTTGTAGTTAATGCCGATATACCGCCGGGCCTGCGCCTCCAGCTCATCCACGTTCAGGGCAACCGGCTCGGCTTCCTCCTCTTGAGCGGACGTGATGGCGCGGGTATGGTGAAGCTGGATCGGCTGCCGCTTGGCGGAAGCTTGGCCGGGCTTGTAAGCCGGATCGTCCTCGAAGCTCAGTTCGTCCTTCTTGTCTTTTTCGGCCGGCGCCGAGATCTCTTTTTTGTCCGCACGCATCTCAGTAGGCGTGACCGTCAGTTCCGTATCGGTCGACCGGTAAGTCATATCGTTGCCGAACAGCTCTCCCACCGCCTCAACCGGGATGTATAGCGCGTCCTTCTCATAAATCGGAGGGGCGGACAAATTAATGGGACTCGCTTCCTTCAACGCCTTTTTCTTCTCCGCCTTCAGCTCGAACTCCGGATCGTTGACCCCGAGCTTCATCGTCAAGGAATCGTTGTCCCAGAACGTCCGGTACTCCAAGATGTCGGCGACCGCCTGAGCCGCCACATAGCTCTTGTCGTTCAGCTTCACAATGGAGATCCGCGCCTCGTCCCCTTGCGGGATCGCCTTCAAGATGTGCAGCTGCCCTTTTTTGACCTGCTTCGCCTCGAGCTTCGATTCGTTCTGCTTCTTCATTTGGGCGCAGGCCGTTGTCGCCGCGAGCGCGACCGATACCGCCAGCACAAGGCTTATGCGCTTCCGAGCGTGCTTCATTCCCATACTGTTCCTACCCTTCCCTGTGTACGGATGATGTCTGATCATAGGTTGAGGTTTCGGGAAACGAATTATTCGGGTGGGTGCACTCA
This sequence comes from Paenibacillus sp. HJGM_3, assembly GCF_045062745.1. Lineage (NCBI taxonomy): Bacteria > Bacillati > Bacillota > Bacilli > Caryophanales > Paenibacillaceae > Paenibacillus > Paenibacillus sp. HJGM_3. The sequence continues at coordinate 57,121 of NZ_JBJGED010000025.1, forward strand.
CTTTTTTTACCTTGACTGGGGGTAGCGATTCGATGTAAAGTAAAAAACAATTTAAGTCAAACCGCGATTACCAAGGACATGTCCGAACCGGCCGCCACAGAGAGAAAATCGATGGGTGCGAGATTTTCCGGCCGATTCGGGGCGCATCCCGCCTTGGAGCCGTTCAGCCGAACTTCAAGCACGAGCCCGTAAGCTGAGCCGGAATTCCCCGTTATCGGAAAAGAGAATCGCCGTGTCCGGAGTGTCGAGATGCGGGATTGAATTAGGGTGGTACCACGACGCAAATCGTCCCTTGACGATTGCGTCTTTTTGTTTTTCCCACACAAAGGAGGTTGTTGAAATGAGACAAAAAACATGGTTCATGCCGATCCAACGGGAAGTGCCGGCCGAGGCGGAAGCGGCCAGCCATCGCCTGCTGCTGCGCGCGGGCTTCATACGCCAGCTCGCCGCAGGCGTCTATACGTACTTGCCGATGGGGCGGCGTGTGCTGCGCAAGCTGGAGACGATCATTCGGGAGGAGCTCGATCGGATCGGCGCCCAGGAGCTGCTCATGCCGGCCCTGCAGCCCGCCGAGCTATGGGAGCAGTCCGGCAGGCTCGAGCTTTATGGCCCGGAGCTGATCCGGCTGCAGGACCGGCACGGCCGGGCGTTCGCGCTGGGGCCGACGCATGAGGAGATCGTCACGGCCCTCGCCGGGGCCGAGCTTCGCTCGTATCGCCGGCTGCCGCTCCTCGTCTATCAGATCCAGACCAAATTCCGCGATGAGCCGCGGCCCCGGTTCGGCTTACTGCGCGGAAGAGAGTTCCTCATGAAGGATGCCTACTCGTTCCACGCCGAAGCGGATACGCTGCATGAGACTTACGAACATGTACGACAAGCCTACGGCTCGATCTTCACCCGGGTCGGATTGCGCTTCCGAGCGATCGAAGCCGATAACGGAGCGATCGGCGGCGAAGGCGGCTCGCATGAATTCGTGGCGCTGGCCGACATCGGCGAGGACACGGTCGTGACGTGCAGCGAGTGCGATTATGCGGCGAATCTGGAGAAGCTGGCGATGGAGCAGGAGCGCGACGTTCAAGCGGGAGATCCATGCCCGCGCTGCACCGGCCGCTTGCAGTTCTCGAACGGCATCGAGATCGCCCACGTATTCAAACTCGGTACCCGATACAGCGAGCCGCTGCAAGCCCGCGTCGCCGATGCGAGCGGCGTAGAGCGACCTCATCTCATGGGCTGCTACGGCATCGGTGTCTCGCGCCTTCTCGCTACGATCGTCGAGCAGCACCACGACGCGGACGGCATCGTATGGCCTGCGGGCGTGGCCCCATACCACGTCCATCTCGTGCCGCTGCAGACGAAGCCGGGCGCTGACGCCTGGGAGCTGGCACACACGCTCTACGAACGGCTGCAGGCCGCCGGCGTAGAGGTGCTATTGGACGACCGGGAGGAACGCCCGGGGGTCAAGCTGAAGGATGCCGATCTGATCGGACTCCCGGTTCGCATCGTCATAGGCCGAGGCGCCGCCGACGGGCGCGTCGAATGGAAGGCACGCGCCGATGCCGAAACAATGGAGCTATCCATCGATGAAGTCATCCGCCGATTGGATAATTTAGGCTGAATGGAGCAAAATAATTGAAATCTATGTGAAGCGCGGGGTGCGGTCATGAGATTTCTACGAAAACGAACGAAGCCTTACACACAATCCGACGTTCCTGCCATGGAACTGGTTCCCGGTGAGATCGAACCGAAGCTCGCGCAGATTCAGCAGTATTTATCCCATACGGACGATCTGAAGTTCCAAAGATTGTTCCTTGGCGGCCAATCGGTGGTTTTCCTGTATATGGAGTCGCTGATCAAGCAGCAGCTCGTTCAGTCCCATATCCTCAAGCCCCTCCTAGAAGCCGATTCAACGGATTTCGAAAACATCGTGTCCTCTATCGAAGTTAAGCAATCGTCCAATGTTCACCATATAGGCAAAGCTTTGCTGGATGGCTTTTGCGTGGCCATCGCCGAGCACGGTTCGACCGCTTTCCTGATGGCAGCGGCTGAGTCGCAAGGCCGTTCCATCGGAGAACCGAAAGACGAACAAATCATCAAAGGCGCTCACGACGGCTTTGTAGAAAGCCTCAATACAAATTTGTATTTGCTCCGCAATCGAATCAAGAGCCCCCGATTAAAAGTGAAATATTTTACATTGGGCCGGGTAACGAACACGAAAGTCGCCATGGTCTATGTGGACGGCTATGTCGACCCGAATCTCATTGAAGAATGCGAACGAAGGTTAGCGGCGATTGATTTTGACTATTTGTATTCTGTCGCGAACTTGGATGAAATGATCGAGGAGCATCCGTTTTCTCCGTTTCCTCAGACGCTGCAGAGCGGAAGACCCGATCGGGCGGTTTCTTATTTGATGGAAGGGAAAATCAATCTTTTCGTAGACGGCAGCCCGTTGGCACTAATCCTTCCCATCACATTTTTTTCGTTTTATCAATCTTCGGACGACTACAACCATCGCTGGATCACGGGATCGTTTTTTCGGCTGATTCGTTTTATCAGCTTTATTCTGGCGATCAGCTTGCCGGCCATCTATATTGCCATCGTAACGTACCATTCCGAGGTGCTGCCAATCGGAATTTTGTACTCCGTCAAAGTTTCTTTAACCTATGTCCCGTTCCCGCCCATCATGGAGGCCATATCGATGCAGCTCATCCTGGAACTGCTGAAGGAAGCGGCGATCCGATTGCCTTCTCCGATTGCGCAGACCATCGGTATTGTCGGCGGTCTCGTAATCGGTACGGCGGTTGTAGAGGCCCATCTCGTCTCTCACACGATGATTGTCGTCATTGGTTTGACCGCTATCGCCTCATTCGCGACGCCGATCAACGAATTCGGAACGAGCTTAAGAATTCTCGGCTTTCCCACGATGATCGCCGCCTCCCTGTTCGGCTTCTTCGGGATTGCGATCATGCTAATGCTCATCTTCATCCATCTTTGTAAAATCGAGTCCATGGGAGTGCCCTATTTCAATCCTTTTGGCCCGTTTCCCGACAAGCAGGGGATCAAAGATATTTTTCTTAGACTCCCTATCTGGAACACGGATCCCAAACCGCAATCGTTTTTCAAGAGGTGGAAGCGCACTTGAACATTACGATCACCAGATCCCAATTGTTCTTTTTGATCGTCAAAACGCAAATTGGAATCGGCCTATTGTCGTTGCCTTCCAAAACTCAGAGTACCGCGAAAGGAGACGCCTGGATTTCGGTTCTTGTGGCTGGAGCCGTCATTCAGCTGTTGCTGCTGGTCTATTGGCATCTTAATAAGCGATTTCCGAATCACAATTTGCGTCAAATGACAATCCGGATCTTTGGCAGCTTTCCGGGAAAAGCGGTGAATCTCCTCTATTATGGTTCTTTTATCGCCGTAGCGGGCTACGCGAGCGCCCTTTTTATTCATTTAATTCAGAATTGGCTGCTTCCGTTGACACCCGGTTGGGTGCTGCTTCTGCTCTTCCTTTCGACCAGCGTATACCTGGCGCTCGATAATTTGCGGGTCATCGCCCGATTTTTTGTACTATCTTCAGTGTTGCTGGGCCTGTTGATCCTGCTCAGTCTCGCTACATTCGCCCATGGACCGCATATTTCCAACATTCTCCCGGTCGGTCATTCCGGGGTCGGGCAAATTTTTAGAGGCAGCGAGAATACGTTTTTTACGATGCTTGGGTTTGAGGTGATCCTTTATTTTTTCGCACAAGTAGAAGGGAACCCCGCCGGTTTGCTGAAAATCGTCACGTTGTCTAACGGATTTGTTACTTTGTTTAACGCTTATTTCGTCTTCATTTGCCTGATCGGGTTTAGCTCTATCGCGATCGAACAGGTGAATGAACCGGTTATCTTTTTGTTTAAAGGGTTGCCCAATCCCCTGTTTGACCGGTTGGATTTGATCTTTTTGACGATCTGGTCGATTCCGATGACCACCACCATCGTGGCTTACCTATGTTTGGCTGGGAAAAGTGTGACGAAAAGTCAAAGCGCCTATCGGCGGATGGTCTGGATCAGCGGGGCCCTTGTCTTTGCATTAGGCGCCTTTCTCTCCACTCTAGAAAATTTGGACGTGTTCGGGAAGTGGATGGAATATGAATACCTGTTTATGATTGCCGCATTGCCGCTCCTGATGTGGTTGATCTCCTTCCTGATCAAAAACGACGATAGAAGAGGGACCGCATGAGAAAAAAGCATGTATCGCCGATCTGTCTTGGATTCCTTGTCATTGTCTTGGCCCTTGCCCTTGCCGGATGTTGGGACGCCAACTATTTAACCAACAAAAAGATGCTTAACGGACTCGGGTTTGATGCTGCCGAGGATGGCCGAATCGCCGGGACGGCAAGAGCGATCATCTTGAAGGCCAAGGGAGGCGGGCAATTCGACGTAAGCGATGAACTGGTTCAAGCGACCGGTGATTCGATTCAATCGCTCGGCATGCGAATCGACAGTATGCTTCCAGGCACCATTGAAGCCAGTAAATCTCAAGTCATTGTCATCGGCCAAGAGCTTGCGAAGAAGGGCATTATGTCCCCGTTAGAGCCGGTATACCGAAGCCATAAAGGGTTTTTGAACGGCAGCGTTCTAATCAGCGAGGGATCGGCTTCAGAAATCATCTCGGTTAAACAAAGAGAAAATACGCCCGCAGCGTTTGATGTGTTGCAGATGGTTCGAGGAGCGGAGCGAGTAACGAACATTCCGAAACTAACGATGTATTCCTTATGGACGCAATTCGACGAACCCGGCGAAGACAACATTGTTCCCTATATTTACAAAACCAGTGAGAAAACGCTGATTCTAGACAGCATCGCTTTATTAGACGGAGACCGCTATACCGGAATCACCTTGCCTCGCGAAGAAAGTGTTATGCTTCTTTTGCTCAAAGACAGGTTAAGCAAGCTGGCTTATCTTAACATTCCGGCCGGACAGGGATCGGGTGATGGGAAAGAAACCGACACGAATGTCGTCACCATCGAAGTGCAAAAACAAAAAAGAAAATTGCATGTCTCTGTTGATCCCGACAGCGGAGAAATCCTATGCTCTATCAAGCTGGATCTATATGCGGAGCTTGTGAGCTACCCGGGAAACTTAGGCCGGGAAATTGACCGCGGGCGGTTAAATCAGGATTTGTCCGAAGTTCTAAATAAGGAGGCGGCATCGGTCGCAGCCAAATTGCAAAAAGCGAATTGTGACGCGCTTGGGATCGGCAGAAGAGTGGGTGCAAGCCAACATAAGCTGTGGGAAACTATCGACTGGAAAACGAAATATAGGGAGGTCAAAATCAAACCGGAGGTACAAGTCCATCTCACAAGCACGGGCATTCTCCACTGACGTCAAATTCTCCTTCTCCTCTATAGGTGGACGTCTATAAATCTAGTTATGTGTCTAGCACCGTGCGGGATGAACATCATACTATAAGGCATCTATAACAGGAGGTGCAATTGATGAGTTGTCCCGCTCCTCACAAGAAGAAGATCCTCAGATGCACTAAGAAACACGCTAAAAAAATCATCCGCCGCAGCCGGCTAGTTCGCCGTTCTGTCCCCGGACCGCAAGGTCCTCCTGGGCCGCAAGGTCCTGCCGGGGTGCCTGGACCGTCCGGAGTCGGTCTCCTCACGAACTATAATTTCATTGAAATCCCGAATCCGATGGTCCCTACCGAACCCGGAATTGTCGCATTTCCCCTGCCCGCGGCGCCCGGGACGTTTGGGGACGAGACGCCCATCAGCCCACAATTCGTAGCCCTGAGCACCATTACACCAGCCAGCCGTATCGCCTTGCGTGCCACGATCGTTTGGCGCTATACGTTCTTAAGCGGTTCCTCCCCGGAATTGACGGTTTCGAGTCAAACGATGCGCTTCAGTATTTTTCGCAATGCCCCTGTAACCGGTGAACTTGTCGGGACCGTGACGGATACAGGCAGCTTGACACAGATAAATTTAGAGGGGACGGATGTTACATCCGTGAATGGAACTTTCACCACCACCTTCGAGGTGACGGATACGGGGGTTCCGGGACCGAATGCCAACTATTTTCTAACCGGAGCCGCCGGCCAAGTATCCGGATTCGGTGTAGGTATGGATACCGGGCCAAGTCCGATTACCGATTTCAACCCTCCGGTCGCCCTTGAGATCCACTTCAGCGGAGAAGTTATCGGTCCCAATGTCGGCTAAAGGAGGTGCAACTCTTGGCCAAAATCATCAAAAGCCGCCCAGAGATGGGCAAATGGAGGCTTTGGAAATTTTTCGCTAAAAATCAACGTATTCGCCGCTATTTGCCTCCGACTAGTCTGCTTTCCACAAAGACGCTTCGAGTGTTTTTACAAAGGTTCAGGACGGTGTACATCAAACCTTGCGGCGGCCAGCAAGGCAAAGGGGTTATTAAAGCGTGGAAAAAGGGCAACCGTTATATTTTCGTTAAAGAAAAGGGTCGTAAAATCATCTGTGCATCCGCGGAACAAATGTATCGGACCATTAGACGGCAAAGCCCCAAACGCAACCATATCGTTCAAAGGGCCATCCGTCTTGCCGAAGTTTCGGGGAGACCATTTGACATCCGGTTAATGATGATGAGAAATGCAACAGGGAACTGGGAATATGTTGGCATGATGGCTAAAGTGGCGGGTAAAGGCAGTGTGATTACGAATTTGGGCCGCGGGAGAGGGTATGCCTTGGAAGCGGATAAGGCAATCCGACGATCCGTCGGGTTTCGCGGGCCAAAACTAAAGAAGCTTAAGCATGAGATGATTCGGCTGGGATATAGATCGTGCCGAAGGTTTGACGATTATAAGCGATACTGGCAAATCGGTTTAGATTTGGCGGTTGATAAACAAGGACGCATCTGGATGATCGAAGAAAACACGGGACCCGCTCATTCGCTTTTTGCCAAGTTGCGTGATAAATCGGTTTACAGGAAAATGAAGCGCTTGACAGCCTATCGATACAGACGGAAACCTTCGTGAACGACCTGATGAAGCCGAGGGTACCCAATGAGTCCGTGCCGAGGAAGGAACACTTTAGTTCACGCAAAAAAGGGGCTCGTCACGAGTCCCTTTCTTCGTTTTATTTCCGATTATCCGATACTGCCTCTGCCCCGAAGCATAAGGCCGAGGTAGGTTAATTGAATGTCTTCACGATAAAGGCTTGTTCTTCTTCGGCGGAGAGGATTCCGGTCGCTTTTCCGATCGAGCCGTCTTCGAGGCTCCATAGATAGTTGTGATCGTCGTCTATCTTCGAGAAATCACCGGCTTCCCATTTCTTCGTTATTTTTAGGAGCTGGTCGCGGTTTTTCCATGTCTGGCCTTTCTGCTCGATGAGTTCCCCGATGAGTCGGACTCGGTTTGATGTCATTTGGATGCTCGTCCATTTGTCCGATGCTTTGACTTTTTGATGGGTCATGTGGTGCATCAGATTGATGACGTCTTCCTCATAGACTTCCATCTCCGGCTTGAGGGCCGTTTCGAGCAAATTCTCGACTTTCTTGTTCTCCGATGTGCTTATCCTTCCGAGTGCAACATGAGTATCTACTTTTCCCAGCCCCGTCGGGTCGTTCGTCGCAGTTGGTTCACCTGTAGGTACAGGAGTCGGAGCAACGGCGTCGGCCGTTGTTCGGTCGGCGTGATCTGTGATCGCGACATAAATGACTCCGGCTACTATGACAACAGCTGCGAACGCGACGATTGAGAAAATGATTTTAGTCGTTTTGGACCACATATGATGTTCCCTCCCTGTGCGTTTTTTCAGGATGCACAGTAAAGTCTCAAACTGTATCGGGAAAATAAACAGATATGCATCACTAGAGATAATCCTAACAAAGGTGATGATAGAAGGGTATGGAGATTGATGGAAACCTACCAACAAACCCGCGAATGAAAGTGAATATGTTGAAGCCGGAAAAAATAAAAACGTGTCCGAGCGACTAGGCACGCAAGCGTGAAAGTCGCATAGGACACGTCTCTACATGTTTCTATATCTTAACCGATTGAGCCTTCCATCTCGAACTTGATGAGACGGTTCATCTCCACCGCATACTCCATCGGCAGCTCCTTCGTGAACGGCTCGATGAAGCCCATGACGATCATCTGCGTCGCTTCCGCTTCGGTCAGGCCGCGGCTCATCAGGTAGAACAGCTGATCCTCGGATACCTTGGACACCGTAGCTTCGTGCTCCAGCGTAATGTTGTCGTTCATGATCTCGTTGTACGGGATCGTGTCGGACGTCGACTGGTTATCCAGAATGAGCGTGTCGCACTTGACGTTCGCCTTCGACCCCTGGGAGTTGCGCCCGAAGGAGGCGAGGCCACGGTACGTCACCTTGCCGCCGTGCTTGCTGATCGACTTCGACACGATCGTCGACGTCGTGTCCGGCGCCAGGTGAATCATCTTCGCGCCGGCGTCTTGGTGCTGGCCCTTGCCGGCGACGGCGATGGACAAGACCATGCCTTTCGCACCGCGGCCCTTCAGGACGACCGCCGGGTACTTCATCGTCAGCTTGGAGCCGATGTTGCCGTCGACCCACTCCATCGTCGCGTTCTCTTCAGCCACCGCACGCTTCGTCACGAGGTTGTAGATGTTCGGCGCCCAGTTCTGGATCGTCGTGTAGCGCGCGCGGGAGTTCTTCTTGCAGATGATCTCCACGACCGCGCTGTGCAGCGAGTTGGTGCTGTAGATCGGCGCGGTGCAGCCTTCGACATAGTGCACGAAGCTGTCTTCGTCCGTGATGATGAGCGTCCGCTCGAATTGGCCCATGTTCTCGGAGTTGATCCGGAAGTAGGCCTGCAGCGGAATTTCGCACTTCACGCCCTTCGGCACGTAGATGAAGCTGCCGCCGGACCACACGGCGCTGTTCAGCGCGGCGAACTTGTTGTCGCTAGGCGGAACGACGGTTCCGAAATACTCCTTGAAAATCTCCGGATGCTCGCGAAGCGCGGTATCCGTATCGGTGAAGATCACGCCCTGCTTCTCCAGGTCTTCCTGCATGCTGTGGTAGACGACCTCAGATTCGTATTGGGCGGACACCCCGGCCAGGAACTTTTGCTCGGCTTCCGGAATCCCCAGCTTGTCGAACGTGTTCTTGATCTCCTCCGGCACTTCTTCCCACGTCTTGCCTTGCTTCTCCGATGGCTTCACGTAGTACGTAATGTCGTTGAAATCGAGATCGTCCATGTTGCCGCCCCAGCGAGGCATCGGCGTGTTGTTGAAGATCTCCAGCGACTTCAGACGGAAGTCCAGCATCCATTGCGGCTCGTTCTTCATTCTGGAAATTTCCGCTACGATCTCCGCCGTCAGCCCTTTTTCCGAACGGAAAATGTTCTGATGCTCGTCGCGAAAGCCATACTTGTAATCTTCCATTTCCGGCATTTGCTTGGCCATTCGTAATCCCTCCCTGATTGTGTAGTGGTAAAGTGGTTAATCCCCGATCGAGGCGAAAAATTGCTTCGTCTTCACAAGCCCGTCGACCAGCCGGTCGATGTCCTGCTCGGTGTTATACAAATAAAAGCTTGCTCTAGCGGTGGCATTCACATTCAGCCACCGCATCAGCGGCTGGCAGCAATGATGGCCGGCGCGGATCGCGATGCCCTCCGCGTCGATCACCGTTGCCACGTCATGGGCATGAATGTCGGCGAGATTGAAGGTGACGAGCCCGGTGCGGCCTTCGCGCGGACCGTAGATCGTCAGCTCGTCGATCTGGGACAGACGCTCCACGGCATAAGCGGCGAGCGCCCGGTCATGCTCCAGGATGCGGTCGAGACCGATCTCCTGCAGGAAATCGATCGCGGCTCCCAAGCCGACGGCGCCGGCGATGATCGGCGTGCCGCCCTCGAACTTCCACGGCAAGTCCTTGAACGTGGAGTCGTACAAGTCGACGCGGTCAATCATCTCGCCGCCGAACTCGATCGGCTCCATCCGCTCGAGCAGCTCCTTCTTGCCGTACAGGGCGCCGATGCCGGTAGGCCCGCACATCTTGTGCCCCGAGAAGCCGTAGAAGTCGCAATCCAGATCCTGCACGTCGACCTTCATGTGCGGCGTGCTCTGGGCCCCGTCGACGACCATCTTGGCGCCGTGACGGTGTGCGATCGCGGCGATCTCCTTGACCGGATTCGTCACGCCGAGCACGTTGGAGACGTACACGACCGCGACGATCTTCGTCCGGTCCGTAATCGTCGCTTCGACGTCCGCGAGCGAGATCGAACCATCCTCTTGCAGAGGAATATATTTCAGCGTGGCTCCGGTCTTCCGAGCGACCTGCTGCCACGGAATTAGATTGCTGTGGTGCTCCATCGGCGTGATGACGATCTCGTCGCCTTCCCGGCACACTTCCCGCGCGTAGCTCGTCGCCACGAGATTGAGCGCCGTCGTCGTGCCGCGCGTGAAGATGATCTCCTCGCGCGACCGGGCGTTCAAGAACGCCGCCACCTTGTCGCGGGCTCCTTCGTAAGCGTCCGTGGCCCGGGAACCGAGCGTATGCACGCCGCGGTGAACGTTGGAATTGTCCAGCTCGTAATAGCGGCTCACCGCTTCGATCACCGGACGCGGCTTCTGCGACGTCGCCGCGCTGTCCAAGTAAACGAGCGGATGGCCGTTCACTTCCTGATGGAGAATCGGAAACAGTTCCCTAAGCTCGGCGCTGTTCAGCATTATCCCAGCTTCCTTTCTACCAGTGCCTCGAGCTGCTTGCGCACGCTCTCTAGAGGCACTTCGGAGATGACCGGGGCGAGGAAGCCGTAGATGACGAGCCGTTCGGCTTCGACTCTCGGCACGCCGCGGGACATCAGATAGTAAATTTGCTCCGGATTGATCTGGCCTACGCTCGCCGCGTGACCCGCCTTCACATCGTCTTCGTCGATGAGCAGGATCGGGTTGGCGTCGCCGCGGGCTCTCGGGCTCAGCATGAGCACGCGCTCGGTTTGCTGCCCGTTCGCGCCGGTGGCGCCCTTCTCGATCTTCGTGATGCCGTTGATGATCGCGGTCGCTTCTTCCTTCATGACGGCGCGTGTGATCATCTGGCTCGGGGTTGCCTTGCCATAGTGAACCGCACGGGTCGTCTGGTTCAGCTTCTGCTCGCCGCGGCCGACGCTGATGACCTTCGCATCCGAGTCGGAGCCGTTGCCCTTCAGGATGGAGGTCGTGTCCGCCATCGCATTCCCGCTGTTCAGCTCGCCGATGATCCATTCGATCTTGCTGTCGTTCTCGAGCACCGCGCGACGGTACGTAATATCGGTCGCTCCGGCGCCGAAGTTGTGAATCGAGGCGAATGTGACTTGAGCGCCCGGCTTGGCGATCACTTCTACCACACCGTTATGCACGAGCTCCAGGCCGTCCGCGGAGAAGTAATTGTCCACGTAGGTCACCGAGCTGTTCGCCTCGGCGACGATCAGCACGTGCGGCGCGATCGCGGCATCCGCGTCGTCGGCGTAGAACAGCGCCTGCAGCGGCAAGTCCACCTGCACGCCGCGCGGCACGTACAGGAACACCCCGCCGTTCCACATGGCGGCATGCAGCGCGGTCAGCCGGTTCTCGTCAGCCTTCACGACCGACAGGAAGTGCTTGCGCACGAGATCGCAATGGGTCTGCAGCGCGGACTCGAGGTCCGTGAACACGACGCCTTGGGCGGCGAGTCGATCGCTCACATGCTTGAACGCCAGGCCGGAATTGCGCTGCACGAGCACACTCGCGGCGTCGCCGTCTTCTTGCAGCAAATCCCTCACCTGCTGCGGCAGCTGATTCACGTCCGTCCACAGGGCCGTTTCTTTATAGGAACCGAAAGCGTCCAGCTTCCAGCGGTCAATCCGGGTCTTCTCCAATTTGGGCAGTTCCAACGAACCGGCCGATTCCAATGCTTGCACACGCAAATCCTGCATCCATTGCGGTTCTTGCTTGCGAGCGGACAATTGAGCGATGGAATCGCGGTCGATTGGAAGAACGGTATTTAAGCTCATTTTCCATTTCCTCCTGATCGTTTAAGCCTTAACGCCTCACACGGATGGGCTAAGGACCTTTTATGCTTCTTGACCAACGGTTTCATCCACAATGCCCAGTTCTTCCTTAATCCAATCGTAGCCTTCCGCCTCCAGACGCTCGGCGAGCTCCGGACCGCCCGATTTCACGATGCGGCCTTGCATCATCACATGCACGAAGTCCGGCTTCACGTAGTTCAGCAGGCGCTGATAGTGGGTAATGATCAGGAAGGCGCGATCCTCGCTGCGCATCGCATTGACGCCTTCCGCCACGATCCGCAGCGCGTCGATGTCGAGGCCGGAGTCGATCTCGTCGAGAATGACGATCTTCGGCTCGAGCAGCATCATCTGCAGAATCTCGTTCCGCTTCTTCTCCCCGCCGGAGAAGCCTTCGTTCAGATAACGATGGGCAAACTCCGGGTTCATCTCCAGCTGCTTCATCTTGCCCTCCATCTGGCGGATGAACTTGATGAGGGAAATCTCGTTGCCTTCCTCGCGGCGGGCATTGATCGCGCTGCGCAGGAAGTCGGAGTTCGTCACGCCGGCGATCTCGCTCGGATACTGCATCGCCAGGAACAGACCGGCGCGGGCGCGCTCGTCTACCGCCATCTCCAGCACATCTTCTCCGTCCAGCGTAACGCGGCCGTCCGTCACTTCATATTTGGGATGCCCCATAAGCGCGGAAGCGAGCGTACTTTTCCCGGTTCCGTTCGGACCCATGATCGCGTGCACTTCGCCCCCGTTAATTTTCAGCTCGATGCCTTTCAGAATTTCCTTGTCTTCAATAGAAGCTCGCAAGCCGTCTATGACGAATTGTGGTGAATTAGCCATTTGTACTGTTCCCTCCGAGGCGTAATTTGGAATCATTCTTAAATGATTCTCATTGATTCTCAATAATAACTTTATTATAACCGATCTTGTCGAACAAGAGAAGCCTAAGCCCCTCCGGCCGACCCCGCACGTGACGCTAGCCCCGTCCAAGCTGCTTCAAGATGGCTTGCCGCTCCGCTTCGAATTGCTTGTCCGTCATCACGGGAGCTGCAACGCCCTCCATGGGCAAATGCTCCGGAAGCTTCAGCTCGATCCACGATTTGCATCCGTTGTACTCGGGGAGAATCGGCGCTTCCAAGGGGACCGCGAGCTTATAAACTCTTAGTAGTATGACGTGCAGCGGCTGTGTCTTCTTCCATTTTAGCCGTTCGGAAGCAAATTCATCCGTCCAGATATGGTAGTCGCGCAGCCGATCCAGCTCCTCCTGGCTCGTGACCTCGAGATCCCGGACCGCTTCCGCGTACGTCTCGATCTTCACGGTCGGTTGATCCGGCTGCCAGTCTGCGGTGGTCCGGTCGATAAGCTCCTGGCAGGCGTCCTTGAGCAGATGCTTCTTTTGGTGCTCGTACGTCGGATATAAGAAGAAGCCGGTCTCGCGCAGCTCGAAATGCCGAGTCTCCTCGACGATGCCGCCTTTGCGCATAATCAGGATTTGACGCCCGCTCGCCAGCGCGTGAACGGCGGAAGCCCATTCTTTGAGGGCCGCGCGCTGCTCCGAAATCCTCATGAACTTTGCCACCTCCATCCAATCGATTATAGCGCTCCTGAGGAAGTCATTGCAAACGGATTGCCGGGAAAAAACGACAAAGACAGCCCCCAAAGGATGGGCTGTCTCGTGCAGAATCGGCAGGAACGGACGTCAGCCGCTGAAGGCTTGAAGCATCCACACGTGCTTCTCGAGACTCGTCCGAATCCCGGTCAGCATGTCGGCTGTGCTCGAGTCGCCTTCCTTCTCGGCGGCTTCCACGCCCTTCTCCAGCTCCCCGATCATCGTCTCGAAATCCGCGATCGTCGCCTTCACCATCTGATCGGCCGACTCGCCGCCCTTCGCTTCCTTGACGGAAGCGAGCGACAGCTGATCCTTCAGCATCGAGGCGGGTTTGCCCTTCAGCGCCAGAATGCGCTCGGCCAGGAGGTCCATCGTGCTGCCCGCCTCCGTGTACAGCTCCTCGAACTTCGCATGCAGCGTGAAGAAGTCGGCGCCTTTCACATACCAGTGAAAATGGTGCAGCTTCATATACAGGACGCTCCAGTTCGCGACCTGCTTGTTCAGTACGTCTACGATCGACATTGTGGCAGTTGTTGGGGACATGTGCCCGCGCCTCCTTAAGGTTAGTTGAATGCTTATTCGTGGGATATCCTGTAGGGTAGCACCGATTGACCCGGATTATGTGCGCGCTATTTGCACGAGTTTCCGAATCGCTTATACTAGGGAAAGTACCCGTCATGCGACGTAAACCTGCGAGGGCAGCGGCGTTGTACGGGAACCCCAGATTTCAGCGATTTTTTGGAGGTGCTCCATTTGTCCCAATACCATCCTTTGACTGAACATGAGGCGATCGCCTTTGCCCGGACGATTCCGGATTTGTTCCGCTCCGATGCGGACTTGACCTGCCGCGAGATCGGCGACGGCAACCTGAACTTGGTGTTCCATATCCAGGACCGCGGTTCCTCCGCGAGCGTCATCCTGAAGCAAGCTCTTCCGTATGCGAAGGTCGTCGGCGAATCGTGGCCGCTTACGCTCGATCGGGCCCGGATCGAGAGCGAAGCGCTGCAGATTCAAGGGAACCTGTGCCCGAATCTCGTCCCGAAGGTATACGCCTACGTGCCGGAGCTCGCCCTGACCGTCATGGAAGACTTGAGCGATCATGTCATCATGCGCCGGGGGCTGATGGAAGGCAACCGGTACCCGCTGTTCGCCGGACATATCGGGACGTTTCTGGCCCATACTCTCTTTTACACATCCGACCTCGGAATGAATCAGCAGAGTAAAAAAATGCAAGTGAAGCAGTTCATCAACCCGGAATTGTGCAAAATAACGGAAGACTTGATCTTCGACGATCCGTACACCGACTCTCCGAACAACAGCTTCGAGGAAGCGATCCGGGATGAGGCGGAGGCGCTCTGGTCGGACACCGAACTGCACCTGGAGGTCGCCCGGCTGCGCCACGGCTTCCTGACGAAGGCTCAGGCGCTGCTGCACGGCGATCTGCACACCGGCAGCATCTTCATTACCCCGGAGTCGACCAAGGTCATCGATCCGGAGTTCGCGTACTACGGCCCGATGGGCTTCGATATCGGCGCGGTGCTCGCGAACCTGCTGTTGAACTACGCGGCGCGCGAAGGGCTGAGCGCCACCGAGGCCGAGCGGGCGGACTACCGCCGCTATTTGCTCGATACGGCGCGCGATGTGTGGACGCGGTTCGAGCGCGATTTCCGGGCGCTGTGGGACGAGCACGGCGTCGACCGCATCTCGGGCACGCCCGGCTTCCAGGACGCGTACATGCAGGAGCTGCTGCAGGACACGTTCGGCTACGCCGGCTGCAAGATGGTGCGCCGCGTCGTAGGCTTGGCCCACGTCGCGGACATCGACAAGATCGCCGATGCCGCCAGCCGGGAGAGGGCGCAGCGCATCGCGCTCGCCATCGGCAAGACGCTCATTCGGCGCCACCGGCTCGTGACCTCGATCGAAGAGATGCTGCATGTCGCGGAGACGGCCGTGAGATGACCGGCAACAGCCGGAAGAGGAGGAGGTTCATACGTATGAAGCCTGAAGGAATATCATCGCCTCAACCCGCCGCATCTGAAGCGACCCGTGCCATGGAAGGCGCGCTGCAGTCCGTCCGCTGGGCCGGCGACCATCTCGATCTGCTCGATCAGCGGCTGTTGCCCGAGGAGATCGTCTACCTGCGGCTGACGAGCGCCGAGGACGTGTGGGACGCGATCCGCCACCTGAAGGTGCGGGGCGCGCCCGCCATCGGCATCGCGGCGGCGTATGGGGTGTATCTCGGCGTGCGCGGCGTCGCTGACGGCGGTGACGCCGCAGCCCGCTTCTTGACCGAAGTGGAGCGGCAGGCCGATTACTTGGCCACGTCGCGGCCCACGGCGGTCAATCTGTTCTGGGCGCTCGACCGGCTGAAGCGGCGGGCGGAGACGCTTGTGCGCGTGGAGCGGGAAACCGGTCTCGACCGGCTGAAGGCGGCCCTGCTCGACGAGGCGAGGCAGATCCAGGCCGAGGACGAGGAGACGTGCCGCCTGATCGGCGAGCACGCGCTCACGCTGTTCGAGGACGGCATGGGCGTCCTCACGCACTGCAACGCCGGCGGGCTCGCGACGGCGAAGTATGGGACGGCGCTTGCGCCGATGTACTTGGCGCACGAGCGCGGCATCGCGCTGCGCGTGTTCGCCGACGAGACGCGGCCGGTGCTGCAGGGCGCCCGGCTGACGGCGTTCGAGCTGCAGCAGGCCGGCATCGACGTGACGCTCATCTGCGACAACATGGCCGGCATGGTCATGTCGAAGGGCTGGGTGCAGGCGGTCATCGTAGGCACCGACCGCGTGGCCGCGAACGGCGACGTGGCCAACAAGATCGGCACGTACAGCGTCGCCGTCCTGGCGAAGGCGCACGGCATCCCGTTCTATGTAGCGTGCCCGATGTCGACGATCGACCTGAACACGCCGACCGGGGCGGAGATTCCGATCGAGGAGCGTCACGAAGACGAGATCACGCAGGGCTTCGGCAAACGGACCGCTCCGGTCGGGATCAAGGTGTTCAATCCGGCCTTCGACGTCACCCCGCACGAGTATGTCACGGCGATCATTACCGAAAAGGGCATCGTTCGCGCCCCTTATACGGACAATCTCCGGGTTCTGTTCGACGAGTCCTGACCGTCCGCCGTCCCCTAGACGCACAACAACCGTCCGATCCCGGACGGTTGTTGTGCGTTTTAGCGAACCCCTCCCCCCACAATTCGCCGACCCGCTACGAATGGTATAGGCAAACTATCCAATCTAGGCATAACAGGAGGAGTGACCGATGATACGATGCGGAGAACGTATGGCAGCCTTGCGCGTTAAGCTCGGCCTCACCCAAGAGGAGCTGGCGGGCAAGCTCGGCATATCCAGAGCCGCCCTGTCCCATTACGAAACAAACCGGAGAGAGCCGGATTACATGACGCTGTGCACGATCGCAGACTATTATCAAGTGTCGTTGGATTATATTATGTGCCGGACGGATGAACCGGCACTTCGGCAGGAGCCGGGCGCCGCTCCGGTCGAGCTAAGCGCAGGCGTATCCGATTCACGGCCGCTGATGGTCGATGGCGAGCCGCTCACGCGGGAACAGGTGGACCGGCTGATCACGAGCGTCCGTCTGGAGCGGAACGCCCCCGTTCAGTCCCGGTAATCTTCCAAGTTTAATCTTCATGAAGCGCATAGCGGGAAATGATGGGCAATCCGTCCCACTCGCGCTCGCTGTCCGCCTGACGGCTCCGTACGTCCGGCTCCTCCAGCAGGAGGAAGAAATTTTTGGTCGGCAGCGCCCCGAGGTTGTGCTTGACCGACAACTTGTCCAAGTAATGCCGCATGCCGTTCAAATCGCTCGACATATTGCCCCCTTGCTGCGAAAATGCATACAACACCGTAGCCGCCGGCACCCGCTTCACCCGGAACTCGGCCGCCGCCCGCAAATAAAAGTCCCAGTCCCAGTAATGGTAAACGTCCGGGTCGAACGGTCCAAGCGTTTCGTGGATCGACTTGCGGTACAGGATGCCGGACGGCACGAACGTCGAAAATTTCCTCATCGCTTCCGGGTCGTAACGGTAAGCGAACAACCGGCGGCTAGTCGGGATACGCGTACGCCCCTCCAGCCGATAATCGAAAATCTCCACGTCGGAGTAGACCAAGTCGTATCCTTCGAGCTCCCGCACCATACGAGCCAGATGGCTCGGCAGGAGCAAATCGTCGTCGTCGCACAGAAGAATGAGCTCGCCGGCCGCTTGTTTGACTCCCTCGTTCCGGGCATGCACATGCTTGCGGTTGTCCGGGAGATCGATCAGGCGGACGCTTAGCTCCGGGTACATGGCGATTACGGACGTCACCGATTCGCCGCAATCGTTGACCACGATCACTTCGAAGTCCGTGAATGTCTGCCGGACGAGCGATTCCAGCAGCTCGGCCAGCCCATGCAGGCGGTTATATGTAGGGATGACGACGGATACGAGCGGCTCCCCCGTTGCGGATTGTGGAATTGTCTCCATGCGGCCTTTCCTCTCCTCAGCACATTGTTTTGATAACGATTATACTACATGTCCGCCTTCCGCATGAAAAAAGAACGAGAGCAGGTCTCGTTCCGTTACAGCATTCTTACTATCGCGTCGCTGCCCTTCATCCCCGGCACGATGCCCATCTCCTCCGCCGTATGCGTCACCGATTCCAGCGGCGCCTCGAGCAGATCCTCCAGCGTTCTCACCCCGGTCGCCCGGCCGGCAATAATGTTGCGCGCCCGCAATCTTTCGTTCAAGAGCGCTACGTCCAGCGCTCCGCACATAATATACCCTTTGTCCGTCGTTACAATCACGAGCGTCGTTTTGGGGAGCTCCACGGTAATCCCCATTACCGTACGATCGCCGATTTGTATTGGCTTGGCATTGATCATTGTACGCTGATCCCTCCCAGAGCGATTGGCGCTGCGATGTGTCGCATCCCTTCTACAGTGTATGCGCCCGCTACGCTTCCGCATCCGCGCTTTACAATAATTTGTTTCGCGTTTTCTCCTTTTTCCGGTACTCAAGGGACGCCGAATTATGTATAGTAGAACTATTACTGATGGAACTTAACGCGGGGTGAACGAATGGGAACCGACAAGCCGACTACCAATGCCAAACGCCACTTGCTTCAAGTAGAAGTTCTCCTTGAGGATTCCTCGCACGCCTTGGCCATAGCCTCCCTGATGCAGCTGCTTCACCACCCCAAAGTGAAGGATTTCCGCATCACCGGCGGCATGGAGCTTGGGAAGCTGATCGACGAAGCGCTGCTCCAATCAACCGCTGCACCGATTACCGCCTCCTTCCCGATCTCGAAGCCTACCACCCCCATTGAACCGGGAGCGGCCCCGTCGAGCGCCCAATCGAAGCCCAAAGCGGACGACAGGCAGCAGCTGAGGCTCGAGCTGCTCGAAGAGTACAAGGAGCGCGGCACCTTGGTCCGCCTAACCGTCGTGAAGGGCAAGGGGATAAAGCTGAGCATGCCCTGCCGTATTCTGAACTTCGATCTGTCCGACCAGCGACTGACGATCTATCATGTGGATGAGAAGAAAGTGTATTCTTTCAAGTTAAACGAGATTGACGATATCGAAGCTCATACTCCTTGACGTACAAGAGGGCTGCCTGCCAGGGCAGACCCTCTTATTTTTTGATTGCCGGGGATAGGTGTCCAAGCATCCGCTAGTTTGCAAGAATAGACTGGGAGGGTAGGAGGAAGGAGGGATTGGCATGAAGGGTTCGGTTACGAAGGCCGAAGCTCGCAAGCTCATCGGCAAGCGGATCTACGCGATCAAGAAGGACGGGGCCCGTGTCTCCGGCATCCTGCGCGGCATCCGCGGCAACCGGCTGCTCGTGGAGCTGCCGCGCGACAAAAATAAAGCGAGCACGAAAGGATTCATTCTTCCGCTCGTCTTGTTCGATCTGCTGGTGATCGCCACGAGGCCCTTCGGTGGCTGTGGCTTTGGCGGCTGCGGCGGTGTGGGCGGCTTTGGCGGCCTTGGCGGTTTGGGCGGTTTGGGTGGTTTGGGCGGAGGGTTCGGGAAAGGATTTGGCCGCGGATTCGGGAAAGGCTTCGGCCTCTTTTAATTCGGTTAACCCTAACGCTTGAGGCACGGCTGCACGAAGAAACCGGATCCCCTGAAGGAGATCCGGTTTCTTCGTATTACGACTTGCGGCTCTTGAGGAAGGCCGCCGCCAAGCAAGCCCATCCCGCGAGGAACGCGACTCCGCCGAACGGCGTAATGATGCCGAGCGGCCGGATGTCCGTCACGGCCATGACGTACAGGCTGCCGGCGAACAGCACGATGCCGGCGACGAGCAGCCTGGCGGCCCACCGCAGGGCGCCCGACTCGCCCAGCTTCTCTGCCGCGACGGCAATCGCGAGCAGCCCCAAGGCGTGGAACATGTGGTACTGCACGCCGGTCTTGAACGCCGCGAGCAGCTCGTCGTCGATCTTGCCGTCCAGCCCATGGGCGCCGAACGCGCCCAAGGCGACCGCGAGCAAGGCCAGCACGCTGCCTAACGCTCCATAAGTGCGAAACATCGTACACCACCATCGCTTTCGCTATCATGAGATTGTGCAATAGCCTCATCATAGCGAAATGGCAATGCGTTTTCCAGCGCATTGCACGGGTTTCGTTGTCGGTTTGGTGAACGGGGTCACCCGCTGTGCACGTCCGCCCGGCGGTAATAGGCGATATTGAAGAGAAGCGGCAGGAAGAACGCGATGGCGAGCACCGTAACCCCTAACGCGGTGTTGTTGAACGTCGGCGAGAAGTTCTCCATCACCAAGTTGAGCGGCGCGCTCCATGGGTAATACATAATGTACTTCGACTGCATGATCGTGAGCTCCGAGATGACGGCGAACACCCCGAGTCCCATGGCGGGAATGTAGCTTTTGCCGAACAGACTGACCGTAGCCGCTACCGAGATGAGCGCATATTGGGTTGCGATCAGAATGAGATAGCGGAGTCCCGCGTCTTGAAGCGCGTCGACTGTCAGCGGTTCATGTCTCAAGATGAAGCCCGACACCAGGGTGAGACCGAACGAGAGCGCTATCGTCGCTACGATGACCGGCAACATGATCACGTACTTGCCGAGCAGGAGCAGCACCCTGGAACGCGGCACGGTCAAGAAGCTGTTGATCGTCCGCTCGGTATACTCTCTGGCGAAGATGTAGCCAGTGAACAAAGCGAATAAGGCCGGTCCCATCAGCGCGACGAGCAGCATCAGGTTTTCTTGGAAAAGCTGCTGCCAGACGATCGACTTGGCATCGCCGATTTGATGACGCGCGACGAAATAATTCAGCACGACCGGCAAAAGCGCCCCCAGGACGATCAGCCACAGCATTTTGGACCGCTTCAGCTTGAGCGCTTCCCCATAGATAATGCTAAGCAATCGCACTCCCTCCAATCAATCGGACGAAATAGTCTTCCAGCGAATCTTGGCGATGCATAAGCGAGCGGACTTCTACGCCGTCCTGAATGAGCGCCCGGTTCATGCGGGCCGCCTCGGTCAGCTTCTCGTAAACGCGGATCACGCCCCCCTCCTGCAGGTGCATATCCCGGATCTGCAGCTCCCGCTCGAGCACGTCGCTCGCCCGGTCGATCGCATCCACCTGCAGCTCGACATATTGGCGGTTCCGGTCCGTCAGCTCCGCGAGCGTCGTCTCTTCCAGCATGACGCCTTTGTGGACGATCCCGATCCGGGTGGCGAGCTGCTCCACTTCGCTCAGGATGTGGCTCGAGATCAGAATCGTCATGTCGCGCTTGCGCGCCAAGTCCTGAATAAGCTGGCGAATTTCCTTGATGCCCATCGGGTCGAGGCCGTTAGTCGGCTCGTCGAGAATCAGGAACTCCGGCCGGTGGAGAATCGCCCTTGCGATGCCGAGGCGCTGCTTCATCCCGAGCGAGAATTGCCCGGCGTGCCGGTTGCGCGCGTCCCACAGGCCGACCGTATGCAGAGCATCCTCGAGGCAGCTTCGGTCCTTGACGCCTTCCAAGCGTCGGAACATCTCCAGATTCTCCACCGCGGTCAAATTCGGGTAAAAGCCCGGAAATTCGATGATCGAGCCGATTCGCCGATACAGGTGGTTCGCCCCGGGGCGCACGCGTTCTCCGAACAGCTCGATCGAGCCTGCGCTTGGGTGGATGAGCCCCATCATCATGCGGATCGTCGTCGTTTTGCCGGCCCCGTTTTGCCCGAGGAAGCCGTAGATGTCCCCTTTTCGGATCGTCATGTTCAGCTCGTGCACCGCTTTGAATTGCTTATAATTTTTGGTCAACCCGTGGACTTGCATAATCGTTTCCATCTAAGTTCTATCCTTTCTAACGGTTATCCTACTGTGCTACGAGATGTCCCGCTTTGTAAATCGCATGCAGCCCCATGTCAACCCGGCCAGCAAGAAGAACACCGTGTAGACGAGATACGTATTGTTGGGCAAAGCGGAGGGCGAGAACGGCCCCAGCTGATCCATGCCGCCTACGATCGGCAGGCTGCTGCCCCCGAACAGCTCGAACACCATCCGGCGGAACACCGCGTCCGAGGGCATAATCAGGCTCGTGAACAGGCTGAACTTTTCCATGCCTGTGTTGTAGACCTTCGTACCCGTGACCGCCTCCAGGAAACCGGCGAACATACTCATGCCGTACAGCAGCGCGCATAGAATCCCGTTGCCGATTATCGGCAAATAGCTGGACCCGAGCAGCGAGACGGTGCCGAGCAAGAGCGGGACCCATTCGAACAGCAGGAACGCCTTCGTCAGAGTCGCCGCATGCAGCGGGAAATCGAAAATATAGTGATTGGCCAAAATGATGGCCCAGAACAGGCAGGCGCTGTACAGCAAATTCCACACGCCGAAGCCGAGCCATTTGCCCATGTAGACTTGCCAGCGCGGAATCGGCCTCGACAGCACGGCCAGCATCTGCCCGCTCTCGATCTCGGCCGAGATGGAGCCGATCGAAGCGAAGAGGACGAAAAAGGCCGTAAGCATCTGGGCGAAAAACAACCCGATCAACAAGACCGGCATCACCGTTGCATACCGTTCGATCAAACTGGCCGAGGCGAAATCCGAAGCTTCCGCGGTTTTCGTCAAGCCGTAGCAATAAAAGGCAAGGAACAGAACGGTGACGAGCACCGCTACGAGCAGCAGCCGCTTGCGGGCGAGCTCCTTGCCGGTCAGTCCGATATAGGCGCTCATACTTCCGCCTCCTTCTTGCGGTCGACCATGGCGAGGAACCAATCCTCCAGCCGGCCGTTCAGCGGCCGCACCTCGTATAGCGTCGCTCCCGCCTCCACCAGGCGGCCGTTCAGCCAGCCGATCTGCTCCCGGCTCCCGGCCGTCACGTGCAGGATGGCGCTGCCATCCGCAGCGGCCCGGATGAGCTTCGCGCCGAAGCCCGGGAATCTCGCCGACGATGTGACCGTGTCCAGCAGCGTCTCGTCTATGCCGCCCACGTGCAGCTCCCAGCTGTCCTGCGCGCGGAGGAAGGCGTCCAGCGGTCCGGTCGCCTTCAACTCCCCGTTGTACAGAAGGGCGACCTGGTCACAGACCGACTCCACGTCCTCGAGCAGGTGGGTATTGAGGAAGATCGTTTTGCCCGCTTCGCGCAGCTTCCTGACGATCGTTCGGACTTCATAGCGCCCGATCGGATCGAGCGCGGAGGAAGGCTCGTCGAGCAGGACGAGGTCCGGGTCCATGAGAATGGCGTTCGCAATCCCGAGCCGCTGCTGCATCCCTTTGGAAAATTGCTTGATCCGTTCGTGCGCCCGTCCTTCCAGCCCGACCACGTTCAGCACTTCCCGGATCCGAGCCGTCATGCGAGCGGAACGGGATTCCCTGGCCCCGATGCCGCTCAGGCGGGCATGAAACCGGAGCACCTCGGTAGCCGTGAGCCAGTCCGGGTAGCGGAACAGCTCCGGCAAGTAACCGAGAGCGCGTCTCGCCTCCACCTCCCCGGCGGGGAAGCCGTGGATGTAAGCTTCCCCCGCGGTCGGGCGCAGCAAGCCGACCAGCATTTTCACGAACGTGCTCTTCCCCGCCCCATTCGGGCCGAGCAGGCCGAAGCACGTTCCCGGCTCGATCGAGAGCGTAATGTCGCTGCAGCCGATCCGGTCGTCGTAATGCTTGGTCAGGTGCATCGTACGAATCATCATGAACCTATAATCTCCTTCGCTTCCGCCAGGATGGCGGCGTCGGTCGGATAGTCCGCCGTAGAGCCGTTCAGCTGGTAGATCCGCCCGTTGTCGAGCCAAGCCAAAGCCCGGAGCGAGCCGGAATGGTAAAGTACCGCTTCTCTACCTGCTACGGTCGTCGCTGTGGAGCTGCCCTCCACCGCCGGCAACGGCAGCGTGGTGCGCCAGTCCTCGATGCCCTCGAGCTTGTCGCGCAGCTCCTCCGGCAAGATCGGCAAGTCCAGTACCGCCTTGCGCACCTGGGCGATGTCCACGCCCTCCGGTACGACGATCGTCGGAGCTTGCAGTTGGACCAAGCTCTTGCTGCCTTGCTTCATATTCACGATCGTCGGGAGTTCGATCGTGATCGGCGCATTGTCCACGGAGGCCGGCAGCTTCGACTTGCCGCCCAGCTGCCCGATCAGCTTGTTGATCGGCGCGGTGTGGAGCTGGAAGCCGAGCTTGAGCGACGGCTGCACTTCGTACTTGGCCGACGTGTCGGCGGCGGTCATGCCCGGCAGCGTCTTCAGGGGGTAGCCGGCGGCCTGAGCCGCTTCCGCAGCCGTCACCGTCCGGTTAGGACCTCCGCCTTGCTGGGACAGCTGGCCGAATTGGTTCAGATCGAAATTCGCCATGTCCACGCTGCCCTTGGCGAGCGAATTGCTCAGCCGCTCCAAGTCGTCCATGGTGATCGTGACCGCGTTCAGATGCTGGAGCCGGAAAGTCTGGTACAGGGAGGCAAGGGCGTCCGCTCCGAGCGGGGTGAACAGGATCGTCCCCGTGATGGCGACCGCCGCCACCGCCGATACCCATCGACGAAGTGCCCGGCGGCGAGGGCGCAGCATAGTCGTCCGCGAATGGTGTGGGCCGGCGCTCATGCCGGTCCCGTGCGGCTTAACTTCAGGTTGTGTCAGACTCCCCGCAGCAGGTTCATCCGCCGCGATACGCGGCATAGCCGTCGGCTTCGGGTCCGGACGCCGCCATATGTCCGGCACCGGCTCGAGCCGCACCTTGCGCTGGAACGCCTCCCAAGCTTTGTTCGTATCGGCTTCGGTGATAGTCAGATCCGTTGCGTTCGCGGTATCCGTCACCTCCGGTATGTCGACTATGTCCGGCTTCATCGGGAAGCCGTCTACGGCGTGTACCCGCTTCCCTCTTTGTTCTTTATCCTTGTTCATTCGTCCACCGCCTCCGTGGGATAATTTTTGCGGAATCTCGCGGTCGCTCTCATGATGAGCGAACCTACGATCTTCGGATTCACTTGCAGCCGCTCGGCGATCTCCGCGTAGCTATAACCGTTCTCGCGCATAAGCAGCGCTTCCCGGTCGCGCTGCGACAGCTTGGCCAGCACCGACTTCACGACGTCGCGCTCCCAGTTCTGGATGACGAGCTGCTCGCTGCCGGGCTCCGCCTGCTCTTCCGAGACGAACCGCGCCTGCTCGCGTGCCTGCACCTGCTCCCGCCGACCGGCCTGGCGCAGATAATCGTACGCGAGGCGGGTCAGCACGCGGTGGAGCCACGCACCGACTTTGTCGAGCTCGTCGGGCGGCGTCCGGTACAGCCGCAGGAACGTCTCTTGCGCCAGATCCTCCGCCACCGCACGATCGGCCACCAGCGCGGACAGCTTCCGCAACACGGACGGGTAATGCTCCATGAACAGCGCTTTGAACTTATCGGGGATCATTTCGCTCTCGTGCATGCCTTCCGCTCCTTTCTGTATGTAAGACGAACGGCTCCGTCCATTTATAGCAGGGGGATCATTACTTTTTTCATTGTACCCTATGGGGTAGAAAAACCGGAATATCGCTCTATGGTGGCATGACGCTCCAAAGTAATATTTCTACTCTACAGCATCACTACCAGTCTCTTCCCACGCTCCAAACTAATTTTCTACTTACAGCATCACTTCCACCCATTTTCTGCGCTCCAAAGTAATTTTTCTACTCTACAGCATCGCCACCCGCCTCTCCCCACGCCCCAAAGTAATTTTTCTACTCTACAGCATCGCCATCCCCCTCCTCCCACGCTCCGAGTTACGGGTAGTTGCATGAACGGTGAAAAGACTCGAAAACAAAAACCCGACCCCTGGGTAAGGGATCGGGTTGACCGTGCATTATGCTGGCTAGAAGGTGTATGGTCGTCCAGCTTACAACGTAGCTTGGCCGGGCTTCCAGTTCGCCGGGCACAGGCCGCCCGCCTGGAGCGCCTGAAGCACGCGAAGCGTCTCGTCCACGCTGCGGCCCACGTTCATGTCCGTCACGACCTGATAGCGCAGGATGCCATCCGGATCGATGATGAACAAGCCCCGGTGCGCCGAGCCCGATTCCTCGTCGAGCACGCCGTACGCGCGGGCGGCTTCCTTCGTCACATCGCCGCCCATCGGGTAGCGGATCGGCCCGATGCCGTTCGCGTCGCGGGATGTGTTCATCCAGGCGCGGTGCGTATAAACGCTGTCGACGGAGGCGCCGACGATCTCGCAGTCGAGGTCCAGGAACTCGTCGTAGCGGTCGCTGAAGGCGATAATCTCCGTCGGGCAGACGAACGTGAAGTCGAACGGCCAGAAGAAAAGCAGCAGCCATTTTCCTTTAAAATCGGCCAAACTCACTTTTTCCTCCAACGTCTCCAAGTTTTTGGTCGAGAGCAGGGAGAATTCCGGTGCAGGCAAGCCCATCTTGGGGGCGGGGTACAGAGTCGGTGTCGTTAAGGCAGCTGGGGTCATAGGGTAGTCCTCCTTATGGATTTGAGTTAGAGATGCGGTAACTTAAGAAATCGCGGCCAAGGCCTTCTTGATCCGGCTCGGATTCAGCCCGAGTATCGTCATCCCGCCGATCACGGTGACCGGAACCGACATCATGCCGAGCCCCTGAAGCTGCATCGCATGCTCCTCGTTCGTGTCGATGTTGCGCTCTTCATAGGCGACGCCCTGATCGGTCAAATATTGCTTCAGCTGGGCGCAGTAATGGCAGTTCGTGCTGGAATATACAATGGCGTTGGCACTTTGGGACATGCTAGATCACGCTCCCTCTATTATTTGTATTGCGGCAGCACTTGCGACCGCTTGTTGATGTACTTGTCGACCGCCATGGCGGCGATCGCTCCGTCGGCGGCGGCTACAACCGCCTGCTTCACCGGCGTCCGTCGCACCTCGCCGGCACCGAAGACGCCAGGGACCGGCGACTGCATGAGGGAGTCGAGCACCATGAAGCCCTCGTCGTCCAGGGGCACTTGCCCCTGCAGGAAATCCGTGCCCGGCTTGCTGCCGGACAGGAAGACGAACACGCCGTCGGCCCCGACAACTTCCTCCTCGCCGGAAGGGCGGCGGATCCGCACGCCCTCTACCCGCCGGTCGCCCAGAATCTCGAGCGGCCGGGTGCGAAAGTGCACCCGGGTGTTCGGCACATCCGGCATGTGCGTGTCGCCCTGAAGCTCGGCCCGCGGAATGTAGAAGTCGATCTCCATCCCGAACTTGGCGAGCGCCAGCACCTCGTCGACCGCTTCCTCCGAATCGCCGATGACGGCGACCTTCTTCCCGGCGAAGAATGCACCGTCGCATGTGGCGCACGTGCTCACGCCCCGGCCCAGCAGCACTTCCTCGCCCGGCAGCATCCGGTTGCGGCCTTTGGAGCCGGTAGCGACGATAACCGCCTTCGCTTCGAAGATCCCGTCGGAGGTGAACACCGACTTGACGTCCTCCTCCACATCGACGGCAGTCAGCGTCGTATGCAGGTACTCAGCCCCGAACGACTGGGCTTGCCGCCGGAACCGGTCGAGCAGCTCCTTGCCGGTCGATTCGCCCTCGACGCCGGGATAGTTAGCGATTTTGTGCGTGAGCGCCAGGGCTCCCGCATTCGGCGCTTTGTCGATGACGAGCGTCTTAAGCCCGCCTCGAGCGGTATACATGGCCGCCGACGAGCCGGCCGGTCCACCGCCAATAATGATCACATCGTACATGGACCTGCTCCTTTCCCGTTGGGTCTCTCTTGATTCCTTCATGATAATTATTATAATTTAACTCAGATTATAGTCAATACTTTTTTATAATAATTCTAATCAAGCGGCAAGGAGGGGTCAAAAATGAGGGGCGGGATGACGTTCGTAACAAGAGCGTCGGTCGCATGGGAAGAAACACTAAGAGGTTGTTTTATAGAGGCGGATGGCCGGTAGAAAGGGCTCAAGCCGGAGGAAGTGAGCGTTCTCGGTCGATTGGATCCGTCGGAAGGGCCGGATGCAGCGGGCGACTCCAATATTCCGCGCCTCGCTGCTCTTCCGGGTCAAGACTTCAGGCTCTTGTACACCCGCTCCGGCCGGCCGACCGTACCGTATGAGAGATCGGCGACCATCTCGCCCTGCGCCACGAAGTACTCGAGGTAACGCCGGGCGGTCGAGCGGCTGACTCCGATCCGACGGCCCACTTCCTCGGCGGTCAAGCCTCCGCTATTGTCGCGGATGAGCCCCGACATCTTCTCCAGCGTCAGCTTGTCGATGCCTTTGGGCAAATACGTCTCCCTGGAAGGCCCGGCCCCGCTGCCGCGCAGCAGCTCGTCGATCTCCTGCTGCTCGACCTGGCTCGCCCCCTCGAGCGACTTCAGCTTTTGACGAAACCGGCTGTATTGCAGCAGCTTCTCCTGGAACCGCTCGAAGATAACCGGCTTGATGATGAAATCGAACACGCCGCCGCGCATCGCTTCCCGCACCGTCTCCAGCTCCTTCGCCGCAGTAATGATGATGACGTCGGACGCGGGGTACCGCTCGCGGATCGTCTTCAGGAGCTGCAGCCCATGCATGTCCGGGAAGTACAAGTCAAGCAGGATCAAGTCCGGCAGGAAAATCTCCAAGTGCTCCATCGCCTGAGATTCGTCCGTCGCGATGCCGATGACGCGGAATCCGGGCACCTTCTCCACGAACCGCCGGTTGATCTGTGCGATCCGAATATCGTCTTCAATAATGAGTACCTGCAGCATGCGAATCTCTCCTCTCCTTAGGCAGCGCGACCGTAAACACGGTGCCGCCGAACTCCCCGCGGGCGAACGTAAGGTTCCCTTTCAACTGCTCAACCGCCTGCTTGACGAGCGGCAATCCGAAGCCCCGGTTCTCGTCCTTCGTGGAGAAGCCGGTCTCGAAGATGCGCTGTGTGAGCTCGTCCGGGACCCCGCAGCCGTTGTCCTCCACTTCGATGATCAGGTCGTCGCCCAGATCGGTAAGCAGAATCGAGACCCACCGGGACGGCCTGTCGACCGCGAGCACGGCATCCATCGCGTTGTCGATCAAATTGCCGATAATGGTCACTAGAGGGCCTCGCGGAATCGAAGCCGGGACGTCGCGGAACGAGCTCTCCCGATCCACCTCGAAGACGACCTTCAGCTCCTTGGCCCGATTGAACTTCCCGATCAGCACTCCGCCGATCATCGGATCCGGAATTTCCCGCATGATGAAGCGGATCAGATCCTGGTGCACGTCCGTCTCGTGCGCGATCAGGTGCAGCGCCTCCTGATACGACTCGAGCTGGATCAAGCCCGAGATCGTGTACAGCTTGTTCGAGAACTCGTGCGTCTGGGCGCGCAAGCCTTCGGCATATTGCTTCACCTGGGACAGCTCCTCGCTCAGCCGGTACAGCTCGTCCTTGTTCCGGAAGCTGGACACCGCCCCGATTACATGCCCGTGCTCATCCGTTACCGGCAGCCGGTTGACGAGGATCGACACCTCGTTAATGAGCATTTCCTTATCGAATTCCGCCTCCCCGGTCCGGAGCACTTCCATGAGCCGGGAGGTTGGCAGCACGTCCAGGATGTGCCGGCCGACCAACGCAGCGTCGCTCGGATAACCGAGCATATGCTGGGCGGTCATATTGATGACCGTCACCCGGCCGCTCCGGTCGACCGCCAGGATACCTTCGCGGACCGACTCCAGAATCGCCCGGCTCTCTCCGTACAAGTGGCCGATCTCTTCCGGCTCCAGGCCGTGGATGGACTTCTTCACATTCCGTGCGATCAGCGTAGCAGCCCCCGCTCCGACGAGCAGCGTGATCGTCGCCAAGAGCACAATCGAATTCCGGTAGTGGACGGCCGTCTCGTTAATGTCCTCGATGAGGAAACCTACGGAGACGACGCCGATAATCCGCTCCTGGTCGTCATAGATCGGAGTCTTGCCGCGAAGCGACAAGCCGAGCGTCCCGACCGCCTCCGACACGATCGACTTGCCCTCGAACACCGGCCCGTTGTCCCCGCCGACCATATCCTGGCCGATTCGCTCGGGGTTCGGGTGGGAGTAGCGGATGCCGTTCCGGTTGCCGACCACGATGAACTCGGCCCCGGTCTGCTGTCGGATCGTCTCTACGAGCGGATTGATCGTCTTGGAGGGGTCGGGGTCGTCGAAAGCGTCCCGAATCACCGGCATGACCGCCACCGCTTTGGCTATGTTAAGCGCAGTCGTCCCGATCTGGTCCTTCAGCGAGTTTTCCCACATTCGCTGAAAAGAGAACGCGAGCACGACCGTAACGAACAGCAAGACCGAACAGATGAGCAGGATCAGCTTCGTTTGCAGCCGCATCCGGATCCCTCCTTTCCCCCACAAATAATTCTTAAATGTGCACCAAAACCCACCTCCAGTATAACCGGAGATGGGCTCGTTCAACATAGAGGTCAAGCTTCTTCGTTCACCAGCACCCGCTTCCCCCGCAGCTTCAGCAACAGAGGGATCGTCAGCCACAGCAGGCCGATGATCAGGAACGCGAGCGACACCGGCTTCTGCAGGAAAATCATGAAATCGCCGTTCGAGATCGTGAGCGCGCGGCGCATGTTGTTTTCCAGCATCGGACCGAGGATGAGCCCGAGCACGAGCGGAGCAAGCGGGAAATCATTCTTGGATAGGAAGTAGCCGGCTACGCCGCAGCCCATCATGAGCAGCAGATCGAACGTCGAGAACTGGACGGCATACACCCCGAAGACCGAGAAAGCGACGATCAACGGGATCAAATATTTGGTCGGCGTCTCGATGACCTTGGCGAACAACCGCACGAGCGGCATGTTCAGAATCAAGAGCATCAGGTTGCCGACGAACATGCTGGCGATGACGCCCCACGCGAGCTGCGGGTGGTCCTGGAACAGGAGCGGACCCGGCTGCACGTTGTACATGATGAAGGCGCCCATCATAATCGCCGTCGTGCCCGAGGACGGTATCCCGAGCGTGAGCAGCGGGATCATAGCGCCGCCGGAGGCGGCGTTGTTCGCGGACTCCGGCGCGGCGACGCCTTCGATCGCGCCCTTGCCGAACTTCTCGGGGTTGCGGCTCAGCTTCTTCTCCATGATATAGGAGAAGAACGAGGCCAGAATGGCGCCGGCGCCCGGGAGCAGCCCGATGAAGAAGCCGAGCACGGATCCCCGCGCGATCGGGGCGGCGCTGTCCTTCAAGTCCTGCTTCGTCGGCGTAATGCGGCTGATCTTGGCAATCTCGCCTTCGTTCGACTCCCGCTCCAGAATCGTCTTGAACACTTCGCCGAGCGCGAACATCCCGACGGCGACGGTCAGGAACTCGAAGCCCTGGTACAGCTCCGGGATGTCGTACGTGAACCGGGCGACCCCCGACACGTTGTCGATGCCCACGGTGGCGAGCAAGAGCCCGCTCGCGACCATGATCAGCGACTTCACCATCGACTTCCCGGCGAGTCCGCTGATCGCGAACAGCCCGAGCACCATAAGCGAGAAGTATTCCGCCGGCCCGAATTTGATCGCGACCGCCGAGAGCGGCGTCGCGAGGAAGATCAGGCCGAGCAGCGCCACGATGCCGGCCGCGAACGAACCGATGGCCGCGATCGACAGCGCCGCCCCGGCTCTGCCCTGCTTCGCCATCTGGTAGCCGTCGAGCGTCGTCACGACGGACGAGGATTCGCCCGGCGTGTTGAGCAGAATCGAAGTCGTCGACCCGCCGTACATGGCGCCGTAATAGACGCCGGCGAGCAGGATGATCGAGCTGGTCGCCGCTTCCTCCGGACCGAGCCCGGACGTCATCGTCGCGGTAATCGGAATCAGCAGCGCAACCCCGCTCATAGGGCCGATGCCCGGCAGCACGCCTACGACCGTGCCGATCAACACACCTAGGAAGACGAACACGATATTATGCCATTGGGCCGCAGTGGCCAGTCCATGCAGCAAGTAATCGATTGTGCCCATTGCATATCCCTCCTACGATAAGCCGAGCCATGCGGGGAAGCTTGGCAGCGTCCCGTCCATGACATGGACGAATAGATAGTAAACCCCGAATGAGAATCCCCCGGAGATGACGAGCGATACCCACACTTTCCCCTGCTGCATCGTCTGGAACCCGATAAACAGGAACAAGAACGTACAGATGACATAGCCGATCTCCTCCAGGAAGTACGCATATAGCACGGCCGCGGCGAAAATAATGCCGAACCGCTTGTAATCGAGCTTCTCTTTCGGCTTGCCGGTCTCGGGCTGCTTGTAGCGGAACGTCTCATAGATCAGGCGAAGGCTGAGCAGCGTGAGGAACAGGCCGAGGATGAACGGAAAAATATTGGGGCCGACGTTGCTGCCGTACGCGCTGGACGAGATGCTCCGGCTCTCGATCATGAACAGCGCCCCGACCGCCAGAAACACGACGCCGGCGTAACGGTCGAACGTTTTATTCAAAGCGGGTCCCTCCTTTTGATGCACGAAGGGAGAAGAACGACTCTTCTCCCCCTTCGGCCGTACGATTTATTTTTGCATGCCGAGCGCCGTCAGCATGTCTTTGATCAGCGTTTCTTGCTGGCCCAGGTACGTTTTGAAATCGTCGCCTTTCTTGAAATCGCTCTCCCAATTGTTCGCCTGCAGCTCTTTCTTCCACGCATCGCTGTCGGACAGCTTCTTCAGCGTATCCTCCCAATATTTCTTGGCGTCCGCGCTCATTTCCTTAGGTCCGAAGATGCCGCGCCAGATGAGGAATTCCGCATCGACGCCCTGCTCCTTCATCGTCGGCACGTCCTTCATGGACCCGCCGAGCCGCTGGGGAGCCGCTACCGCGAGCACTTTGATCTTGCCGGCCTTCAAGTATTGGTCGAGCGAAGACGCATCGGTACCAAGTACGTCAGCATTGCCGCCGAGCAGCGCGGTCATCGCTTCGCCGCCGCCGTCGTAGGAGACGTATTTGATTTTCTTCGGATCGACGCCGAACTTGAACGCCGGGAGAATCGAGACCAGGTGGTCCATCGAGCCCGGTGCCGAGCCGCCTGCGATCGTCAGCTTCGTCGGATCGGCCTTCAGGTCGTTCAGCAGCGACTTCAAGTCATTGTATTTGGAATTCGCCGGTACCGCGATCGCCCCGAAATCCTTGGTCAGCTGCGCGAGCGGCGTCGTATCCTTGTAGCCGTAAGGCGTGTTGCCTTCCTTCTTCAGGTTGTTGATCAGAATCGGCGGCGAGCTGACGAACAGCTTGTAATTGTCCTTCACGTCCTTTGTCGAGTACTCCGCCATGAACACCGTTCCGCCGCCGCCCGGCTTATTCTCGACCGTGATCGGCTTGTCGACGAGCTTCGTATCCCCAAGCGTCTTGGCGATCGCCCGCGCGGTCAAGTCCCAACCGCCGCCGGCTCCGGACGGAGCGACGATGCTGAGAGGCTTCTCCGGATACTTGGACGCCGCTTGCGTCGCAGCCGGTTCCTTGCTAGGCGCCGCTGTCCCCGACGCGGCAGGCTTGCTCCCGCCGCCGCTGGCGCAGGCCGCCAGACTGGCCGCCAGGAGACCGGCCACCGCGGCTTTCCAACTATGCTTTACCATGTTCTTCATCATCTAGATACCCTCCCCATTGATTCGTTGTCCCTTTTTGCCCAATCACTCGACCGGGTGAAACCGTTTTATGAAAGCGCTTTATTGTTTCGCATGAACATCATACCACGGGCTTTCCGATTTCCGATCCTTAACGCAATAATGTGCAATAAGCTCATTGTGCGCATTTTGCTCATATTGTTCACGGCTGGCCCCCGGGACTTACTTAGCGAAACTCGCGCGGCGTTCTACGCGCAACCCCGGTGCGCAAAGCGGCTTGAATGACCGCCTGCCGGATGCGGCGCACGACCTCTTGGTTGAACACGCTCGGGATCACATAGTGCTTGTTGCGCTCCTCGTCGGAGATGACCGAAGCGATCGCTTGCGCAGCGGCCAGTTTCATCTCTTCGTTGATGGTCGAAGCCTGGCAATCGAGAGCGGCCCGGAACATGCCGGGGAAGCAGAGCACGTTGTTGATCTGATTCGGAAAATCCGAACGCCCGGTGGCGATTACAGCCGCAATGTCCTCGATCTCGTCGGGATGGATCTCCGGCGTCGGATTGGCCATGACGAACACGATCGGCCGCTCCGCCATGCGCAGGACATCGTCGCGCTTCAGGATGCCGCCGGCCGAGAGGCCGATGAACACGTCCGCGTCTGCGAGCGCGCCGGACAAGGAACCGTCGTAGCGATTCGGATTCGTATGGCGGGCGTACCAGTCCCACATCGGATTGGCGTACTGGCGATCCGCCGTGATCGCGCCTTCGCGGTCTATGCCGATCACTTCTTTCACCCCGGCCGCCAGCAATATTTTCGTACAGGCGATTCCCGCCGCACCGATGCCGCACACGACCACTTTGACCTGACCGATCGATTTCCCGACCACCCGGAGCGCATTGATCAGGCCCGCGTACAGCACGACCGCCGTTCCGTGCTGGTCGTCGTGAAAGACGGGGATGTCGAGCTCCCGGCGCAGCCGGTCCTCGATCTCGAAGCAGCGCGGCGAGGAAATGTCCTCCAGGTTGATGCCGCCGAACGCGGGAGCCATATGCTTGATCGTCTCCACGATCGCGTCCGTGTCCTGCGTATTCAGGCAGATCGGGAACGCGTCCACCTCGGCGAACTGCTTGAACAGCATCGCCTTGCCTTCCATAACAGGCATGGCCGCTTCCGGCCCGATGTTGCCGAGCCCCAGCACCGCGCTGCCATCCGAGACGACCGCTACCGTATTGCGCTTGATCGTCAGCTTGAACGCATTCTCCGGATGCTCATGGATCGCCATGCACACCCTCGCGACGTCCGGCGTGTACACGCGGGACAAGTCGTCGCGGTTCTGGATCGGCACCTTCGGCTTCATCTCGATCTTGCCCCCCAAGTGAAGCAGGAACGTACGGTCCGACGCATGGAGCAGCTTCACTCCGGGCACCTCACGGATCGCGCGGAGAATGGAGTCGGTGTGGGCCTGCTCGGCTGCGGTCACCGTAATATCGCGGACAGACCCTTCCGGTCCGGTCTGAATGACGTCGATGGCGATTACGTCGCCGCCGTTCTCGGTAATGACGGTGATGAGCTGGCCGAAGTGAACTCGCTCCGCCTGCAGCTCCAGCCGGACGATCATGCTTTTGCCGCCGATGCTATTTTTCATTGTGGCTACACCCCTTGCGCTCTAGTTAGCTTGCCTCAGAAGTATAGCCGGAAGCGTTTTCAGCCGGCTACATTGTGTTCATTTGTTCCATAAGTTCGATAAGCGTACGTTTCGTTCATAAATTTCACGGGCGCCCGGCCTGCGGTTCCCCGTGTCGGCGGGCTTCCGTGTGCTATAATGTCCCTCATCCAGTGCTAGACTGCGAGAGAAGGGGATGATCCGGTTGCTAAACATTGTCATTGCCATTGTGCTCGGATTCCAAATCATGCTGAATCTAACCCGCCCGATCATTCCGCTCTTCGGCGCCGGTCTCGGGGCCGGTACGATGGAGATCGGAATGCTGACTGCGGCGTACGCCCTGCTGCCGCTTCTGTTCGCCATCCATGTCGGCAAAATCGCGGACAGGGTGGGCGACCGGCTGCCGGTCGTGCTGGGGACGATAGGGATGACCGTCGGAGTAGCGCTGCCGTTCGCACTGCCCTCGATGTGGGCGCTGTTCGTCTCGCAAGCGGTCGTGGGCATCTCCCACATCTTCATCAACATCTCGCTGCAGAACGTGCTCGGCAACGCCGCCGCCCCGCACAACCGCGACCATTACTTCAGCATGCTGAGCATGTCGGTCGCGATAGGCGGGGTGATAGGGCCCGTGGCGGGCGGTTATCTTGCGGACCACTTCTCCTATTCGTTCGTGTTCATGGCCGCCGCGGCGGTGGGGCTGCTGCCGATCGCGCTGGCCTTCCGGATTCCGAACATCGTCATGCGCAAGGCAACTGCGGGAGCCGCTGGCACGTCCGACACGTCCGGCGCGTCCGCGTCAGCCGGCCGCGAATCGCCGCTGCAGCTGCTGCGCATCCCGATGCTGCGCAAGGCGCTCGCTTCGAGTGCGCTCGTGTTGTACTCCCGCGACATCTTCGTCGCGTACTTCCCGTTGCTCGCGCTGCAGCTGGGCTTGTCCGCCTCCGCGATCGGCTGGATCATTACGATCCAGGGAATCGCGATGGTGTCCGTTCGCTTCTTCCTGTCCCGTCTGACGGCGCTCGTCGGCCGCAGCCGCATCCTGCTGCTGTCGATCCTGCTCGCGGGCCTCGCCTTCCTGTTCGTGCCGCTCACCGGCCAAGAGCTGGCGCTCGGGCTGCTGAGCGCGCTGATGGGTGCCGGGCTCGGCTTCGGCCAGCCGCTGTCGATGACGACGACGTACAACGCGTCGCCCTCCACGCGCACCGGCGAGGTGCTCGGTCTGCGCATGGCGACGAATCGGCTGTCACAGATGATTGCGCCGCTATTCTTCGGACTCGTCGGCTCGTGGGCGGGCCTCGCGTCCGTCTTCTACATTAGCGGCACCTTCCTGATCGGCGGGGCGATTCTGACCCGGCCCGGACGCGGGGACGATGCCGTTTCGCTTGCGAAGTAATCCGATACAGAGCAGAATAACCGGGATGATAAGATAAAACGTAAGCGTCTCGAAGGGACTGGCGATCACGAAGTGATGCGCCTGGCTCGGCAGGTTGGGGGCGGCCCACAACCCGAACAAGGTGATCAGGAAGCCAAATGGCAAGGCTAGCGGTTTGTATTCCGACAAATTCAACAATTGGGCCGTACCCAGCGCGATCACGTAGTGGTACAACCCCAATTTGATGAACGTCCCTCCCATCCAGATGACCATGACGATCGCCTCGAGATTTTCAAAAAATTCCGCGTAGGAAATGTAGCGGGAAGCGCTCATGACCGGATATACGAAATGGCCCGTTATGTTGCCGAACAGCATAAGCGTAGCCAGATTGGTGATGAACAAGGTCACCATCACGGCGACGACGGAGAACATGCCCCCCTTCAAGCCCTTCCTCCGGTCTTTCAAATAGGGGAACAAAGCGAATATGAGGATGAAGATCAAATTCCAACTCAGCGGACCGACCGCGCCGCGAAGCACGGGCCCGATTCCATTCTCCATGAAGGGAAGCATATTCCCCGCATCCAGTTCCGGGATGAGCAGCAGGACGAGGATGAGCCAGAGCAAGAACAGGACCGGGACGAACATCTCCCCCAGTCTCCCCAATACTTCCAAGCCCGCCCTTACGACGAAAGCGCTGGCCAGAGCGAGACACGCCATGACCATGAGGATGGGCGTCTTGCCGAGAAACGTCCCGACCATGAAGTCGGCGTACTGCCTGACAGTATGTCCGGCCGCAAAGAGGAAGTAAAACACATAGAAGAAGCCAAGCACTTTGCCCGGAATTTTGCCCAAAATGTGCTGGCTGTACTCAAACAGCGTCTCCGCGGGATAAAGCTTATGCAATCGATATACGACGGCAACAACAAGGAACCCTGTAAGCGAACCAATGATCGGCGACAGCCACATATCCTGCTTGGCATGCTTGTACGTAATGCCGGGTATGATCAGGATCGCGGTAGCCACAATATTCGCATAGACGAGAAAGGACATTTGGGTGGCCGAAATTTTACCTTTTTCAATCATCGGGGAACTCCTTCCTTCTCGTTTTCATTCCTTATTCCAGCTTCTTTCCCAACGGCTTGAAGATCGTATCGAACAGCTGGGTAGGACCGGGCATTTCCGGAAAAAACACCAGCAGCACCGCGAGCAGCCAGCCTATGGCCGCTAGGCAGATCATCGCCGCTTTTTCCTTTTTCTGATCCCGCTTCAGCTTGGGCCATTCGAACAAAATCATAAAGACCGCAACGACCGTAACCCCTAGCACGGCGAACGTTTTCAACGCTGCTTCACCTCCTCCTCCGGCAGCCCTTGCGGCGGTCCGGATAAGCCCGGCCGGCGGATGTTGGCTTTGACCTCGAACGCCACTTCGACTGCAGGGAACCGTTCCTCCCAATTCGGTTTGACCGACTTCCACGGCTGAGGGTATTTGCGGTGAAATTGCTCGGCGAACCCGAAAATATCGGCGTGCATTTCTTTCTGCACCAATTGCACCGTTCGGGCCATCAAATGTTCAATGTCCTCCTCCAGCTTCTTTTGGAGCTTGAGCACGATTTCCGGATTCATCAGGTTCAGATCGCTTCCGTTTACGATCACATCGGCAGTCGTTGACGCTTTCACGGTCACCTTCCATTTCCCGTCCTCCACCCTGGGGATGAGCTCGGTATCGGCCCGAAGAATTCTGCTGGAGATATACCCTTCTCCCTTTTCCGGCTCGATCGTGATATTCGCTTCCTTAATCTCGTCCCGGATCCATAGCAGCCCACGGGTCAAGTTATCGTTGATCGATCCGATCATTTTATCTTTTTTGAAAATCGCGGTCTGGTGGATATAGGCAATCGTTTCTTTCCACTTCTTACCCGGCTCGGGAGTAAGCTTCTTAACCATCGGCATCGATGCCCCTTGGCCGTCCCCGCTCACCATCTGCAGCAGCTCCTTCAAGGTTACGCTCTTCAGCACTTCCGAGACGGCCATCTCCCGGAGCACTTCGGACGAGGCACGCTCGAGCGGAGGCAGCAGCACGAGGATATCCTTGGCCGTGCCGTTGGCCACGAACATGTAGGACCGCAACCGGGGCTGAGAATGCCGGGTCAAGAAATCGAGCTGTTCCCGAATGCCGTTTTTAGCCATCGCTTCCCCGAATACAACGACTTTCGTTTGCCCCCAGAATACCCGGCGCGGAATTTTTTGCTGCAAATCCGAGATGGCGTCGGCAATCGTTCTTCCGACCCCGCTCCTTATGAACGTTTGAGCATTGCCGCTGCTGCTGCCGCCGCCTGGATTGCCCGCTCCGCCTATCGCTCTAGGAATATGCATCTCCGCGGTCAGTTCGATGTTCTTCTCGTTGATTTGATCGATCCCGAGTCCGGTCACGAGGGCTACGTCATTGATTTCAATGCGGTCCCAACAGCCGGCAAGAACCGAGCTCTGCATTGCGAACAGCAGGGTGAGCAGCAGCTTTTTCATCCTATAGCCAAACCCCCTTGTCACTAGGAATTAGTCGTCTCCCTTCGCCGGATTCGGCTTCTGACCCGGTGCCTGCCGATGCGGGTTGGAAGCTCCGGTCAGATGCGGTCGAGTATCCATCATCCATAAGGGAGCCCGCACCATGATGTCTTTCATATCCCTGAATTTCATCGGCGCCATCGGGGACATATAAGGCACGCCGAAGGAACGCAAGGAGCATAGGTGAATCAGGATAAAAATCATACCCAGGATGACGCCCATCAAGCCGAGCGAGCCTGCCAGCATGATGATGGGAAAACGCAGCATCCGCAGCGCGATTCCCGCGGAATATCGGGGGATGGTGAAGGAAGCGATCCCTGTGATCGCGACCACCATGACCATCGGAGCGGACACTATGCCCGCTTGAACGGCCGCCTGGCCGATGACGAGTGCCCCGACTATGCTCACAGCGGCCCCGATCTGCTTAGGCAGCCGAATCCCGGCCTCCCTAAGCGCTTCGAACGTAATTTCCATAATCAGCGCCTCTACCAGCGCCGGGAATGGTACGTGCTCCCGGGAGGAAGCGACGCTGAGCAGCAGGGTGGTCGGCAGCATCTCATGATGAAACGTCGAGATGGCCACATAGAGCGAAGGAAGCAACAGCGAGATCATCACGAATAAATAACGGAGCCACCGGATGGCGGTGCCGATCAGGAAGCGCTGAAAATAATCTTCGCTCGATTGAAGCAAGGAGAAAAACGTGGTCGGCGCGATCAAGACGAAGGGGGTCCCGTCGACCAGTACGATCACTTTGCCTTCCAACAGACTCGAAACGGCGATATCCGGACGTTCGGTATCCATAATCTGCGGAAACGGGGAATAGGGGCTGTCTTCAATCATCCCTTCGATATATCCGCTCTCCAGGACTCCGTCTATATCGATCCGTTTCAATCGTTTGCTCAGTTCTTCGATCAAGACCGGATCCGCAATTCCTTCCATGTAGGCCACCGTCATATCCGTTTGGGTATAGCGGCCGACGCTCATGTGGATCAGTTTCAACTGGGGACTTCGAATTTTTCTCCGCAGCATCGAAGTATTCACACCCAGCGATTCCGTAAACCCCTCGCGCGATCCCCGGACGACGTTCTCGGAGGACGGCTCTTGTACGGCTCGCTTGTCCCATTTGGAAAGTCCGAAGGCATAGCCGATGGGCTCGTTCTCGATCAGAATGACCGGGTTGCCGATGGAGAGCTGCGTGATGCAATCCGCTAAGGCTTGAACCTTATCCGCTTTGGTTACCGCTATAGTCTTCTCCACCAACTCGAGCACGGTCTGGAATTTCGCCGCTCTCTCGTCCATCAGGGGAGTCAGGATGCTAGCGTCCACTTCTTCCTTATTGCATAGCCCTTCGATATAAAGGAGAAACGCTTTCTTTTCTTCGCCGATGAAGAAAGGACGGAAGACGACGTCGGAGCAATTGGCGTAGATCGCCCGAAGCGCATCGACATTCTCGTTCAAATCCGAAGAAAGCGGAACATGACTCAACTCCGCCTTTTGCTCGCTGCCTCTAAATGGGGTTAAAGTCCGCTTCTTGCGAGAAAACATGCGGGTTCCTTCCTTCTCGACCATGCCGTATCGCTTGTATGGTTATGGTTAGATTAACCAACACTTGGACCGTCCATTCAGTTGCGGCCACATAAAGAAAACCTCTGAAGCTTCTGCTTCAGAGGTCGATAAACGTGGCGTTCTTTTCTATTTTTTCTACCACGTGATCCAAGGCTTCGAGCCCGGGACCTCCCGCAGCATCTCGATGATCGGCACCGTGTAAGCGAACAGGATGAGCACGACGACGAGGCCGACCCACACTTTCCAGTTTTCCAGGATCGCCGGTGTCTTCTGCGCATCCTCGGCCACCTCCGCCAGCTGGAACTGCTCCTCGCCCGATGCATCCTTCTCGGCGAAAAACGCCAGCTCCAGAATGATGTACAGGATGAGCAGGATGCCGACGAACAGCACGCCCCCGCCGATACCGAGCAGCCGGTTGAACGGAATCCACGACAACGCCGTCGCATGATCGTTATAAGTCGCGAACGCGGTCCGTCGCGGGGCTCCGAGCAGCCCTTCGATGTGCATCGAACCCGACATGAGGAACATGCCGGCAACCCAGATCCACGTCTGCGCCATGCCGAGCTTGTTGATCGTCGCCGTCAGCTTGCGCCCGCTGAGCAGCGGCACGAGCCAGTAGATGAGCCCGAAGAACGTGAGCGCCACGCTCGACGCTACCGTCAGATGGAAGTGGCCGGTCACCCACAGCGTGTTGTGCACGACCTGGTCCATCTGGTTGCTCGCATTGACGACCCCGCCGGCGCCGGCCGGGATGAAGATGACCATGCCCATGAACGGGGCGAAGAAGCGGACGTCCTTCCACGGCAGCTTGCGGAACCAGCCAAACATGCCCTTCGCGCCTTTGGCCCGGCCGCTCAGCTCGAGCATCGCGAACAGCGAGAACGCCGTCATGAGCGAGGGTACGATAACCATGAACGTGAGTACGACTTGGACGAACTTCCAGGCCGACGAGATGCCCGGCTCCGTCAGCTGATGGTGGAAGCCGACCGGGATCGAGAATAGCAAGAGCAGGATGAACGACAGTCGCGCCAGGGCATCGCTGAACACTTTGCCCCCGATGAGCTTCGGAATGACGACATACCAGCAAATGTAAGTCGGCAGCAGCCAAAAGTAAACGAGCGGATGGCCGAAGTACCAGAACAGCGAGCGCGACAGCATGACGTTGACCGTCGGCACCCAGCCCATCGACCAGGGGAGCAGGAGCAGGAGCACTTCCGCTGCGACGCCGAGTGTCGCGATGAGCCACAACGTCATCGTGACGATCGCCATGAATAGGAACAGCGGGGACAGCTTGCCCGGATTGGCCCGCCGCCAGCTGCGGTATTGGGCGAACAAGGCGAAGCCGCTGATCCAGCTGCCGACGACCACGAGCGTCAAGCCGATGTAGAATAACGGAGATGCCTTGAGCGGCGCGTAAAAGGTGTACAGCACCGACGCTTGGCCGAGCAAGATCATGATGACGGTGAGTATCGTGCCGCCGGCCATGAGGCCGAAGCCCCACCACCCGGCTTTTCGCACGCCGTGACGCATCGCGCCTCCCGTTGTATACGCCGCTCCCGCATACAGGAATCCGACGATGAAGAACGTTGTGAATACGAGCGCCATTAGTACCCCATGTGCGGTTAGCAGCTGGTAGTAACCGACGCCCCATGGGAGCTTGAAGTTGCCGCCCTTCACCATGCCTTGCAGCAGTCCGGCAAAGCCGCCCAGCGCCAGCGCGCCGAACGCGAACAAAATATGAGTCAGCGCCAGGAGCGAATCCCGGCGATCGAGCTTAACTTGAGTATCCATCCATTACCGCCTCCGCTAGAAAAGGGTCACACCACGGTGATCGTGGTCGCCATGAATTCGTGGCCGCTGCCGCAATATTCGTTGCACAGAATCAAATACGTTCCCGGCTTCGTGAACTTATGCGTAATATGGTTGACTTCGCCCGGGACGACCATCGCGTTGACGTTTGTGCCTACGATCTGGAAGCCATGTACCACATCGGGGCTCGTGATCGAGAAATGCACCGTCGCTCCGACCGGGACCTTCATCTCGTTAGGCAAATAGGAAAAGATTTTCCCGACCATAATCGCCTCGTACTCGAGGTTGCCGATCTGGCGAATCCCCGGTTCGTTGAACGGCGCGATCTTCTCGACCTTCTCCGGGTCTACCTGTACGCTGTGATGTCCCGGCGGCTCCGCCCCCATCGCGAAGGCGCCAACCCCCAGCACCAGCAAAAAGACGACGAGCATGGTCATCCCGAACGTTAGCCATATTTTCTCGTACTTGTGGAAATGCATCGTTCATTCCTCCCCATGATGATGAAACGTATTAACTGCGGAGCGCATAGATGGCGAACACGCCGCCCCAGATGGCGATGATCACCGCGCCGAGCAGCAGGACGGACGCCAAGGTTCCTCTCAGCTGGCTATCGGGCGCTTGCTCGGATTCATGTTGTCGGGTCATACCGTTGCCTCCCCTTCTAGACTTGCATCGTTTGGATGGCTTCATCGTAGCATCGGCCATATGGGAGGGGCTGTGATATTAATCACACTTGCGGTATCCCGGGCAGCGTTATGGGTCAGGATTCACAGATTTGCCTCAACCCGGCTTTCCGGCCTTCTCCTCATATCCCGGGCGCTGCTTTTCTGTTATAGTGGAACTAATAAGGCATTTCTTTCTCAGAGAAGAAAGCGTTTTCAATTTCGTTCTGAAGAAAGGAGCACGCATTCATGCTGCGACGACCGACCTTGTGGGAACGACTCTCTTTCAAAAAAAAGCTGATGCTCTTCTCGCTGTTGTTCAGTCTGATTCCTGTGCTGCTGCTAGGCTCCGCGGCCTCCTTCCTAGCCTCGACGAGCATTCAGTCTGAAGTGAACGCCAAGCATGAGCTTGCCCTTCGCCAAATCTCGGACCAGGTGGATTCCGTCCTGAAGCGGATGGAGTACTTGTCGATCCAGATTGCGAATGACGTGACGATCGAGAAGTCGGTTCGGCTGGGCATTACGATGGATCAGCTGAACGCGCTGGAAGCTACTCTCGAGATGCTGGAGACGATCGCCAAATACCGGAGCTACTCGGATGTACTGTTCCATGTGTTCCTCGTGTACAACCGCTACGATATGGTCTATTCGAACCGGCTCGGGCTGTTGAAGCCGAATGAGTTTCCCTATGGAGGCTTGATGCAAGGAGGGAAGATTCAATCGACGGGTGCGCGTATCCTTCCTCCGAATACGTATCCGAATCAACGCAACCTGCTGATCGTCCGACCGATCGGCCAATCGGGCACCGACGGCACGCTTGTGATGGAAGTCGACATGTCCAGCGTCTATACGATGCTGCGGGGCGTGGATCTGGGCAACGGCAGCAAGGTGCAGGTCGTGAACAGCGATGGCCGGATCGTCCTGAGTCAGAACGAGGCCGAGATCGGGACGCCGCTGCCGGTCACCCTGTCCAAGCGGCTGCAGACCGCCGGCTCGCCCTACACGACGACGCTGACACTGGACGAAGAGTCCGTACACCTGTCATCGCACCGGTCTGCATTCAACGACTGGTCGTATTTGATCTTGACGCCTAGCGCCAACTTGACCGTGAAATCGCAGCAAATCCGCAATTTGACGTGGCTGCTGGCCGCTTGCGTCGCGCTGCTCTGGGCGATCATCGCCCTGTTCGCCTCGCACCGGCTGTACGTGCCGATCCAGACGCTGCTGAAGCGGCTGCCGATGCTTCAGAAGCCTACGGCGGGCGGCCTCGCCGAGCTCGATCAGTTCATGCAGCACATGCTCGAGGCGAATGACCGGCTCGCCGACGAGCTGAGGCAGAAGATGCCGGCGCTCCGCGAGAATTTGCTGCTGCAGCTGCTCCGCGGCGATGTGACCGAGGCGGAATTCGGGAACCAGAGCAAGCGGTACGGCCTCTCGCTGCCCGGTCCCGCATATA
This sequence comes from Paenibacillus sp. HJGM_3, assembly GCF_045062745.1. NCBI lineage: Bacteria > Bacillati > Bacillota > Bacilli > Caryophanales > Paenibacillaceae > Paenibacillus > Paenibacillus sp. HJGM_3. The sequence goes on from NZ_JBJGED010000025.1 coordinate 101,724, forward strand.
CGGTGTGCGTGTTCGAGATCGATCATCTCGCCCATTACATGAAGCGCTCCGAGGACAAGGACCGTTCGCTCATGATGGTGTCGATGTCGCTGCTCATCGCCGAGCTCGGCGGCCAGTCGCCCGCGGTGAGTTCGTGCGTGACCGTGAATCCGCGGACGGGGCAGACCGTCCTGCTCTTGTCGTCCGCCGAGCGCGACGAGTCCGGCATGCAGACGGCGAAGCATCTGTGCGGTCTGATCCGGCACCAGATCAAGGAGCTGTTCCCGTTCACCGTGACCGCGGTCGTGAGCCGCCCCTGCTACCAGCTGAGCGGCATCCGCGAGGCGTACCAGGAGGCGCTCGATCTGCTGCCTTACCGGCTGCTGCTTGGCCGCGACATTACCGTGACGTCAGCGGCGTCCGAGCAGCTGATCGCCGTCCATCAATCGACGCGAACGCTGGTGAAGCGTCAGAAGGCTATCGTGAAACTGCTCGCCGAAGGCAGCACCGACTCGGCGATCGCCGAGTTCCACGGCCTGCTGCAGGAGCTGCCGCAGATCGCCCCGGCAGCCAAATCCGTCCTCGGCCTGTTCACGAACCTGCTGGCCGAGATCGACCATGGCCTCGAGCCGCTCGGGCTAGACTTGTCCGATCTGCTCAGCCTGAAGGCGTACACCCGCATCAACGAGGCGGAGTCGCTCGACGAAGTGCGGGACTGGTTCCTGAACGAGTTCTTCCCCGCGTTCCGCAACCGGTTCGAGTCGCTGCACGTCTCGCCTCAGACGAAGACCGTGCAGCAGGTGCTCGATTACATCCACGAGTCGGCCGAGCAGGAGCTGAGCCTGCAGGAGGCGGCCCGGATGTTCCGCCTCTCGCCGTCCCAGCTCAGCCGGATGTTCAAGGAGGCGATGGGCTTGAACTTCATCGACTACGTGATCGAGCACCGGATGTCGCGCGCGAAGGAATGGCTCGCGCATTCCGACATGCCGATCAAGGATATCGCCGAGCGGCTGCAGTATACGAACACGCAGAACTTCTCGCGTGCGTTCAAGCAGTGCACCGGCAAATCGCCGGGCCAGTACCGCGATTGGTCCCGCGGGGCCATCGAGCCGGCGATGCATGATGCGCAGTAGCGGGGGCGCGGCGCTGCTGGGAGTGCGTAGGCCCGGCCGACTTGGGGTCGGGCTTAATCCCGCCATCTGCCTCGGTTCCGACCAGTAGCACGACTTTTCCGGCTTAATCCCGCCTTCGGTCTTGCTTCCCTACCAGTAACCCCGGTTTTCCGGCTTATTCCCGCAACCGTCCCGCTTCCCGGCCAGTAACACGATTTTTCCGCCTTATTCCAGCCGTCCGCCTCGTTTCCGATCAGTAACACGATTTTTCCGCCTTATTCTCGCCAACCACCTCTCTTCCCGGCCAGTAACACGATTTTTTCGCCTTATTCCCGCCACCCAGTTTCTGCGCTCCAAAGTGATTTTTCTACTTTACATCACCGCCATCGGCCTTTCCCCGCGCTCCAAGGTAATTTTTCTACTCTACAGCACCTCCACCGCCCAACTTCCATGCTCCAAAGTAATTTTTCTACTTTACAGCATCGCCAGCCGCCTCTTCCCACGCTCCAAAGTAATTTTTCTACTCTGCAGCACGGCCACCGCCTAACTTCCACGCTCCAAAGGAACTTTTTTACTCTATAGCACCGCCATCCGCCTCACCCCCAACTCGCGCAAATACGCGTAAAATCAACGTTTCTCCCCCTTGTATCCGTATTTGCCGAGGAAGATCATCGTTTGCAGACCCACCCGGAAAAATGGATTGTTTACCCGGAAAACCCGCTCCCTATATGATTACGGTACACCAAACCACAGAGGGGGCCCCTATAATGACACCGCTTACACATTCAGCGCATACAAACGCCAGCGGCTCGTCTGCGGCGAAGCATCCGGCCGAGCAACACCCGCACCCCGCGCAGACGCTCGGGCAGCCGCAATCGCACAAGCCGCTGCGGCCCCGCAGCCAGTCAATCGGCCGCAAGCTGTGGAACAGCCGGTACATGTACGCCTTCGTCCTGCCGGGCACGATCTTCTTCATCCTGTACAAATATATCCCGCTGCTCGGCTCGGTCATCGCGTTCCAAGACTACAGCCCGTTCCAGGGCTTCCTGCACAGCGATTGGATCGGGTTCGCGCATTTCCGCCGCATCTTCGAAAACCCGGAAGTCGTGCAGGTGCTGATCAACACGCTCACGCTTTCCTTGCTGCAGATCGCGTTCGCTTTCCCGGTGCCGATCGTCCTCGCGCTTCTGCTCAATGAGGTGCGCAGCGAATGGTTCAAACGCGTCCTGCAATCGTTCATCTACCTCCCGCACTTCCTGTCGTGGGTCGTCGTCATCGGGATCGTGACGATCTTCCTGCGCAGCGACGGGGTCGTGAACGCCTTCACCGCCCAGGTATTCGGCTGGGAGTCGGTCCAGTTCCTCCAGCTGCCCTGGCTGTTCAAGCCGCTGCTCGTGCTGGAGATCATCTGGAAGGAGTCCGGCTGGGGCACGATCGTCTTCCTCGCCGCGCTGGCGGGCGTGAACCCGGAGCTGTATGAAGCCGCCATCGTCGACGGCGCGGGCCGCTGGCGCCGCGTCTGGCACATCACGCTGCCGGCCATCCGCAGCACGATCGTTATCCTGCTCATCCTGCGCCTGGGAACGGTGCTCGACAACGGCTTCGAGCAAATCTTCCTTATGCTGAACCCGTACGTCGAAGAAGTCGGCAACGTGCTGGACACGTACGTGTACTACAAGGGCATCCTGCAGTCGGACTTCAGCTTCGCCACCGCGGTCGGCCTGTTCAAGTCGGTTGTCGGGCTCGTGCTCGTCGTCACCGCGAACCGGCTCGCCAAGCGTTTCGGCGAAGAAGGCATCTACTAACAATACCCCACGCGGAATGGAGGCCAACCCGATGCTGCACAGAACTTGGCTCGACCGGCTGGCGGACGGCATCATCATCCTGGTGCTCGCCCTGTTCGCCATCGCCATGTTTATCCCGTTCCTGTACATTTTCTCGGTGTCGTTCACATCGATGGAAGAATACCTGCGCCGCACGTTCATCCTATGGCCGGAGCGGTGGGTCACGAGCGCCTACTCCTACATTCTCGCGAACAACAAGTTCGTCAAATCCGTCGGCGTCACCGCCTACATCACCGTCCTCGGCACCTTGCTGAACCTGGCGTTCACATCTACGATGGCGTATGGGCTGTCGCGACGATTTTATGGACAAAAGCTGTTCTTGTTCATGGTACTCTTCACGTTCCTGTTCAGCGCGGGCATCATCCCGACGTACCTGATCGTGAAAGCGACCGGCCTGCTCAACACCGTATGGGCGCTCATCATTCCGGTGCTCATCAGCCCTTGGAACCTGATCGTGTTCTCGCAGTTTTTCAAAAGCATTCCGGAGGAGCTGAACGAAGCCGCCCTCATCGACGGCGCGAATCCGTTCACGGTGTTCTGGCGCATCATCCTGCCGCTCTCCAAGCCGGCGCTCGCCACCTTCGGCCTGTTCTACGCCGTATCGCACTGGAACGCCTACTTTTCCGGCATCCTGTACCTTAGCAACCCGAAGCTGTGGCCGATCCAAGTGCTGCTGCGCCAAATTGTCGTCGTGAATGACACGAGCTCCCTCAGCGTGACCGAGCAAGTGCTGACCGACCCGCCCCCGGCCGAAACGATCCAGATGGCCGCGATTCTGCTGGCGACCGTCCCGATCTTGATCGTATATCCGTTTCTGCAAAAACATTTCGCCAAGGGGGTGATGATCGGTTCCGTAAAAGGGTGACCGCCGCCGAACGTTTATGGTACAACGAATGGCATCAAGGGGGCCCGTTTCGCGGCAAACGGGGACTGTTAGATCTGCCCAAAACCATTGGAGGTGCGAAACGAATGAAGAAAAGCTTGAAGACGATCCATGTAGCTCTGGCAATAGCGCTCACGGGCGCGATCATCGCGGCCTGCTCGAAGGACGGCTCTACCCCGACCGACACCGGCAAACCGAAAGCGAGCGAACCCGGGACCAAGACCGAGAACAAAGCGTACGACATCAGCTTCCTGAACTTCGCTTACACCATTTTTCCCGATCCGAACGGCAAGGGCGTCGAAGCGATCAAGCAAAAGTTCAACGCCAACATCAAATCGCAATTCATCCTGCAGTCCGACTATAACGAAAAGCTCAACGTCATCATGGCGTCCGGCGATATGCCCGACGTCGTGGCGATCAAGGATATGGACTCGAACTATTTCAAATGGGCGAAGCAAGGCGCGTTCCTGCCGCTCGACGATTACCTGAACCAATACGAATCGTTCAAGCTCGTGCCGAAGGCGATTTACGACCAGTTCCGCGTGAACGGCAAAATCTACAGCATCCCGATGTACGCCCCGACCTACACGTTCTCGGGCACGATCCGCCAAGACTGGCTTGACAAGCTTGGGCTCAAAATGCCGACGAACTACAAGGAGCTGCTCGAGGTCGCCATCGCTTTCACGAAGAATGATCCGGACGGCAACGGCAAAAACGACACGTACGGCTTCACGCTTGGCGAGAACATTTCCCCTTCGCACAACATGGGCGCCTGGTGGTCGACGAACTGGTACCACAAGGACTCGGCGGGCAACTACATCCCCGGCTTGATCGGCCCGGGCCGCAAGGAAGTGATCGAGACGCTGGCGAATGCGTACAAAGAAGGCGCGGTGACGAAGGACTTCGCCGTGCTGAACTGGGCGCAGACGAACAAGGAGTTCTACTCCGGGAAGTCCGGCATCTTCATCGGCACGCCGACCGGGATGGTGGAGGAATATTACACCGGGCTGCTGAAGGTCAATCCGACGGCGAAGGTCGCCCCGATCCCGTTCTTCATCCAGCCGGACGGCAAGCAGGGCAATCCGAACGGCCGCGGTTTCTTCGGCCTGTCGACGCTGTCGGCGAAGCTGAAGAGCGAGCCGGACAAGGTGAAGCGCATCCTCGACATCATGGACTACGGCCGGAAGTTCATTCCGCTCAAGGACCGCAACCCGCAGAACGAGCAATACAACTGGATTATGGGCGGCGTCGGCGTCGGCTACGATATGGTGAACGGCTCCGCGGTGCCTAAGGCCGGGCAGGAATCGAGCACGCCGATCCAATACATGCTGCAGCGGCATGAGTTCTGGAAGCCATGGGCGCCGAGCAACGAAGCGAACGAGTTCTCCAAGGCTTCCTACACGTCGCCGGAGATGCAGGCGTTCATCGCCACGATCGAGGACATGGAGAAGAAGTACAACAAGGATCCGTTCAACGATCCTTCGTTCACGGTCATCTCGGAGACCCAGGCGCAGAAGGGTGCGGAGCTGGACAAATACCTCATCGGCGAGCAGACGAAAATGATCTCCGGCCAACGGCCGATCTCGGACTGGGATAAGATGGTGCAGGAATGGAAGGATCGCGGCGGCGCGCAAATCATCAAGGAGATTAACGACGGCCTGAAGGCGAACGGTACGGTGAAATAAGACGATGGCGGCGATCAATCATTCCCAGCCCGTTACGGCGACGGACCGAATCCGCTCCATTCTCGCCGACTACGTCCCGGTCGCGGCCGGATGGCTGTCCGAGGAGGGCGGCTCGTTCCGCGACCCTTACGAGACGGAGTACAGCGAGAACTACGCGCCGGCCAATGCCGCCGTGCTGTTCGCCGCGGTGTATCGGACTACGGAGGACGCTAGCGTCCTCCGGCTTTTTCATACGGCGGTGCGGCGCTCGGTGGAGCTGCTCGGGGACAAAGCGGGCGTCGCCCCGTTCTGCCGTGTGTTCTTGATCCACTACAGCCTGATGGCGATGCTGCTGCTCGAGGACGAGGAGCGCGAAGAAGCCGTACGGCGGTACGGGCCGTTCCTGGCCGGCTATGAAGACGACTGTGCGATCGTGAATACGAACTGCGCCGCCCTGCAGTGGGGCACGGAGCTGTTCCTCGATACGCTCGGGATTCGGGAGGCGTCTCTCCCCCATCTCAGCCGCAGGCTGGCGTTTATCGAACAGGCTCAGCTCGAGTCCGGCTTCATCAATGACGAAGTGAACGAGCGGGAGGTGCTGGACGGCATGCCGATCCCGTATCATGCGTTCACGCTGTTCCTGTTGGCCGGCCCGTTCGCCTTGCTGCCGGACTGGAAGAGCCGGCACGAGCGAGAGCGCGTCGCGGCCGAGCTGCTCATGTCCCGCGGCCTCGACTGGCTCGAGCAGGCGATCTCGGCCGACGGCACGTTCGCGATGGTCGAACGCAGCAGCCATCAGACGTTCACATGGGGGGCGTTCGTCGCGCTATATGCCGGTTCCGGGCTGGAAGATGAAGGCCTGCTGGACCGGGCAGTCGCGGCTTGGCTGCCCTACCGGCATGCCGACGGTACTTACGGCTGCACGCCCAACGTGCTGCCCCATTCGCTGCGGACCGGGTACGAGAGCTACACGCATCTGAACATGTACAACCTGCTCGGGCTCACCGGTCTGGCTGTGGCGGCGCGGCTGTTGGAGCGCGGGCTCCGCTTCCGCACGGCGCATGAGCTGCCCGCCGCGAACCGCTATGTCGACGCCGCCAGCGGGTACGCCTTCTACCGGCGCGGCGACGCCTTCTTCGCCTGCACGCTGCGGATGCACAATCGGCGCTACACCCCTGCCCTGCAGGGGTTCCAGTTCCGATTGGGCGGACGCGCGCTGCCCCTGGCCGAGCCGCGCCTGCCGGGCGGCGCGGCGGATAGTGCCAGACGCCTCGACGAGGGCGTCTGGGAAGGGTACTTGCTCCGCCGGGCGGACGGCGGAGCGGCGTATCCCGACACGACGCGGAACGCGGCCGTGTCGGCGACGGAGGACGAGGACGGGTTCACCCTCGTCCTCGAGGACGCGCACGTCCGCTGCACGAAGGCGATCCGCCTGCTCGCGGACGGCTTCGCCTGGGACTATCGGCTGGAGCTGCTGCAGCCGATCGTCTCGTGCGAGCACGTGCTGCCGCTCGTCGTGCACGACGGCCGGCACGCCCTGCACGTGCGCGAAGACAGCCCGCAGCGGCTGACGCTCGCCTGGGCGGGCGACCGCTACGCGCTCGAGTGCGATGCCGCCGTCCGCATGGGCATGCGGCTCGAGCGCTCGCTCCTGTCGCCCTCCGGCGTCGCCGCGCAGCTGCGCATCGAGCTCACCGTGCCGTCGGAGGCGGCCGGGGCTGTATGCGACGGCTCGTCCGGCGGCAACGAGCCGCTCGCCGTCATCGCCTGGCGCACGACGCTGCGCAGGCTACCTTAATACCCGCCCGCACAAAAAGCCGGCTTGTCGACAGAGCGGTTCTGTTCGACAAGCCGGCTTTTTGGCATCACACCGGCAATTCGCAGTAACCATTCGTGTCCTGAATGGTGACGGCCGTGACCTTCCCATGATCCGGCAGCTGCAACGTGCTTGATCCGGTTTTGACGGAAATGAGGGCGGTCTCGTTATATCCGGGCGCAGCCTCGTTAAGGATGCACCTTTCGGCCATCGGGATCGGGTCCGAATCGGATCGCCTCATCGTGAATGTATTGTTGTGCACATGTACGCTCGTACCCGAGCTCGCCCGGAATAACCGGATGCCCCACTGGTCATGCACCTTGCACACGAACGTATTGGCCGAGATTTCAACATTCCGCAAATCCCCGATATCCTCGCAATCCAAACAGATCCCGTAAGCCGCATTCGGTTCATTGGCTGAGAAGTCTTTGATCGTATTCCCTTTGATGATCATGCCATGCTGATCGCCTCGGACGACGACCGCCTGCTGAAAGCCTTTGATCAAGTTACCTTGAATCGTCAGATCAAAATTGGTGCTGATCCGTCCTCGAATCACGCTCGTACGCAGCTCGATGCCGATCTGACCCTGGCGTCCCTCCAGCCAATTCCCTTGGATCAAGCCGCTGTTCGTCTGATTGGAGATGACGATGGCGGCGCGGACCTGATCCTTGATCGTATTGCCCTCGACCAGGAAATCCTGGGTGCGCTGATTGACGTCGCGTCCCATGCCGAAGCCCTGGATGGAGAACCCGTCGAAGTTGTTTTCCAGCACGTTGCTGACTGCGATCGGCTTCCTGGCGCCGCATAGGCGGACGGCGTGCTGGGAGCTCATCTTGATGAAGTTGCCCTGAATGAGACATTCCTCGCCGCGAATAATTTCGATGCCCGAGCCTTCCGCCGTGTTGACGATGATGTTGTACAGGAGCTTGGTACCGAATGAGTTGGTTTCCGCGCGAATTCCGGCATCGTCGCAATTGTCCAACCAGCAATGCTCGATGACCGATCGCTTCGCTCCGATGATGCGAATGCCGTGAACCTCCGAGTCTTCCCCGTAGTAGACGTCGGGGCTGCAAACGTTTTTGACTTGCAAGTGCCCGATATAAACATCGTTCGCCCGGGAGGTGAGTTGGATGCCGGGGCCAAGCGCCTGGAACTGGATCACCGTGGACGTTTTGCCCGCCCCTCGAATGACCGTGGCCGCTCCCGGTTTCAAGGGTTGGGCGCACATATAGGTGCCCGGAGGAAGATGCATCTCGTTGCCTGCCGCCCGGTCGAACGCCGCCTGCAGAGCCGCCGAATCGTCGTGTCCGACATACACGCCTGCTGCCATTTGGGGAGCGGGACGGTCCAGTGTAATCGTGCGGCCGCTTACGTCCGCGATCTCAGCGAGTAAGGAGCTGCCGAACTGGACGACCTCCAGCCTGCCTGTCGCTCCGGTAGCGGCGGATTCGTAACGGGCGGTTTCCCCCTTCCCGGCTCCTTCCCGCTTGGCGACGAAAAACACTACGTTCGAATTCGCATATCCGCCAGGTATCCAATGCTCGTAAGCTTGATCTCGCCAATTCGCCGCGATGCTCCTGGCGCTCGTCCGAGTTCCCTTCTTCATCGACAGCTCGATTTCGACGCCAGTGCGTTGACTGTACGCATACGAGTTGCGTCTAGGCCCCGGCTCCACCGACGTGAGCTGCACCGTATCGGTTCCAACCGCGCCGCCGTTCGTCCAGCCTTCAAAAAACCAGTCGCGGATCCGGTCCGCGATCTCCACCGCACTCTCCCCCGCTTTGACAGGGATCAAAAACTCCACGGTATCGAGAACGATCGCTATGTAGCCGGAAGTCGAGCAACCCCGGGCAAGGCGCAGCGTCACGGTTTCGCCCATTACCGCAATGTCCATAGTCCGGACCGGTTCCCCGGGAAGGTTCAGTTCGATTACACCGCCGGCTTTGGGCTCCTCCTCGATCACGAGCGAGAGCACTTCCCTGCACGGTTCGCCAGCTCCTGCAATCAGAATGCCTTGGCCGGCTTCGAAATCGATCGGTTCATCCAGTACGAGGCGGCTCGTCCCCGATTCGATCGTACCCATCGTCCACTTGGACGAACCGGACAAGCGGCTAAGGGAACTCGTTGTATCCTTCTTCAATTGTATCCCTCCCAGCGGATTCAAAAGTTTGCGAGATTTATCTATAATGTACATAACGACTACCTTCAAGGGGGGTTCGCTCATGCAGAACGGCAAACAAAGAAAACGTTTACGGCTGCAAACGGAAATCGATGTGACGGACCTGTACACCTTTTACTATTTCGAGCTGCCCAAACAATATATGTCCGAGATCGAGCAGTACGAATTCTGGGTCATGAGCTATATGGACAATGGCGAAATGCGGATTGGCCTGGAAGGCGAGGAGCGGCTGCTCCGACAGGGCGAATTGACCCTCTTCAAGCCCGGCACCCCGCATCAAGTGAAATCGTCCAACCATAGTGCGCCGAATGTGATGATCGTCTCTTTCGAGTGCCACTCGCCGGGTATCGCCTGCTTAGGGAACCAATCGCTCGCCTTGACGGATTCCGAGAAGCGGCTGCTCTCCATTATTTTGCAGGAGGCAAACCGTGCGTTCGAGCTGAAAACGCAAGACGGCGAAATCGTCAGAAGCCTGAATCCTCCCTTCGGCGGCGAGCAAATGATCAAAAACGTCCTGGAGCTTCTTCTGGTGCAGCTGGTCAGACGTACAGCCCCCCAAAGCCGCGCCGCCGCTCCGTCATCGGCAGTCAAGTCGACCAAGGACAACGGAACGATCGCCGAAATCATGCAATTTATGAAAAAACGATTGTCCGGCCAAGTAACAACCGAAGAAATCGGGAGAACGTTCGGGATCGGGAAAGCTCAGCTGTACGCCGCTTTCAAAGCCCAAACAGGCTACGGCATCATGGAATATTTCAAGCTGCTGAAGATCGAAGAGGCGAAGCGGCTCATTCGGGAAGAAAATCGAACGATTACCGAAATTGCCGCCATCCTCGACTTCAACAATGTGCAGTACTTTTCCAAGCAGTTCAAGCAGTTAACCGGCATGAAGCCGACGGAATATGCCAGGACGGTGCCCGCCCAGTTCGGCCGGGGCAATTTGGAGCTGCCGCTCAGGTCCACCTAGCCCGAATGCTAGCTAGGCTCACAGGCGATTCGCCGAAGCCGTCAACGTGCCCGTTCCTCCGTCCAGGAACGAAGCCGTCTCGCCCCCATCCAGCATATCATTGTTCGTGACCAGATTCGCTGTGCAATCCGATGTTTGAATCCGGATCCCGTACTGAGCCCGAATGGTCCCAAGTCCCTTACGGACCGTATTCATCTGCACGTTGTTGGACCCGCTGTTCTCCATGAACAGCATATTGGCATATGCATTGTGGGCGGTCTGACTATTGCCGATGCAGGTGTTGGACAGCACCTCGTTGTGGTGGGATTCTTTTCTCAGCCATAGTCCCGCCTGCTTGTTGCCGCTGCACGTGTTGCGCTCGATTTTATTGTAAGACGCCTGCCACAGCTGGATGCCGTACTCGTTGTCCGTACAGAGGTTGCCCGAGAGTTCGTTGAATTGACTCGTCGTGCCGACCAGTCGAATCCCGTACAAATTCCCGTTCGTGCGGTTATCCGCGATCCTGGCATATTGGATATATGTAGCGCCGATCCCTTCCTGAGCGTTGTTCATGCACACATTGTCGCGGAAAGCATTATAGCGTATTTTGGACGTTGCGGTGCCTTCAATGGAAATCCCTTTGCCCCCGTTGCGGTTGACCGTGTTCCCGACGACATCGTTATGCTCGGTCAGGATGGAACGGGTGTTGATCGCGATGCGAATGCCCATATCCTTGTTGTCGCTGCAAGTGTTGAACAGCACTTTGTTGTGGGAGCCGCTTCGAATCTGAATGCCCCGTATATTCCGCAAGCAAGTGTTCGATTCGAGGGTGATTTGGCGTGCGTTCGTATCCGTCGTCCCGTAAATGCCGATCCCGCTTCCCGCGTTGTCGTTGCACTCGCAGCCGATTACGGCGAAATCGGTGACGACCACCGTGCTGTTCGGCTCGAGGTCGATTCCGCTCTGCGGCTCGGTTCCGTTCGTCTTGTTGAACCGGCTCGCGAACGCGATGCCGCCAATACATGCGGTCACCGACATCCCCTGCCTGCGGTTGTTTTCGCATGTCACATGCAGGATCTTCACATGCTCGCATTCGATACGCGGGTTTTGGCTGTCATCCGTCCCTATATAGATGCCGTCTCCCCAGCAATCTCGGACGATCGTATCGCGCACCGTGACGTTACGGCTGCTGCGGATCGAAATGCCCATTCCCCACTCGCCGGTCGTCCCTAGATGACCATACCGCTCGCCGATGATGGTTCCGCCCTGGATCGTGACGTTCTCCTTATTGATAATATTGATGACCGCGAATCGTTCCTTGTCGTTCGGAATCGCCGTCAGGACGGCGCCAGGAGACATCAGCACTGTCGTGTTGCTAGCCGGCCGGAGCTCGCGAACCGCATCGACCCGATACGTACCGTCCTCGATATATACCGACCCGCCGGCCGCCGGAACGGCGTCCAGGGCATGCTGGATCGCGGTCGTATCGTCCGCGGCACCGTCCCCCTTGGCCCCGAACCATCGGGCGTGAATCGCTTCGCCGTAATGGCGCTTGAACCGGGCGCCGGAGGCGGTAACCAGGATCGTTCCCGTATTGTCCGCCGATGACGGATCGACCGCGTCCCGATAAAACCATCCCTGCTGACCGGGGTCGGTGATGAAATAGACCGTTTCCGGGTCCGTTGCCGTATTCGCCCGCAATTCGGCTATGGTAGCCGTGACACAGCACGACCCTAACGTAAACGGGCCTTGTCCCCCGGGTCCATATACCGCCTTCGACACCGAATCATGCCCCCCGCTGCTGGCTTGAAGCAGAGGCAAGTTGTACAAGGCCGTTGCGGCCCCGGCCATGCCAAGCGAGAGAAGCAGCTTTCTGCGGCTTATGGCTCCTGTCTGTCCGGATCTGTCTCGCGCTTCGCCTTCATGCGGATCTTCGTTCGCCATCATTACCCGCCTCCTCTTATTTGCTTGCGCGCTTCGCGTCGGCCACCGCTTTGTCCGCCTTTTCTGCCGCCGTGCGCAGCGACGTGTTTATATCCGCCGTTCCCATGATCACGTCGTATGGAACGTTCTTGAACACATTCTCCACAGTCAGCTGGTAAGGGGATATTTTCGTCATCGGAGCAAATGTATTGTAGAAGATCGCCTGCCAGTTTTTATCCTTGAATGCCGAGTTTTGCCCGTACGCTTTTTTCACATCGGCATCGTTGATCACCGGCATGATCCCGTCCCGTGAGTAGCCCTCCTGCACTTCCTTCGAGGTCAAATAATCGATGGCGAGCATGGCCGCCTCTTTGTTTTGGGCCATGGACGTAATGCCCATCAAATACGGGGTGGCTTGCGAGCCCACTTTCGGCTTCTCCTTGAAGGTCGGCAGAGCCACGAGATCCCAATTCACCTTCTCGATTTCTTTCGGCACCGTGAACGGGAATTGAGAATTGAACACGAACATGGCGAGCTCCTGCGAATCCGTAAATTCGGTCCGGTAAGGAATGCGTTTGAGCTCGGAGACGCGGGTTTTGTAGCCCTGCTCGTCGGCCGGTGCGACGAAAAACGTCTGGATCAGCTTCTTCCACTCGTCCCGTTCGAAGGTCGGCTTATCCGTGTCCGGATCGAGATAGGGCTGGGATAGAGAGTTGGACCGCAGAATGTGCGCCGGGGACGCGGCAAAGCCCAAATACCGCTTCCCGCCTTCCGTCCGATTCAGCTTTTTGGCCATTTCTATCGTATCGTCCCAAGTCATGCCGTCCTTCGGGTAAGGGACGCCGAACTTGTCGAAGAGCGTTTTATTGTAGAACAAAACCTGGGTCATGTTGGTAACCGGCAGTCCATACAGCTTGCCATCGCTCGACAGCTTCACTCCGTCGATCAGCGTCGGCTCGAATTTGCCCAGATCGACCTTCTGTTTCTTGGCCAGCTCCGTCATATCGAACTGCAGCCCGGCATTCATCGCCAGCTCGAAGAAGTTGGGCATGGAGGCGAACAGGATGTCGATGCGCTGATTTTGCGCGAGCAGCTCCGGGAGCGTCGACCCCTTAGCCGATTTGATATACTTGATCGTATAGTTCGGGAATTTTTTGCGTAAAGCGTTTCCAAAAAGGGCATCGAACGTTTCTTCGGAATCCCCGTTGTTGGAGTGGAACACCAGCTCCACAGGTTCGTTCGCGATTTGGTTGGGAGATTTCGTTTCCTCCGCACCTCCGCACGCGGCAAGGGTGGACAACAACGCCAAAATGACAATGAGTTGAATGAGGATCCCTCGTTTTCTGTACATTCCGATTCCTCCATCTCTATTTTTTACCGGACCATAATGGGGTGAAGCGATTGGAGACGGGGTATCGTAACCGGCAGCCCCGATTCGGCGGATTGCTCCGCGGCCAGGGCGATCGCCGCGCTGTCGCGCGCTCCCCACACGCCCGGCATCGTCGGCTCGCCTTTCTTCACGAGATCGACAAACGTGTTCACGATGGACAGGTCTCCGCCCCCGTGCCCTCCCGTTCTACGTTCCGGGTAATAGGTATTCAGCTCGCGGGTGTGCCGCTTCTGTACCGTAATTTTGTAATCCTGCTCATTGTTGTACAAGCCGTATATTTTGCCCTTCGTGCCGGTAAATGTGAATTCCCTCGTGTATTCCGGAGTAAAATGACATTCCGTATACGAGACGCGGACGCCGTTGTCGTAATCGATCACGACAATGCTGTTGTCGTGCACATCGCATTCCTGGGCGTATACGCACAGATCGTCCTTCAGCAAAATGCCTCCGTAATCCATCTTCACGCCGCGATTTATGTCCACATAGTACGGACAACTGTTTTGATCCGCGCAATCCCGGCATCGCTTGTCGTTCGGCTCCCGGCCTCCGAATACGTCAATGCCCCCGGAGCAATACACTTTGACGGGAGACGCGTCCACCAGCCAATTGGCCAAATCCAAAGAATGCGTCCCTTTTTCCAGCAGCAGACTCGTAATATACGCCTTCCTCCGCCGGATGCCGTGATAGTAGTAATCGCCGCCGACCGACACGTTGTCCGTCACATGGCCGATCCGGATGTCGCCGATCTCGCCTGCTCGGATCAATCGGTGCATTTCCTCCATTAGGGAGCAATAACGCAGCTCCAATCCGATCATGAATACGCGCTCCGACTCGATCCCGGCCCGGATCATCCGGTCGCAATCGGCGATCGTATCCGCCATCGGCTTCTCCAAGTACACGTGTTTCTTCGCCTGAAGCGCCGCTAGCGCGTGCTCGGCATGGGCGAAATGATTGCTGGTAATGACGACCGCGTCCAATTCGGGCATTTGCAAAAACTGCTCCAGCGATGTCGTGGCCGGGATATCCCCCAGCGTTGCTTTGGCGAAGTCCAAGCTCTCCGAACGGATGTCGCATAGCCCGACCAACCGGCAATCCGGATGTTTGCCGAAGTAGTTGCCGGCGAAGTAAACGCCGCGCTTCCCTGTCCCGAGAATGCCGATTCCGATTTTATGTGTTTTCATCGACCGTGCCGCTCCTCGAACGGCTTTTCCCTCCTTCTAAGTCTTTATAGTAATCGATTACATTACAAGTTTAGTAAATCCACCCCAAAAAAACAGTGGCGATTTTTCCGATTGTTTTATATTTTCAGCTACGGCTCGCAGGAAGTGAACCGCGGCGTCACGGCCGTCCATGACTGCGGCGAGACGTTCTCGGGCATACACGAGGAGATGGACAAGGTCAGCGGCATGATCCAGGAAGTGTCTGCCGCCGCCGAGCAAATCTCGGCCAGCTCGCAGGAGGTGACCGCCACCGTCGAGCAGCTGTCCCACATCGCCTCCGGCGCTTCGGAGAACGCGCAGAGCGTCGCCGCCGCCTCCGAGGAGCAGCTCGCGACGATGGAGGAGATCTCCGCCTCCGCCGCGGCCCTGAGCCATATGGTGCAGGAGCTGCTTGAGCTGATGGGCAAGTTCAAGGTTTAACATCGTCGAAGAGAAGGACCCGGCAGCGGTTGCCGGGTCCCTCCTTTTGCTTCTTATTCCGATTCGTTTCGGGTTAGCTGCCCCCGGCTAACGATCGCCGACATGCCGCCATTCGCGTTCTTTTGCGGAATAATCCGGATCTTCAGCTGTTTCACGCCCGCCACATTCACGTTTACGCCGGCCGCCTTATCCGACGTCATCTCCTCGCTTACATACAAGAGCTTCCCGTCCCCGAGGAGCTCATACTTGACCGCAGCCGGCTCCCCGGGCTTCGTTTGACTTAGTCCGAGCGAAGCCAAGAACCGGTTGAACTTCCCATTCAGGGCATATGTATACTCATACGAGTTCCCATAGCCCGTCAAATCGATGACCGTCATTCTCTGATGGTTCGGATCAGGCACTTCCTGCAGCCGGCTCCTGTCGCTGGAGGCTTGGACCAACAAGTTCGTCACCGGAATCGAATCGATCTTTTCCTCCACCTTCTTCACGATCTCGAATACCGGTATGGCACGCATCAAAATGACGGCCGCTTGGGCGCGAGTAACCGGCCCTTGGGGCTGAAAGCTCCCATCCGAGAACCCTGACACGATGTTTTGCTCCGCTGCGGCTGCTACGTATCTCCTCGCCATAGCCGAGATCGAGCTGGAATCGGTGAAAGAGACGGCTCCGACCGAAGGCTCGCCGCTCCGCGATTCCCCGCCCAACATCATGACGGCCATCGCCGCCTCTTCGCGCGATACCGGTTCTTGCGGCTTAAACCGGACGTTGCCGTTCGGCTGCAAGTACCCGACCATGTAAGGCATGGCCGCTTCCACATAGGGGGTAAACCAATCCGGAGCCGCAATGTCCTCGAAGGAGGGAACCGTGATCGACTCGGTTTTCAGTCCGAATGCCAGCACCAGCAGCTTGGCAAACTCCGCTCGCGTCACGAGACGGTCGGGTTGAAACGTTCCGTCGGCATACCCCTCCAGCCAGTTGCGTTCTACCATTTCCTGAATGGGAATATAAGCCCAATGTCCCGAGCTCAAGTCCGTGAAGCGTTCCGAGACCTCGATCGTGATTTGGGTCAAATGATAGCCCAGCGCAACACCTGCATCATCGTAAAGGACAGTGATGATGGTGCGATCCCCCGGTACCTGCGGGAACCCGATCCCCGCGCTGCCGCTGAAAGGAGCCGGCTTGATCCGCTGCAGCACAGCAATCAGCGTGCTTTCGGAGACGTTCGGCGAATGGAAGATGACCTCTCTTCCGAAGCGAGTGAATCCCTTCATCGACTCCGGCAGCCGCTCCCGGTCGATCATCAAGTCATACCTCCACGCGTTTCGGTCTTTCAGCACATATTCGATTCCCGTAGCAACCATCGGAGGCAGCTCCGCGGACAGCGCCGGCCCCTCGGCAAGAGCGACTCCGGCTCCAGGCAGAAGGGGCGTCACAGCGACCAACAAGAGCAGCAGCATGCGCGCCATCCCCTTTTTTAAACTTCTCACAACAGAACCCACCTCTCCAATTCTACCAATACATACCAATCCAAATTTTATCACATCCCCTCTTCCAAAAATATGATTTTCTTCGGCGTCACATATCCCGTCGGCCCTTGAATATATTGATTACAAGCCATTTTTGCAGGAGGTGCCCGTATGACGAACCCGCTGTTCATCGTCTCCCGGGAAGATTGGTCGCTGCATCGCAAAGGCTACCAGGATCAAACCCGGCACCAGCAGAAGGTACGAGAAGCGATCAAACAAAACCTGCCTGATCTCGTGACCGAAGAAAGCATCATCACCCAGCACAACCGGCAAATTATCAAAGTGCCGATCCGCAGTCTGGACGAATACCGGTTCCGCTTCAACTTCAACAAGAACAAACATGTCGGCCAAGGCGAAGGCGACAGCCAAGTGGGCGATGTGCTGGGCACGGATCCTACCCCTCAGCAAGGGCCCGGCAAAGGCGAAGGGGCAGGCGACCAGCCCGGGGACGACTACTATGAAGCCGAGGTCAGCATGGAGGAGCTCCAGTCGATGCTGTTCGAGGATCTGGAGCTGCCGCATCTCGAGGAGAAGCAGAAGGACAATATTCAGGACGAAGAGATCCGGTTCAACGATATTCGCAAAAAAGGGATTATGTCGAACATCGACAAGAAGCGGACGATTCTGGAGAACCTGCGCCGCAACGCGGAGAGCGGGAACCCGGGCATCCACCACATCTCGCCGGACGATCTGCGGTTCAAGACTTGGGAGGAAATCGTCGTCCCCCGTTCCAATGCACTCATCATCGCGATGATGGACACGTCCGGCAGCATGGGCAGCTTCGAAAAATATATCGCCCGCAGCTTCTTCTTCTGGATGACCCGCTTCCTGCGCACGAAATACGAGAAGGTGGAGATCGTGTTCATCGCGCATCATACGGAGGCGAAGGAAGTGACGGAAGAGGAATTCTTCACGAAAGGCGAGAGCGGGGGCACGATCTGCTCCTCCGCGTACCAGAAGGCGCTTGAGATCATCGACCGCCGCTATCCGCCGGCGAATTACAATATCTATCCGTTCCACTTCTCCGACGGCGACAACTTGACCTCGGACAACGAGCGCTGCGTCAAGCTGATCGAGCAGCTGCTCTCAAAGTGCAACATGTTCGGCTACGGCGAGGTGAACCAGTACAACCGCAGCAGCACGCTCATGTCCGCTTATAGGCACATCCAGATACCGAAGTTTCAGCATTGCATCATCCGCGAGAAGGGCGAGGTGTACAAAGCGCTTCGCACGTTCTTCACCAAACCGAAGGAAGCGTAATCGCGAGGTTCGATTAAAAGTAACTTGCGGCTAAAACGAACAACCGTCCGGAGAGAGACCGGACGGTTGTTCAGCTTGTAACGGAAGCGATAGAGGCGGCGCCCTGCTGGGTAGCCCATCAAGCAACTAGCCTATAGATGAAAAAATTGCCGCTATATCCCGAACGTTAGGTGTTTCCTCTAAATTAAAGGAAAATTTTGCAGCTATTCCTTGAAAACGGGCCGGAATCGGGTTCCGGCGTTCGAGAAACCCGGTCCACCGCTAACCCATACCGCCGAGCACGCTTGCCTGGGCTTCTTCCAGACTCGGCAGGCTCTGCGCGAGAAAGCAGGGGATGCCCAGCGCGCCCACAATCGGCTGAAGGAAGTCAAGCGGCTGCTCCTTGAGCGCCGCCAGCTGGGACGGGACCCGGCGAGTCTGCTCCAATAACGCCAAAAACTTGGTCGCGGCCGCCTCCCCCATCTTCGAGCGCTCGCTGAGCTCCATCGCCAGGATCTGCCCGGAGCCGTGGTCCACGACCAGGAACAGCTGCGGGAAGAACGGGCGTCCGTCCTCTCCCATCACCGGCTCCGGCATATAGACGCAGCCTAGCTCCCACGCTCCGGCGGAGGAGAGATTGGCCTTCTTCAGCTTGGCGAGGCGCAGCTCGTCAACGGCTGGAGCGGCGGAAGCGGACGGCAGGCCGGCCGCCTCAACCGCAGCC
>NZ_JBJGED010000026.1:0-106265 GCF_045062745.1 Paenibacillus sp. HJGM_3
ACGAGGTGGATAGGTTCGAGGTGGACGCGCAGCAATGCGTGCAGCTGACGAATACTAATCGGTCGAGGGCTTATCCAACATCCCCACAAAGTGAAGCGAACGCTGACGAAGCGGATTCCTAATACTTTGCGGGGGCCCCGAGAATACTTCGAAGGGCCAAGTACACAATTACAGTTATCGTTTTCGCACCCAGTTTTCAAGGAATAAACCTTGCTTATTTGGAGCCTCAAGCGCATCAAGTTTTGTATTGCGGGGCGCAAAGGTTTTTGCTATAATAACGATTGTCACTACGGGACGTAGCTCAGCTTGGTAGAGCGCTTGGTTCGGGTCCAAGAGGTCGCATGTTCAAATCGTGTCGTCCCGACCACTTATTTTCATAGCCTACATACGTAACAGGAAGCTGATTGCAGCTTCCTGTTTTTTGTCAACGCCGCTTAAATTTTATGGTATGATTAGGGCGATTGTGACATCTTACATATAGAGATTGGTGTGGCCGCCGCAGATGGAGAGAGACTGGATTACATATAAGAAAGAGCAAGAGAAGGCCCGCGTGCTCGTCGATCGAACGCTGAAGCACCACCTGGACACGAAGCTATACCCGTTTCTGTTAACGCTTACCATTAACATTTACCGGATCGCCGAGACCGCCGAACAGGCGAGAGAAGTACAGACCCGGATTCAAACGCTGCACGACGAAGTAGAGACGCTGATGAGCGCAGACGGACACGGAGTGTGGATCGGACGCATTCAGTCCAGCAGCCGCCTGGAGCTGTTCTTCTACGTACCGGAGCCGGACGCGGCCACGGAGGCGGTGAAGCGCTGCTTGGCCGGCTACCCGGAATTCCGAACGACCGTCGCGACCCGGGAGGATGCCGCCTGGCAGCTCTACGAGTATTTGCTCCCGAGCGCGCTGGAGACGCAGCTCGCCTACAACTCGAGCGGGCTCAGCTCGCTTCTGCGGGAGGGCTATCGGATCGGGCGAAAGGACCGGGTACTTTATCATTTGCGCTTCCCGAGCCAGGATGCCCTGAAGTCGCTGTGCCGGCAAGTGGAGCCCCAAGGGTATCGGGTCGAAAATATCGATTATGATCCCAGTGCGGTCCATTACCCGCATGTCCTGCTGCTCAGCATCCAGTGTCCCTTGGATGAGGAAGCATTGGATCGCAACACGACCGTCCTGGTCGAAGCGGCGGCGCGAGCGGGCGGCAAGTATGACTGGTGGAACGTCGTGCCGAAGGCGACGCCCGTGCGCATGTGGAAGGAATGGCTGTCACGGATGAAGCTAGCCGCCTGGTTCGCCGTGTTCCTCATCCTCATCTCGGTCATAAGCCTATTCTTGTTTGATCTGTCCCCCACGAAGAGCGCGGCGGCCGTGGAGAAGCCGCTCGCGGAGAGGAAGCCTGCGCCAGGGTTCAAGCTGCAGGATGAACACGGCACGACGATTGCGTTCGGGAAGACGGGGCGCCCCACGGTAATCAATTTTTGCGATGCGATCTTCCAGCCGTGCCAGCAGGATTACATGCAAATGCAAAGCGTAGCGGCGAAGTACATAGACCGGGTCGATTTTTATACAATCCGTCGGGTTCGTGCGAATGCCCCCCTGTATACGGAGCATCCATCCGTCTACCCGATGCTGATCGACGAGAAGGGGGAGATGTACCGCAAATATCATGCGCGTACGTTCCCCATCACGTATATCGTGGACGCGGAAGGCGTCGTGTTCCGTGTGATCGGGCCGGGCCGGTCGTTGTCCCAGGAGGAGGTGCAGGATTTTCTGGAGCACAGGTTGTAGGTAGAACGGGAGCAAGTGGGCAAGACTAGGAAGGGAATGGGGAGGCCGCGGGGGATGCGGAACAAATGGGTGAATGCACCGGTGATTTACGCGCTCGGCATGTTCGCCATGATGGTGCCGAGTCAGGCGTTCAGTGCCTTTTACAGCTATTATTACGTCGAGAAGCTCGGGCTCGGGGTAGGACTCGCCACGATCGCCCGCACGATTTACTTGATCTGGGATGCGGTCAATCAGCCGCTCTTCGGTTATTTGTCCGATCGGACACGTTCGCGTTACGGAAGACGCAAGCCTTGGCTTTACACCTCAGTCCCCCTGTTCATGCTCACGTTCATCATGGTGTTCAGCGTTCCCGAGGGCTGGAGCGGCGGTATGCTGTTCAGCTGGTTTCTCATCGCACTCATCCTGTTCGAAGCGGTCGCCACCATCATCTGGGTCAATTACGGCGCCTTATTCCCGGAGCTGTTCGCCGGCAACAAACTGCGGGCGAAGGCATCGGCCGTACAGCAAGGGTTTCAGATCGTCGCTATTCTAATCGGCTCTGCGCTGACACCGATATTGTTCGATCTTATGGGCTTCAGCCTCATGTCCGTAACATATGCCTTCGTCTTTGCCCTCTGCATGCTGATCTTCCTCCGGTTCATCCAAGAGAACGAACAAGCGAGCGCGGAGCCGAGGCTCGGTTTCATGGAAGCATTTCGCGCCACGCTGAAGAACAAGTCGTTCTGGATATTCAATATCGCGAATTCATTCGCTCAGACCGTGAACGGGCTGCTCAGCTCGATGATCCCGTTCTACGCGAAGTATGTGCTGCACATTCCGGAGTCTCAGGTATCTCTGTTGTTGGCTTCGATCTTCGTGTCCGTCATTCCGCTCGTGGCGGTCTGGTATGCGATCGTTCGAAACTGGGGCGGGTTTCGCTCATGGCGCCTGTCGCTCGCGGTGTATGGCTTGACGGCAATCCCGTTATGGTTCGGTACGAACTTGGCCGGAGGCATCGTCGCGGGCATCGTCGTCGGCTTCGGATTGGCCGGGTTCCTCGTCACCCCTCCGGTCGTCAGCAGCCGGATCATCGACCGGGATACGGAAACGACCGGGCAGCGACGGGAAGGCGTGTATACGGCGGTGGGCGGGTTCATTACTCGCTCGAGCGGGCTCATCTCAGCGTTGGCCTTCTTCATTGTTGGCCGGCTGTTCGGCTACGTGAGCGGCGACGATCCGGGTCAAAACCCTGAGATGACGTTCAAGGTTTTGATCAGCGTCGTGCCGCTCTGTCTGCTCGCGATCGCGTTCGTGCTCTCGCTGTTCATGAAGAGTCCGTTCCAGAATGGAGATTCCGATGCGTAAAGGGTTAATTCTCAATTGTGACGACTTCGGTCAGAGCGCGCCGGCGAACGCCGCGATCATGCACTTGCTGGAGGAGCGCAAAGTGTCGTCCGCCACGATCATGCCCCCCGCGATCGGGTTCGAAGAAGCGGCGGATTGGTGCCGGAGGAAGCAGGTCGACAATGTCGGCCTGCATCTGACGTTCACAAGCGAGTATGAAGCGGTCCGCTTCTCCAGCCTGACCGGGCATCCGTCCCTCCACGATGCGAGCGGCCGCATGCCCATGACGGTAGAGGCGTTCGAGCGCTCGGCCGAACCGAGAGCGGTGCGCGCGGAGATCGAGGCGCAGTTCGAGGCGGTTCGGAAAGCCGGCATCCGCATCAGCCATGCCGACAACCATATGGGCAGCCTGTACGGGTTGGCGACCGGCCGCAGCTACTTGCCGCAAGCGCTTTGGGCATGCTCCCGGAGAGGGCTGCCGTTCCGCTTGTTCCGCTACATCGACAGCCGCGACCAGTTCCTCGCTTCCATCCCGGGTGCCGAACAGGCGCTCGGCAAAGTCGTGGCCCTGGCCGATACGCTCGGAGTTGCGGTGCCGGACTACCTGCTCTCGCATCCTTATCACGTCCAGGAAGGCGAGACGTACGACAGCTTCAAGCGCATGCTCATTCAGAAGCTGTACGACCTTCCGAAAGGGATATCGGAGACGTATATCCACCCGGCCGTGCCGGACCCGGCTCTGGAGGCGCAGATCCCGTCGTGGGAGAAGCGTGTGTGGGAGTACAAGCTGATGCTGGACGACGATTTTGCCTATGGCCTTAAGGACGCGGGAGTCACGTTAACCGATTATCGATACGTGACGGTTCATCGCAAGCGATCCAGAGTAAGGTCGGCGTTACAGCTCGCCAGAATGCTGTTGAAGTAGCGGCGATATGCACACCCATCCAGATGGAAACAACGAAGAGAGCAGGTCAAATCCATGACGAATTCACAACAGGCAAATCCGAAAGACCAACTGAGAGAAGAAGTGGCAACGTTCGCCGGAGGCTGCTTCTGGTGTATGGTAACTCCGTTCGAGGAGCAACCCGGTATTCTCGGGATCGTGTCAGGCTATATGGGCGGGACCGTGGCGAACCCTACATACGAACAAGTCAAGCAAGGCGCGACCGGGCACGCCGAGGTCGTCCAGATTCGCTTCCAGCCGGATGTTTTCCCGTATGAACGGCTGCTGGAGCTGTTCTGGCAGCAGATCGACCCGACGGATGCGGGCGGGCAGTTCCACGACCGCGGCTCCTCCTATCGGACGGCGATCTTCACGCACAACGAGCGGCAGCGCGAGCTCGCGGAGCAGTCGAAGCGGGAGCTGGTCGCTAGCGGCATGTTCGACAAGCCGATCGTGACGGAGATAACGGAGGCGAGCGCCTTCTATCCGGCGGAGGAGTACCATCAGAACTACCATCGGAAGAACGCCGCCCATTACAAGGAGGACCGGGCCCGGTCGGGTCGGGACGAGTTTATTCGGAAGGTTTGGGGGGAAGCCCGAAATAATAATGGTTAGCGTTCATACAGGAGGAGCGAACGGATTTCCGTTTCGCTCCTGTTGCTTTCCGTCGGCTTGAAAGCGGGGAGCCGGGTAATGCCTGAACTGGGCGACAGTACAATCCACAGTGAAATGGCATTTTACCCGGAGACCATCCTCTCGACAGCAAAAACCTGAACCGGCTCGCTTTTGCCCTTGAGGGGCTCGGTCGGCTTCTCCTCGAGCATGAAGCGATCGTCCAAGAGCCGGGCCACATCTCCGCTGATGAGGATATCCGTCTGATGCTTTCGAGTCAAAGACTCGATGCGAGCGGCCGTATTCACGATGTCGCCGATGACGGTGTATTCCAGCAAGTCCCGACTCCCTATGACTCCGGCGACGACCGGCCCGCGATGGATCCCGATGCCGATCGAGATCGGAGGCAGCCCTTGTTCGTTCAACTGTGCATTCAATTGTCCCAACGCGGCCCTCATGCTGAGAGCCGCCATCACGGCATCCAACGATTGCCATGGATTCGTGTCAGGTGCGCCGAATAACGCCATGATCCCGTCCCCGATGAATTTGCTCACATGGCCTCTGTGGACGGACAAGGTCTCGCTCATTTGACGAAAGTAGACGTTCAACATTTGAACGAGCCGTTCCGGGTCCATCGTCTCGCTGACGGCCGTGAAGTTTCGGATATCGCAAAATAACACCGTGACTTCCCTTCGCTCGGCGCGTGTGGATACACCTCGTTGGATAATGTCCTCGACGACGGTGTGCGGAGCGAACCTCGAGAACGCATTCTGCAGCTGCTCGAGCTGAATCATCGTGCCTTCCAGAGCGCTCTCCAGCTTCCGGGCACGGCGTCGGATCGTGCGAAGCCGGCGGAAGAGCGCCCCACATAGGGCTGCGCAGAGGACAAGTACGATCCAATAGAGGTACATCGGATCAGTCCTCCATCAACACGCTAAGCTTCGATAAGCAGCTGGCCAGACCGATCGTCCCGAGCGTTTCAAGCAAAGTCTCCGGTTCCAGTCCGACGCTGAACTCGCGAGTAAGTGCTTGGGCGCGGATCGGGGGTGCTTTTAGGAGATCGATGGCGAACCGGATCGTACTCAACTCCTCCGCATGGAGTACCGGTGCATGCAGGTAGGTCATCACCGCCTCAATCTGCAGACTATCCATGCCTTCCGCTAGCAGCAGCCGTTTCGCTTCCTGTTCGGTGAGTGGGCATTCCAGCGTCTTGCCCACGACGGCGAACAACAGCGCCTTTGTTCTCTTGGTCAAGTGGGGGGAGTCCCAGCAATTGCGAATCATTTCCTGCAGCATACGCTGCGCGGTGGGCAAGGAAGCGATCCGTTCCGTAAACGGGCTGAAGATCGTAATTTCGGTTGTCGACTCAGGTGACCAGTTACCTTTGCTGACCGATTTCTTGACCAGAAAAGAGATTACCGGGATAAACGGGTTTTTCCAACGGCTCGCATCCATCGTGTCAAAATCCTCGGGCGGTACGGCAAGCGGGATGGTGAATCGTTTGAGGAACGAATTGATCGAGCAGTAGAACACCAACTCCTCGACGGCTGCCTGCGTGAGGCCGGCTGCATAGAGGGCTGAGAGGTCGCTTTTTTTCGGCCGTGGGTTGAGCCGTGTCAGCTTGCGTACGAATAGAAGACCCGCTTTCTCCGGATCGCTTAGATCGACGCTGTACAGACTGTGCTCCAATTTGCGAATCTCCGCTTCCTTGTACCCGAGGAACTTCAAGTAAATGCGCGCCGATCCGTAACAGTAGCGGCACGAGTTCTCTTGTGCAATGACCAGATTCATGAGCGGGCCGAAGTCGCTGGGCCAATGCTGGATGTGGCGGTTCACGAACGCGTAGATGGCCATCACCCCCCGTGCGGTCCATGGAAGCGGATACAGATAAGCAAACATTTTGGGCACGAAGCCTAAACTCCGTTTTACTTCCTCATCCAGGCTCTTGCTCTTCATCGGCTGCAGCAGGCAATGGCTGCTCCACTCGATCGAATTGACTGAATTCATCGGTTTAATCGCTCCCAAACGAATGAATACCATAAGAGTAACACAGAAGACTTGGAAACAGAATCAGAATCAGCATTCGAGCGGAGTCAAACATTCTGCGATCTTGTACCGAACTAGCGCAATCCTAACGACACCCTATTCTGGACCCAGTATGAGATCCGGAATAGGGTGGTTTGTTTTTACTTCAGTTGTGCGACCATGATTCCATTGCCGTCAAGGTCCTTGAACTGGAAGCCCGTAACCCCGTGCCGCGTCTCGATGCCGCTGACGAGCTCCGCGCCTTTGTCGCGAACGTAGGCCATCGCAGCCTCAACATCAGGAGATTCGATGAGGAAGGCCGGGCTCACCCGGAGGTCGAGCTGCAGCCGTTCGAAACGCACGGGCTCGGTCCGGCTCAGCGTACCGGGATCGAACAACAGGTCCGCTCCGCGCTCCATCCGAATGCGGCGAAGCCCTTCCGTTCCGGGATCAGGTTCGGCTGTCGCGTCCAGGAACGTTTCGAACCAGTCGACCGAGATGCCGGCCTGGCCCGTATGGACAAGCACTCGGGCGATGCGCGGCAGCAGCGGGTGGGGCCTATCGGGGACGTAGCTGCGCTCGGCTTGGCATACCATATTGGAGGCCACGCTGAAGTGGGCGACGTTTGGGTACCGGAACAGCTCGGTCACGAAAGGATACTGCTGCTCCCGGCAAAAGGCATAGGCGGCGTCAATATCCGTCGAGTCGAACATCGTCATCGGCGGGAACCCCCACATGTTGCTGTCCAGGATCAGATCCGTGCCTTGCATGCCGAAATAGTAAATGCCTCCGCCATCATGCTTGGGCTGCAAAGGCATGTTCAGCAAGCTGCAATACCATTCGATGGAGCGTTTCAGGTTGCTGACGGGCAAAAATACGGTGGGGATAAAAGGGCGAATCGGATGCGTCATGGCGCATACCTCCTTCAAGTAGGTTCACGTAGTAGACAACCGAAGTGTGCTGAATCTATCAACGTATGAAAATTTTTTGTGTGCCTGTCCTCTGCTACAAATGACTGAGTAACCGGATTGCCTCCTGTTCGGCCTGAAGTGCCTCGGTTAGGGCGGCTGCAACGTTCGTATCCGGACTCCCGGGATGAGCGTCATCGACTCCATAGCCGAACGGGAATGAAGGATAGAGCCGGTACAGCGACCGAAGCGCCTTTTCGTAACAGAGGGAAGCTTCCAGCAATCCTTCGCGTCGCAGGGAAGTTCTGGCCCGCTCGGACAAGAGCCGTAAGTACCCGACCGCTTGCTCTCGCGCCTCGCACACGATCGCCACCTGATACGCATGGCCCAGCGGATCGAGGGTGCCCGACTCGGCGGCGGTCCGCCATAGGGCATACCCTTTCAGCCCGAACTCGAACATCGCCATGGGGGGCTCGTCCCCTCGGGCGTAGTGGCGAATCGCCTCCATGATCGCTCCATCCGTCGCGGGAGGCGACGTACGCCAGCCGATTGCGAGGGCGAACAGCTCCGGTTGCTCGTGATTCCGGCTTAGGTCCCGGTAGTCGAAGACGACCGATTGTTCGCGAAAGCCGCGATACAACAATTGCCGTTCCGCATCGTCATACCCGTAGAGCAGACCGAACTCATTAATGACGAGATTCCATACGACGACCGGCATCCCCTCGTCGATGGATTGATGAACGAGTCGGAGCAGGCGGAGGCTTCTCTCGGGATCATGCGAAGCTGACATTCTGCGTGTACTGCAGATTCGCGGCTCGCGACCTAATCGCTCCATCCCTCTCTGGGCGGTAAACGTCCAATCGAATGTGGAGATTCCGCGCCAATGACAGCCGGTCGTCACACTAAGCCGGAATGGGTCCCCCAGCAAGCCGAGCGTCTCCGTCAGCGATGCTTGGTAATCAGATGCATATTGTAAAGCTGCATGAACCGCGATGCCGAACATGGAGTACGGACGGGACCAAGCGGGGATCGAAAGTCGGCTTATGCGGGGAAGTTTGTGCCTCCGCCGATCTTTCAGATAACCCTCCAGTGCTGCCCGGAATTGCTCCTCGCCCGCCCGCGTACGGGATCGCGATATGATATTGTACAGGTTGGCCCTGCTCACCGCGAAACGTTCCACCAGCTCCTCGGTTCTGGCGTCCCCTGCGACCGCTAACAGGATCGCTCCGTCTCTGGCAGATAATGCCTGCGTAGTTCCGGATAAAAGTTGCTCGACCGTAATTTGGTGCTCTACGATGTCCTGCGGATCGGTTGAAGTCGTCCGTCCGGATGCGTGTTGGGCGGACTCATTCCATTCCGCATCCGCCGACGTTATTTCTCGGCGCTGCCGCTTCACGTGATTGAGCGCTTGTCTCCGAACGGTCATTCTCAGCCATGCGGAGAACTTGGCGGGATCCTCCAACTGGTCGAGCTTGGCTGCGACTTGCATCAGCGCCTCTTGGGCGATGTCCTCCGCAAGGTAGGAATCGCGAGCAATCGTTGAAGCCCATCGTACGGCGAGCGGGCGGTACCGGAGCAGCAGTTCGTGAAGGGCGTGTGAATCGCCCGCTCGTATGGCGGCTATTAATTCAGAATCGGATTGAAGCAATGTATGAACTCCTTATGCAGAGCATGTATAATTAGATTATATTCGGTGCGCGGTACGTTGGACAGATGATCTGCAAGCCGCACAACGATACCATGACTCCGCGTGAGGTCTTAATGGACCCACAATGTGGGACGGTCTACCAGCCCGAGCGTTCGATTAATGCCGTGATTTGGGCCAAGTGATGGCGTCCGTGCCAGGCGAATCGCTGGGTGGCGACATCCAGACTCATGGGGCCGTGTGTGGGACTCGTGAACGTTTTTTGAAATTCGCTTGTGGACAGGGAGCGAAGCAGGGCGGCGAATCGACGGTGCAAAGCATCCAAGAGCACAAGCGACAGCTCGATCGGGGCTTCAT
Organism: Paenibacillus sp. HJGM_3; assembly: GCF_045062745.1. Classification (NCBI taxonomy): domain Bacteria; kingdom Bacillati; phylum Bacillota; class Bacilli; order Caryophanales; family Paenibacillaceae; genus Paenibacillus; species Paenibacillus sp. HJGM_3. The sequence continues at coordinate 9,606 of NZ_JBJGED010000026.1, forward strand.
AATCGATCTGTTCCGCCCACAGATCCTCCCGATAAGTGCCTGCTAATGGCGCATCCTCTGTGAGCGCACGCCTGAAACGAATATAGGCGTTCATATCATTATCGGCCATGTGATGAATGACTTGCTGAACGGTCCACCCTCCAGGCCGATAGGGCGTAAACAGCTGGTCTCGAGATAACGGCTCTACCATTGAACGCAGGTCGGCTGGGAGCATCAGCATGTCCTCCACCCATCGAGCGCGCTGCACCGGGGTAGGATTCTGAATAGGCTCGAATAGCCCCAACGGGTAACGAATACGATCCATTTTTGCACACCTCGATCCGGTTTCCTACTTATTCTCTAGACCACGGTGGTGATCCTTCATGTTACTGAGCAACGATCTCAGGGTTCGCAAAGAGTTACAAGGTAACCGGCCGGCATGGATGGTCCAACCCCGTTTCCACTTGGCACCCCGCATCTGATATAATAGAAACAATTACGATTAAATGAAGGCGGTGCCAGGATGGACCTGATCCGGCAAGAGACGTGTGACGATACGTGCGTCGGAACCGACGCGAACCTCGAGCAGCTGAAAATGAACATGATGCCGAACGGGGCCGCGAGCGAGATGGCCGACGTCTTCAAAGCGCTGGGAGATCCGACCAGGCTGAAGCTCATCTATGCTTTGCTCGACCGCGAGTTATGTGTGCACGATTTGGCGGAGCTGCTGGAAATGGGCCAATCGGCGGTATCCCATCAGCTGCGGTACCTCCGGAATATGCGGATTGTGAAGCGGCGCAAGTCGGGGAAGACGGTGTATTATTCCTTGGACGACGATCATATCGAGCAGATCTTCAAGCTGACGCTTCAACATATGAAGCACGCGTGAATCCAAGGGCGACCCCCTGAGAAAGCCTCGCGCAAGTCTCGGGAGGAATGCCTTGCATAAACGTCGAGCCGGCCAATAGATGAAATTATTTCCGCTATTCCAGGAATCTTCAGATTTTCCTGTGAATAGAAGCAAAATTTGCAGCTAATCGATAAAACCGGGCAGAAATTCGGTGCTCTGGTATCGATAGAGGAAAATTTTCATCTATTGCCCTTTTGAAGGGCTTTGATTTTCAATCAGAGGAAAAATTTGCAGCTATTTCGATGTATCCTCACCGTAGCCCCAACAAAGTTTATGGAGGAGCGGATTCAGTCCGCAATGTGTTGGATTTCGGTTAAGCAACATTCTGGGGCGCCCCCTGAGACGAGGCGCTTCTTTTTTGTATTTACAAAACGAGGAGTCCGTCGTATATTAAGAATAATCAAATGTTTCCCTTAGGAAACATTTTGTCCTTTGGCTAATATACTTTTTTTCGGACAATATTTTTACCTTAACCAAATTTATTGCGTATGATCAAACCGTGAGCCAATTTTTGTTACGAGGAGGATGGAAAATGTCGCAAATGAGCGAGAACAAAGTATCGCGCCGGAACGTGCTGAAACTTGGAGCGGCGGGCGCCGCCGCTTTCCTGGGCAGCACCCTTCTGAATCCGGGCTCCTGGTTCCAGCGTCCCGCTCTGGCTTTGACGAAGCAGGATGTACACCAAGCGTTGGGTCATCAATTGCACGAAGGCATGAAGCACGGGTACGATCCCGGCACGGTGGTGACGGAAGGACTGAAGCGCGCGAGAGAGGCGCTGACCCAATTCGATTACGGCAAGGTGAGCCGGACAGCCGACGGGAGGACGCTCCGGGAGTACGATATCACGGCCTTCGAAGGGAGTGTGGAGATTGCCAAGGGCATTTCCTTCCCAGGGTGGTTGTACAACGGGACGATCCCCGGCCCGACGCTTCGCTGTACGGAAGGCGATCTGCTGCGGATTCGCTTCCACAATGCTTCCAGCCATCCTCATTCGATCCATTTCCACGGCATTCACCCGACCGATATGGATGGGCTCGAGGCCGTGATGCCCAGCAAATCGTTCACGTACGAGTTCGAAGCGAAGCCGGCCGGCATGCAAGTGTACCATTGCCATGTGGCACCGCTAGCCAGACATATTCATAAAGGGCTGTACGGCAACTTCATCATCGATCCCAAGAAGCCTCGAGCCGCGGCCAAAGAATTCAATATGGTGATGAACGGCTACGATCTCGATTTGGACGGGGAGAATGAAGTGTACACCGTCAACGGCTATGCGTTCGCTTATCAGCAAGAACCGATCAAGGTTAAAGCGGGGGAGCTGGTTCGGATTTATTTGAGCAATTTGACGGAATTCGACCCGATCAATTCGTTCCACCTGCACGCCAACTACTTCAACTATTACGCGACGGGAGCGGACCCGGAGGCCCGGCCTTATTTCACGGATACGATCATGCAGTGCCAAGGCGAGCGCGGCATTCTGGAGATCGTCTTCCCGACGCCGGGACGGTATATGTTCCATGCGCACCAGAGCGAGTTCGCGGAGTTAGGCTGGATGGGGTTTTTCCAAGCGGAATAAGGATCTGAGAAGGGAGGCTATGAAACAATGAGCGATTTGCAAACCCAAATCCCGCGTAACGCCGGGAACGCGCCGAGAAGGAAGCTGCTCGTCTGGGCATTGCTGCCCGCCATCCTGCTGATTGCCCTGCTGACTGCGATCGGCCTGCTGGGCACGGGGATCCGGGATGAGCCGGCCGCGCCTATCGAGATGTTGAATGTAGAGCGGATCAAATTGACCGATGACGGGTTCGAGGTAAAGGTGATGAATTCGGGTCCCCACGATGTGACGATCGCGCAAGTCGTGGTGGACGATTCATTCTGGAACGCCTCGTTCCAGCCTGGCGATACGCTGCAGCGGTTCGGATCGGCTACGATCCATATTCCATATCCTTGGGTGGCGGGCGATCCGCATGAGATCAAGCTGATTACGAGCAACGGGCTCATCTTCACGGGTGACGTCGCGGCAGCCGCCAAAACGCCGGAAGCGGAAACCGGCCGATTCCTCCAATATGCGCTCATCGGCTTCTATGTAGGTGTCATCCCGGTCGGATTAGGGCTTATGTGGTATCCGTTCATCCGGCGCTTCTCGGCGCGGGGCATGCACGCCCTGCTGGCGTTTACGGTCGGGCTGCTGTTCTTCCTGTTCGTGGATACGTTCGAGGAAGGGTTTGAGATGGCGGGCGAGGCGCCTGGAGTATTCCAGGGCACAGGGTTGGTCTGGTTCGGGGCGCTGCTTAGCTTCCTGTTCCTGATCGCGGTGGACCAGATGAATGAACGGAGGCTGCGGCACGGAGCGGACGGCCGACAAGTATCGCTCAAGCTGGCGACCGGGATCGGTCTTCACAATTTCGGAGAAGGGCTGGCGATCGGTGCCGCCTTCGCGGTGGGGGAAGCCGCATTGGGCACGTTCCTCGTCATCGGCTTCACGCTGCACAACATCACGGAAGGCGTCGGTATCGCCGCTCCGCTGGTGAAGGACCGTCCGGGTTGGAGGACGTTCGCGCTGCTCGCGGTTGTGGCGGGAGCGCCGGCGATTCTCGGCACGTGGACCGGCGGCTTCCTGTTCAACCCGGCGTTCGCCGCTTTGTTCTTCGGGGTCGGTGCGGGTGCCATTCTACAGGTCATTGTCGTCATCACCCGGATGATTCTCAAGGACTCGGCGGAAGAAGGGCGGGGGGCGGTCTCCTGGCTGAATTTCAGCGGAGTCGCGATCGGGATTCTCTGCATGTACGCCACGGCGATGCTGGTGAAATTTTGAGTACATTAGAAAGTTTAACAGCAGTGTTTACATTAAAGTCCGCGTATAAATCGCGGCTTTTTGTTTTTATGAAGCCGTACATGATACTTCGTCCGCCATCGAATCATAATTGTGTTATGATTTTCAACAGGCGATACACATCCAAACGCACAGGAGGGGGACAAGATGGAGGCAAAACCGAATCTCGTGGAAGTGGCAGCGCTCGTCGGCGATCCTTCCCGCGTCACGATGCTGCTCGAATTGTTAGGAGGCAAAGCTCTTCCGGCAAGCGTTCTGGCGCGTGCCGCGGGTATAACGCCACAAACGGCAAGCTCGCATCTGGCCAAATTGGTCGAGGGAGGCCTGCTCGTCATGGAGATGAGCGGCCGACACCGCTATTACAGGCTGGCCGGACCTGAAGTCGCATACGCGCTTGAAGCTCTCAATGCCATCGCCAAACAAAAGCCGGTTCGGTCACTCAAGGAGTACGACCAATCCAAGGTGCTGCGCTATGCCCGCACTTGCTACGACCACATCGCGGGCGAAGTCGGCGTGGGGCTGACGGATCGCCTGCTAGCGCTCCGTATGATCGAACGATCCGGTCGAGACTTTGTCGTTAGCCAGGAGGGTTATGAGCGCTTTAAGCGCTTCGGTATAGATGTAGATCAGGTGCAAAAAGGGCGGCGCCATTTTGCCAGGCAATGTCTGGATTGGAGCGAGAGGCGGCACCACATCGCCGGTGGTCTCGGCGCCGCGATTACCAATCGATTGTTTGAACTCGGATGGATTACACGTATTCCTGGCGGTCGTGCCGTACGGGTGACGGAGGCGGGTCTGAAGGGGTTGGCTGACGAGTTCGGCCTGAGATTATGATAAAGGTGTCCTCTCAGCAACGAGCAACGCATTGCATGCATCATTCGATGAAGAGCGAAGGGTTTTCCCGCTATAATGCTCGTTGAGGTGATTACTATCAAGAAGCAAACGAAACCAGTCATTCAAGTCATCCAGCCCAAAATCCTGTACTTTGGCACCCCGGTCGTCTTGCTCTCAACATGGAATGAGGATGGAACGACAAACCTCACCCCGATGTCATCTGCCTGGGCGCTGGGGAATCGCATCGTTCTCGGGCTTGGCGAAGGCGGGAAAGGGTTAGCCAACCTGCGCCGCTGCGGGGAATGCGTCGTCAATCTGCCGGATGCATCGCAATGGAGGCATGTAGAAAAGTTGGCGAGGTTGACGGGTGCGAATCCGGTGCCAAGCTACAAACAAGAGCTGTATCGATTTGAGCGCGACAAATTTTCCGCTGCCGGGTTCACACCGCTCGATTCAGATGTCGTGCAACCGCAGCGAGTGGAAGAGTGCCCTTTGCAAATCGAGGCAAAAGTCGTACATCTCCAGGAGTCGGAGGGGTTTGCCATCGTTGAGGTAGAGGCGAAAAAAGTTCATGCCCACGAAGCGATTGTGTGGAGTGAGCGGCATGTCAACCCTTCCGCGTGGAACCCGTTGATTTACAGCTTTCGCCACTACTTTGGCCTCGATCAGGAATTGGGCAAAACCTTTAAGTCAGAGACTTGAACGGAAAGCTTACTACGAAGTACCGTCCGGGACCGGACGGTCTATTTGTGTTTGGGGTCCAAAATAGCCATATTACGCCCGTTCTGGACATGTTCCATCCCGTTCGGACTCGCAATAATAAAGAGAAACAAATGGAAGGAAGGAGGTGCAGGCAATGAGCATCTATAATCGCATTCTGCTTCTGCTCGTGGCACTGCTCAGTCCGGTGCTGCTCATGAACGGTTATTCGAATCAAGTCAGCGAGGACGTCCTGGATCAGCAAATCCAATCGTCCAACTACAATCAGCTGTCCTACTTCCTGAGCCTGATCGACGCCTCGATCAACCGGTTGAAGCTGAATGCCATCGTGCTGAGCAACGATCCGAGCGTGAAGGAATTCGCAGCCATTCCGTTCCTCCGGGAGCCGCTGGAGAACCAAAAAATCCGCTCACTGCTGCAGGACAAAATTAACCTGCAAGCGCTGTCCTACGATTGGACCGACCGGATCTCCATCTATTCCGTCACGACACAGGAGGTGATCTCGACCGATCCGCAGACGAAATATGACGAAGCCTACTTGCGAAACAACGTGTCCGCGGGCTGGGTGTACAAAGGAGGCCCTCCGTTCAAGCCCGGATTTTACTCCTATGTCACGGGGCCGTTCACATCGCAGGCCGAGTTGGACCGGGCCAATCTCATCGTGGAGGTCAGCTTGTCCGAAGACAAAATCCAGACGATGCTGGACGAATTCAAGGCGAGCGGCCGGGGAGACCCATTCCTGTATTCCGGCAGCTATTCGTACATCGGGAACCGATCAAAGGACGAGACGCTCATCCGGGAGGTGATCGGCCGCCTCCTTAACCGATCAGCGGAAGACCCGCCTACGTTCACATTGCAATTGAACGGGAAGGGGTACCTGGTCAACACGATCCAGTCCAAAACAACCGGCTGGTCCTTAGTCGATTACGTTTCCCTGGAAGACGTGCTGGCTCCGATCAACCACAGCCGGACGTTGTTCCGGATCGGGCTCGCTGTTCTATGCGCGATGGCGTTCCTGACGTCCTACGGCTTGTACCGGCAAGTGCAGAGGCCGATCCGAACTCTGATTATGGCGGTGAAGCGGCTGAAGAGCGGGGATTACTCTTTTCGCTTGAAAGCGCTGCCGCAAAACGAATTCGCCTTCCTCTTCATGCAGTTCAACGAGATGACGGCCACGATCCAGGAGCTGATGGAGAAAGTAGTGGTCGAGAAGCTGCACACCCGCGAGGCGGTGATGAAGCAGCTGCAATCGCAGATCGACCCGCATTTTCTGTACAACTGCCTCGGCTTTATCGCGAATATGACGAAGCTGCGCAACGAAGACGCCGTGCTGGCGATGGCCTACAACTTGTCGGACTACTACCGCTATACGACCCGTCTGGAAAAGAAGGAGGCGACGCTCCGGGAGGAGTTGAAAATGGTGACCCACTACCTGGAAATCCAAAATTTGCGCATGAACCGCATCCGCTATGAGATCGAGATACCGGACGACATGCTGGACATGCGGGTCCCGCTGCTGCTCCTGCAGCCCATCGTCGAGAACTCCATCGTCCACGGGATTCAGAAGAAGATCGGCTCCGGGATGATCCGGATTGCCGGGAAGCAGGAAGGGATGAACGCGATCATTACGGTGGAGGATGACGGGCCGGGGCTGGACGAAGCGGGGCGGAGGCAACTGGAGCGCAAAGTCCGGGAAGCGCTGGACGAGGAGGTAGGGTGCGGCATGTGGAATGTGCACCGCCGGCTCGCTTACTTTTTCGGGGAAGGGGCGGGTTTATATTTTGAACCGTCGCCGCTCGGGGGACTGCGCACATTGCTTCAGTTTGGGAAGGTTCATCTTCATAAGGAGGGAGAGGCGATATGAACCTGCTATTGGTTGACGATGAAGTGCATTGGCTGGAAGGGTTATCGGAGACGATCCCTTGGGAGACGGTCGGCATCGAGCTTGTGTACAAGGCGCAGAACGGGGTAGAAGCGCTTCGCCTGCTGGAGCAGTACCCGATCGAGATCGTGCTGACCGATGTGCTCATGCCGGAGATGTCGGGTATTCAGCTGATAGAGCGCATTCGGCAAACGTGGAGCGGGACGAAATGCATCATCCTCTCCGGGTATGCGGAGTTCGAATACGCCCAACAGGCGCTCGCTCAGCAGGCGACCGATTATTTGCTGAAGCCGGCTCGGGATGAAGTGGTGATCGACGCGGTGAGGCGTGCGGTGAACCAATGGAAGGAGGAGTGGGAGCAAATTGCCTCGACCGAAAGGGCGGTGACGGCGCTTCGGGAGCATTTGCCCTTGCTCAAGGGCCATTTGCTGGAAGGACTTTTGACGGGAGGCGCCATGTCGCCCTCGGAATGGGAGAAGAAGAGGGACTGGTATGGATTGAGGATCGACCGAGGATCTCCCTATTGCCTGATGATGGTGCGGATGGAGGGGAGGCTCGCCGAGGTGGGCGTGAACGACCGAAGCCTCTACGATTATTCGATCTTCAATCTCGCGGATGAGATCTTCGCCCGTCACTTCTCGCTCTGGTGCTGCCGGGACAAGTACGGCTACCTCGTGTTCGTGGCAACCCCCGCGGCGGCGGAAGCAACACAGGGGCAGCCTGGCACGGCGAAGCTGCTGCTTGAGCAGTGCGCCATTCGGCTGCAGCGGAATGTCGGCTACTCGCTGAGGAGTACAATCTCCGTGCTGATGTCCGGCTGGAGCGTATTCCCTTACGGACTGGCGAGCCACTATCAAGCGGTCCTGAACACATTCCGCCAGCAGGTCGGAAGCGAGCAGGAAGCTTTTATGGGGGTGGCGGGCGAGACAGCGGCCCCGGAGGTGAAGCGTCTCATGCGCTTGTACGAGCCGCCCCGTGTCGTGCATTTGTTGGAAGCCGGCCGGTGGACGGAGCTTACGGACAAATTGAACGAAGTGTTCCGGGAGCTCGAGGAGTCGTTCGCGAACTCGCAGGAGCATGTGCTGGAGGCCGGGCACGAAATTGTCGGTGCGCTGCTGGCGTTGGCCCATAAGAACGGGCAGCGTCTCTCCGAATGGGTGAGCCGCGACTACGACAAGCTGGCGGACGGCACCGTCTACCGCTCGATTCGCGAGCTCCGGCAGTGGACCGAGACGGCGGTCGCGGCGATGCGGGCCGACATCGAGGAGGAGCGGCTGCACACGAGGTCTGGCATCGTGCAGAAGCTGCAGCGGTTCATCGAGGCGCATGTGGCGGAGGATTTGTCGCTGCAGGCGATGGCCGACCACGTCTACTTGCACCCGACCCACCTCTCGAAGCTGTATAAGGCTGAGACGGGAGAGATGCTGAGCGCTTTTCTATACCGGTACCGGATGGAGAAGGCCGCCCACTTGCTGAGCGGGAGCGAGGAGAAAATTTACCGGATCGGGGAACAAGTAGGCTATCCGAATGCCGCCTATTTCATCAAGGTGTTCAAGAAAACATTCGGCCTGACGCCTCAGGAGTACCGGGACGCGAATCCGCCAACAAAGTGATATGCGGCCAACAGGTTGCTATATATCCGGGATTGCAGGTGGGGTATAGTAGGTGCGAATCAAGCAAGAGGAACCAATTCAAACCCGTTAAGGGGAGGGGACAGCTATGACCAAAAAGATTTCGAAACCGCTTACCGTACTGATGGCCTCGATGCTGGCGATCACGGCAGCCGCGTGCAGCTCGGAGGAACCGGCTCCGTCGCCGTCCGGCTCGGCCCAGCCGGGAACGACCGACAGCATGGCGGAGGTGTTCCAGAAAGGGAAATACGACCCGCCCATCACGCTGACTACCATTAAAGAAGTGTGCAGCTGCTGGAAGTTCAAGGACGGCGAGACGATCGAGAACAACGTGCATACGCGCATGATCAAGGAGAAGCTCGGGATCGACATCAAATTCGCCTGGACGACGCCGAATACGAACAATGCGTTCTCGAACAAGCTGAGGCTGTCTCTATCCGCGAACGAGGAATTGCCGGACGTCGTCATCCTCCGGGATACGGCCGTGGCCAACCAATTGATCGATACGGGCAAATTCATCCCGGTCGACGAGCTGTTCGACAAATACGCGACCAAAGTGTACAAGGATGCGGTGAACGCCGATCCGGCCGTCTGGTATCCATACATGAGGGATGGAAAGAAATACGGACTGCCGATCTTCGATTACTCCCTGAATACCGAGAACGTGATGTGGATTCGCCAGGACTGGATGGAGAAGTTTAACCTGCAGGCGCCGAAGTCGATCGAGGATTTGGAAAACATTATGCAAGTGTTCAAGACCAAAGATCCGGACGGCAACGGGAAGGACGATACGATCCCGCTTACGCTCGGCCTGAAGCAGAACTTCAACTCCGCGGCGTTCGCCTTCGGCTGGTACGGCTCGATCATCGGCCAGTGGAACAAAAACGCGAGCGGCTCCCTGGAGTACGGCTCCATCCATCCGGGCGCCAAGCAAGGGCTCGCGAAGCTGAAGGACTGGATGGCGAAAGGGTATATCTCGAACGAGGCCGGCACAATGGACGAGACGAAGGCGGCTGAAGTATTCATCGCGGGCAAGGCAGGCATCGTCATAGGCCCGCATTACTATCCGGACTATCCGCTTCGCGACATCTACAAGAACGTGAAGGATGCCCGGTTCAAGGCTTACCAGTTCCCCAAAGGGCCTGACGGCAAAATCGGCATTCGCGGTGTCCAGAAAATCGACAACGGCGTCATGCTGATCAACAAAGCGAATAAGCATCCGGAGTCGATCCTGCTCTACTACAACTATTTCTTCGATAACTATGCAAATCCGAAGACGGGCAGCGAGTACGAGTTCGGGCTGGCCAAGGGCTATGATTGGGACGTCTTCGACGGCAAGCCGAGATCGAACGGCACGGCGCAGGGCGGGACGAACGTCTGGCCGTACACAATCACTTACACCGGTGCGCGCATCCCCGATCTGATGACGAACGCGCTCATTAAGCTGTCAAAGGGCGAAGAGCCGAGCACGCCGTTCGAGCGTACGACCAAGGAGACGCGGACGAAGGAAGAAATGGACGCAACCGTCATCGTGAAGGAGAGCAAGGATAAAGGCTACATCTACGATCAGGCATTCACCGGGGCGCCGACGAAGACGATGGAGTCCAAGTGGGATCTCCTCTCGCAGATGGAGCTGGAGACGTACAACAAGATCGTGCTCGACAAGCTGCCGCTCGATGCGTTCGACACGTATGTCCAGCAATGGAAATCTTCGGGCGGAGATAAAATTACCGAGGAAGTCAACCAGTGGTATAAAGCGTTGAAAAAATAAGCGGCGGCTGCAGCGGGGATGGAACCGGCGGGAAAGGGACCGGTCCGTCTCCCGCTAGGCTGTCGAGGAGTGAGCGCATGCACCTTCAGACGAAACTAACCGAACCTTCCTTAGTGAAGCGCCGAACCCACAAGTGGGCGAGAAGCTGGCCGCTGCATCTGATGCTGTTGCCTGCAGTCGTCCTGACGTTTATTTTCCATTACGTGCCGATGGCCGGCTTAATCATTGCGTTTCAAGACTTCAAGCCGTATTTGGGGTTCACCAAATCGCCTTGGGTCGGGCTGGAGCATTTCCGGTTTCTGTTCGTCTATCCGGATTCCAAGCGGGTCATTCTGAACACTCTCATCATATCTTCCTTTAAGATCGTGTTCCACTTGGCGGTTCCGTTCTTCTTCGCCCTGCTGCTGAACGAAATCCGCAGCTCCTTGTTCAAGCGGTTCGTGCAGACGCTCGTCTATTTGCCCCATTTCCTGTCCTGGGTCGTCTTGGGAGGCATTCTGCTCGACATGCTGTCTCCGCAGGGAGGACTCGTGAACCGGGCGCTTCAGGCGCTGGGCGTACACCCGGTCTTCTTCCTGGGCGACGAGAATTGGTTCCTGGTCACGGTCATTACAAGCGACATTTGGAAGGAATTCGGCTTCTCCACAATCGTCTTCCTCGCCGCTTTGGCCGGGATTAATCCGTCGCTCTACGAAGCGGCCGAGGTGGACGGGGCGAGCCGCTGGCAGCAGACGCTCCATGTGACGATTCCTGCGCTCTTGCCCATTACGATCGTCGTCGGGACGCTCTCGCTCGGAAACATTTTGAACGCGGGCTTCGACCAAATCTTCAATCTGTACAACCCGCTCGTGTACAGCAAGGGCGACATCATCGATACATTCGTGTACCGAATGGGGATCATCAACGGCAAGATGAGCTTTGCCACCGTCGTCAGCCTGTTCAAATCCGTCATCGGCTTCAGCCTAATCGTGCTCGCCTACCGATTGGCTTACCGTCACGCCAACTACCGCATCTTCTGAGCTAGGAGGAGGGAGCATGTACCATAAATCCGCCGCATACCGCGTCTTTTCCCTGATCAATCACGCGATGTTGGCCGTGCTGGCCCTAGTCTGCATCGCGCCGCTCGTCCATATTCTGGCCGTCTCCCTGAGCGGCAAAGCGGCCGCCAGCGCGAATCTGGTCGGCATGTGGCCGATCGATTTCACATGGCAGGCGTACGGGAAGTCCATCGCGAACCCATTCTTCCTCGATTCCTTGTGGATTGCAGTGAAGCGGACCGTGCTAGGCACCGCAGTGGGAATGACGGTCGTGACTTTGGCTGCGTATCCTTTGTCCAAGAGTGAGCTGCATTTCCGGCCGGGCGGGATATACAAATGGTATTTCGTGTTTACGATGCTGTTCAATGGGGGCATGATCGCCAACTACTTGCTGATCATGAAGCTGGGGCTCATTAACTCGCTATGGGCGCTTATCCTGCCGGGGGCCGTCTCCGTCTGGAATATGATCCTGCTGCTGAACTTCTTCCGAACGGTGCCGAAAGAACTGGAGGAGGCGTGCCTGATCGACGGAGCGGGGCATTTCCGCACGCTGTTCTATGTCTATCTGCCCATCTCGCTGCCGGCGCTAGCGACCTTGTCGCTGTTCACGATGGTCAGCCACTGGAACGCCTGGTTCGACGGCTTGATCTATATGACGAAATTCCAGCATTACCCGCTCGCCACTTTCCTGCAGACGATCATCGTTCAGCAGGACTTCGACAAAATGAACGTGAATAAAGAGGATCTCGAGAACATCTCGCAGCGGACGGTGAAGGCGGCGCAAATTTTCATCGGGGCGCTTCCGATTCTGCTCGTCTATCCGTTCCTGCAGAAATTTTTCATTAAAGGCATTGTGCTCGGCGCGATCAAGGAGTAAGGCTTTCCCGGTACTCGAGGTTCAGCCGGGCAATGTTCAGCAAGTCCCGCTTTCGACCACGCTTCGGCTCCCAGAGCCGGAGCGCTTTGTGCTGCCGGGACACTTGCTCCGCCGCGAGCGGAAGGGCACTCGCGGCGTTCGTGATGATCTCGGCCGGGCGCCATTCCGCCCACAGCCGAGCGAGCAGTGCGGCCGCGGCTTCGTCGCGGCCGGCGCCCTCCTGCAGCGGCGCCACGGCGAACCGCTGCCGCAGCGTGCCGTCCTCCAGCTGTGCGAGGAGGACGCCTGTGCGGCCGAACCAGGCGAGCGCCTCGCGCTTGCCGTTCGGCCGGTTCACCGCTTGGCGCTCGTTCATGCGGACGAGCGCCTCGATCTGTTTCTTGACCGCCAGCGCCTGTTCGAAGCGAAGCTCCTCGGCGTAGGCGGTCATCTGCTCGCGCATGTGCGCGAGGAGGGCGTCTCGGTCGGCGAGGAGCGCCTTCGCCGCTTCGAGCGCGAGCGCATGCTCGTCCGCCGTGACCCGCTGCTCGCACAGGCCGGAGCACCAGCCGTGGTAGTAGCGCAGGCAGAGCCGGTCTTCGAGCGGAGCGCAGGTCGGCAGCTTGTAGGCGGCGATGACATGCTCCAGCACGATATTGCGGTATGGGATGTTAGGGAATGGGCCAATCAGCGTCTCGCTCCTGCCGGCGGCAGCCGTTTGGGCTTGTCCTGCCGCGGCTTCGAACCGGGCGTGATCGGCGGCGACGAGACGGGGCACCGCATCACGGGTGACGGCGATATAGGGCAGTACGGAAGGGCCGCGCCGCATCGCACGGTTGTAGGCGGGCCGGTAATGCTTGATGAGCTCGCGCTCTAGCGTCAAGCTCTCGTTCTCGTTCGTGACGATCATGAGGTCGATGTCGTGTATGTACTTCACAAGACGGGCGGTCTTCGAGCGGTCCGGGTGAGGTCGGAAGTAGGAGGCGAGCCGCGCCCGCAGGTTAATCGCTTTGCCTACATACAGAACGTCGCCGTGCTCATCCAGCATGAGATAACACCCCGGCAGTTCCGGATAGCGGTTTGATTGAAAGTGGAACGGCAGCGGGCTCCCCTCCTTCGGAAACTCTTAATCTACTTCCGCTATCATAGCATAGGTGCGGAAAGAGCCGCATCACTCAAATCGCCGTCTGGGCGGTGATTGTGGTATAATGATGCATGTCGCAAAACTATAGTTATTTTGGCACCAATTTTCATTATAGCAACTGTTGAGTCTGTGTTATGTTCGCAATGTGTCGTATATTTAAAGTAAAGGGTGAACCGAATGATTCGAGTGGGAAAGATTAGCTATTGGCATGTGCATGCAGACGATTATACGCGCCAAGTGATCGCCAATCCGGCGACCGAGCTCGCCGCGATTTGGGACGAGGATCCGGAGCGCGGCCGGAAGAAGGCCGAGCAGTACGGAGTTCCCTACTATGAATCGCTGGATGATATGTTGGCGAACGCCGGCATCGACGCCGTAGTGGTGGACGCGCCTACGAACCGGCATCGTGAAGTGATGCTGAAGGCGGCGAATGCCGGCAAACATATTTTCACGGAAAAAGTAGTGGCCGCTACGTTCGCCGAGGTTCGCGACATTCTGGACGCCGTACGCGAGGCAGGGGTGAAGCTGGCCGTTTCGCTGCCACGGCTGTACCATGGCTATACGCAAGCGATCCAGAGCGTGCTGGAGCAAAACTTACTGGGCCGGCTGACGCTAGTTCGCGCGCGGTTGTCGCATGGCGGCGCGGTCGCCAATTGGCTGCCGGCTCATTTCTTCTCGCTGGAGCAATGCCGCGGCGGCGCGCTGATCGACCTCGGCTGCCATCCGATGTACTTGGTACGCCGCTTCCTCGGCGCTCCCGATGCGGTGCACGCCACTTATGGCTACGTGACTGGCCGTGAAGTGGAGGACAATGCGGTAGCGGTCCTGCAATATCCGGAGGGCGCGATCGGGATCGTCGAAGCCGGCTTCGTGAACCCGCATTCGCCATTCTCGATCGAGATTCACGGCACGGAGGGCAGCTTGCTATACGGCTTCCCGGACGCTACGCTTCAAGTGCGAAGCTCTAAGAGCGGTGATGGCTGGTTCACGGTGGACATTCCGGAACAATTGCCGATGGCGTTCGATCAATGGGTCGGTCACGTGACCGATGGGACGGAAGCGACGGATAACGTGAATATGGCGGTCGAGCTGACCCGCTTGATGGAAGCCGCGAACCGCTCGGTTGCGGAAGGCCGTCCGGTGAAGCTGAACGAACTGGCTTAACCCGCTGGCGGACTTGAGTATAGAAGATTGCCGATCATGGGGCCCCGCATAATACCCGGAGTGATCAGCAGAGCGTTGCTTCATTTGGTGGGGAAGTCTAGGCATCAGGAGGGATGAACGGTGGCTGCGGAGAGAGAGCGGACGGGCAGCGATGAGCTGCGGGTCGAGCGCCTGGCTGGAATTGCCGGAGGTGCACGAAGCTCGGGCGGGGCTGGAAGAGCCGAAAAGTCGAGAGAAGTTGGGATAGCGGGCAGCTCGGAAAAGTCGGGTAAGCCTGGCAAGCCGGGTAAGCACGGCAAGTACGGCAAGCCGGGAAAGTCCGCTTCCCAACCGTTTCCGTTCGCTCGCATGCTGACGAATCCGTACGCGCTCGATCGGCTGGACATCCGCTTCCGCTGGGGCGATTACGGCGTTCGCGTTCTTCGCTGCCACTTGGCGGCTTTTTCTCCGGGCCACGTCATCCCGTCCCATAAACATTCGGAATTCGAGTTTCATTTTATCGCCAAGGGCAAAGGGAACGTTACGATGGGCGGCCAGACGTATGAGCTGCTCGAAGGTCAGTTTTACGTCACCGGTCCCGATGTGATCCATGCCCAGGAGTCCGACCCCGACGATCCGATGCACGAGCTGTGCCTTCATATCGAGTTCATCCCTCTGCCGCCTAGGCAGGATGATCCTGAGGCCGATTGGGGACGGCCGTTGGAATGCCGGGAAGCCGCCGCCTGCATCGGCATGCTCCGGCAGTTTCCACTCACGACCGTGTGGGATACGTATCATGCGATGGGGGCGTTCCTCGACGCGTACCGGACTTGGGAGGAGGAGCCCCCGGGGTATCATACGCAGCTCCGGCAGGCTATTATCCAGATCCTGCTTCGATCGACGCGCGTCTTCGCCGACCCGGTCGCCGTCATCCCCGAGCGCGATATGAACGGCCACCGGTATGAGCTCGCGACCCAGTACATCCGGGACAATGAGAGCCGGCCGATTACGCTGTCCGAAGTGGCGGAACGGGTCAATGTCAGCTCCCGCCAGCTCCAGCGGATTTTCCAGAGCGAGGGCGGCATTCCGTTCCGGGACTATGTAGAGCACGTGCGGCTGTCCGCGGTGTGCGCCGATCTGCTGCATACGAACCGCTCGATCGAAGAAATCGCGCTGCTGCACGGCTATGCCACGCCCACCTATTTGTTCCCCGTGTTCAAGCACAAATTCGGCGTGACGCCCGCCGTCTACCGACGAATGAACGTGGGCAGCGGCGTAGTCTCCGATACCTTTTAATAGAAGGAAGGATTGTATCCGTGAGCGAAAAGTTGAAAATCGGCATTATTGGCAGCGGCGGCATCGCCCGTGCGCATGTGGCGGCCTACCGCAAACTCCCTTTCGTGGACATCGTCGCCGTGGCCGATGTGATTCCAGGCCGGGCCCGGCAATTCGTGGAGGATCAAGGGCTGGTTGGAGCCGCAGCGTTCGAGTCCCATGTGGAGCTGCTCCAGGAACAGTTGGACGGGGTTAGCATCTGTACCCCGAACGTATCCCACCATCGGACTACGATCGACTCGCTCCGTGCCGGCAAGCCGGTGCTGCTGGAGAAGCCGATGTCGGTCACGCTGCAGGAAGCGCAGGAGATGGTCGAGGCGGCCCGCGAGTCGGACCGGATGCTTACGATCGGCTTCCAGCCTCGCTATGATCCGAATATGAAACGGCTGCAAAGCATCGTGCAGTCCGGCCGCCTAGGCAACGTGTACTATGTCGAGACGGGCGGCGGACGCCGGCGGGGGATGCCGGGCGGCACGTTCATCAGCAAGGTGTTGGCCGGAGCCGGCGCGATGGCGGATATCGGCTGCTATTCGCTCGATATGGCACTTAACACGCTCGGGTATCCGCGACCGCTCACTGTGTCGGCGTACACGTCCAACCATTTCGGGCGCAATCCGCTGTACCATCCGGAGGCGTCCCGCTTCGAGGTCGAGGACTTCGGCGTAGCGCTCGTCCGGTTCGAGAACGATCTCGTCCTGCAATTCAAAATCTCCTGGGCGATGCATATGGA
Organism: Paenibacillus sp. HJGM_3; assembly: GCF_045062745.1. NCBI lineage: Bacteria > Bacillati > Bacillota > Bacilli > Caryophanales > Paenibacillaceae > Paenibacillus > Paenibacillus sp. HJGM_3. Next base: position 26,411 of record NZ_JBJGED010000026.1, read on the forward strand.
CACGCTCGGCGCGACGATGTTCCTCGGCAGCGAGGCGGGCCTGAAGGTGACTCCGTTCGGTACCGGGCCATGGTCCGGCGTCTGGGACGGCAAGATCGGCGCGATGACGCTGTTCCACGATGAGTTCGGCGGCCATACGCAGACAGAAGTCCCGCTGATCCAGCACTCGCTGAACTTGTTCGACGAGAAGGTGCGCGACTTCGCCGAAGCGGTGCGCGACGGTCGTCCGGCCCCGATCCCGGGCGAGCAGATCTTGATCCAGCAGGCGATCATCGACGGCGTGCTTCGTTCGGCGGAATCCCGGCGCGAGGTGTCGGTGGAGCTGCCGCATACGGTGGCGATTTCTTGAAAATGGATTGGATGAGGGGGGCCTAAGGGTCCTCCTTTTTTGTTGAAGTAGACAGCTATTAAGCGCACTCCGACCTTCCGTCCCCGACAGGGAAATTTAGTGAACACGTCCCTGCATTCTGGTCCCGAGTGTTGCTCCAAAGTCGAAAATCTACTCTCACAGTCCTGCCGACCCGCCCGAGTGCCGCTCCAAATAGGCTTATTTCCGACCACCGTGCCCGATCGGACCAGTAACTACCTGCTAGAGGGAAAAGTGGCCGAAAGAGCGGGAGGATCTCAGATTGTTAAGATAAGCATGCGGGGAGAGCTTCGTGTAGTTCGATTTTGCCGACTTGGGAGACGCAAGCGAAGCGTTCATGGGAAGCAGTTCGATTTTGCCTATTTAGAAAGCATTCTGACGGGGGTAGGGCTCCAATAAGGAGCTCCAATTCGACAAAATCGAATTAAGAACTCGATCAGAGTCAAGCTGCCCTCGTGAAATTAGGCTAAATGGAACTACAGCTCGCCATAAGCCAAAGTTCAACCGGAATTCGAAGATTTACAGCAACCGATGAAACTATACTTTCTCGGGCAGCCTGAGAGGATAGTGCAATTGTGAGGTAGGTTTTCCTTCTCCTCAGGGCCCCCGAGTTCATCAGGCATCCGCCCCTTTACGCCTCCTTAACTTCCGATCCCGGATTCGCCCGTCCGATAGGCGCAGGCCGGAGGTCCTCCCGCGGCGCCGACTCTGAAGCGCTCTTTTTCCGCCATCGTGGCCCGTCTCCTTCCAAATGCATGCCCAAACCGGGACTATCGGACAACTCAGCCGACTGTCATAGATGCTAAAAGCATGAATTTCATATGAAAGCGCTCTCTTGCTGTAGTGCAAGGATACTATCTTGCAATAATTAATGCCTTTGTACTATACCAACGAAAAACTAGGGGCCTTATAGTTAGTGTCATCCGGGTCGAAGCAAATAATTGCAGCGATTTCGAGTTTATCCGACACGGATTTCTTTTCTTGTTCACGACGAATGCCCAGGCATGTACATTATCGATCAGGAAAAGTGAGTGGAACCGATGAAGGTTTTTGCAGAAGAGATCCGGACCCACGAGTTTGTCCGGAAAGTCGGAATTACGTCGCAGGAAGTGCAGAAGTTCCATGAACGCTCGTTCCAAAACGGGGTCCAGCGGGACTCCATGCGGGTCCGGTTCCGGGTTCAGGGGAAAATGATGGAGCGGCTGCTGGCGAAAAACCAGTCCCTGGTCGACGTCATCCAGAAGCAAGGCTTGCTGAAGGCGAATGCGTTCTACTTCCCGAATCTGCTCTTGGTCACCGACAGCAACGGGGTGGTCCTGCATATGAGCGGGGACGAGGATTCGATCCAGAATGCGGCGCGCATTAACAATATCGGGATCGGCTCGGCGATGTCGCTCACGAGCGCGGGGACGAATGCCGTCTCGGCGGCGATCGAGCTGCAGCGTCCGGTCTGGGTCCATGGAGAGGACCACTACCTCGACACCTTGCAGGATTGGGTGACGATGTGCGTGCCGATCCACAATTCGGAGGGCCATCCCGTAGGCTACTTGGCTCTATGCGCTCTCCAGGATGTGTCGGCGCCGTTCCTGTACCCATGCATCGAGTCGATCGCCCTTAGCATGGAGTACGAGCTGCGCAAGACCGAGCTGCAGAGCAAAACGTGGTTCGTCGAGGAAATTCTCGAGGAGCGGCTGAAGACGTTCAAGCTGACCATTCGCGAGAAGGAAATCGCCATGTACTGGCTGCTCGACTACGATTACAAGCAGATCGGCAAAGTGCTCGGGATCAGCGAGAACACAGTACGGGTGTATGTCACGAAGATCAACAGCAAGCTGAAGGTGAATTCCAAGGCGTCCCTCATCCTGCGGGTACTGGGCGCTATCTAGACATTCGATGCGGGGGAGAACGGCCTCATCCGCGCGGCATTTGTGCTGCGGGATGGGGCCGTTTTGTTGTTCGGGCGGGCTTTTCAGGGCTTAGGCCCAGAGTGGTAGGAATGAGCCCCAAAGGCCGCCTATGCAGGAGAAGTACTCCATGTGCATTAGGCGGATAGGAATAATGTGCGTGTATGATTTGCGCTGTAGAATTTTGCGGTTATTCTGGAGGCACCCACCGAGAAAGGCGGGAATATGTCGAGTTTTGAGGGATGGTTAGCGTATGAGACAGAGGCGTAAGAGCGTCATCCTGGGCCCGATCAAATGGATCGTCCTGTTGGGCGCGGTTGGAACGGTTACCGTAACCGGCCTGTCGGCGGCAGGAATGATCGAATGGAAAGCCGACGCGAACTTGGACCGGTTGATGTTTTGGAAGTCCGCATCCCCCAATCAAGCCGCGGCGCCTGTCGGCACTTCGACCAAACCGGCAGCGACCGCTTCTATAGCGCCTACAGCGACGCCTATGCCGCAGACCGCGGCGGCTACGCCTGCTGAGACACCTAAGGCCTCGCCTACGCCGACCCAGTCGGCAGCACCGACGCCCACTCCGGTGAAGCCGGTCACGTCCGCCACCGTGCAAGTCGTATCACAAGCGGCGAGCCTGCTTCCGGTAAACGCGAACGAGAAGGGTTGGTTGGAGCTTGTCGGGCAGGTCAAGCTCGATCCGGGGAAGCTCTTCTCCTTCAACGCATGGCTCGCCGAAGCTTCGAAAGGGAAGACGCTGGAGAAAAAAGCGGACGAGCTGTCCCATGTCGCCTCCTTGCTGTATGAAGCGGCCGTGCGAGCCGGGATGAAGGTAGGCGAACGGAATCCTCACCAGGACCTCCCCGCTTATGCGGCAGCAGGCTTCGATGTGGAGATTGTGCCGGACAAGAAAGATTTGACCCTCTACAATGCCCTGGAGTTTCCGGTAACGGTAGGCGTGATGTATAACGGAGAATCGCCGATCCTCACCATGAATGGGGCGCCGACAGGGAACTGGAAAGCCCCCAAGATTACGGTCAACACGGAGGCATTCGCGCCGGAGCGTGTCATCCTAACCGACTTCACCTTGATTGGCAGAGGGGAAGTCAGACGGAGCGAAGGCTCGCTCGGGACGCTGGCGAAGGTGTACGCGGACTGGAAAAACGATGGGAAGACGGAGCAGTTGTCCAAAGATTTCTACGCACCGCGTCCGGTTGTAGTTGCTCGGGGCCCTAGCGCGGATGAGTTGAAATAAGCAACGAAGCAACGAGAACCAAGTTCGAACTAAACCCACTAACACAAGGAAGGAGGACCTCGTATGCGGATAGGCGAGCTGTTCGTGATGAACGGCCTGATTACGGAGGAGCAGCTGGAGCAGGCGCTCAAGCAGCAGGTGCACACCCGGAAGAAGCTGGGCGAGATTCTGATCGACAAGGGGCTGATCACGGAGAGGCAGCTGGTCGAAGTGCTGGAATTCCAGCTCGGGTTCCCTGTCGTCAACATGTACGAGACGGCGCTTGATATGAACACCGTGCAGCTGATCCCGGAAGCGCTGGCCCGCAAGCATTGCGTCATCCCGATCGAACGGAAGAACGGGAAGATCAAGGTGGCCATGGTCGATCCGCTCAACTACGACGCGATCGAAGAAATCCGGATGGCGACCAACATGAGCGTGCAGCCGGTCATCGCGATCCGCTCCGAAGTCGAGCAGGCGATCACCCGTAACTACGGCTTGAAGGAATCGGTCGAGGAGCTGATGGTCGATCTCGACAAGCTGGAGATCAAGGACGAGGAGCAGGAAGCGAACGACCAAGGCTCTCCGATCGTCAAGCTCGTCAATCAGATCATTCAGTCCGCCGTCCAGCAGAAGGCGTCCGACATCCACGTCGATCCGCAGGAGAAGCAGCTCATCGTCAAGTATCGGATCGACGGCGTGCTGCGTACGGAGAAAGCGCTGCCGAAGCATATGCAGGGCGTGCTCACGGCCAGGCTCAAAATCATCTCCAAGCTGAACATCGCCGAGCGCCGGCTGCCGCAGGACGGTCGCATCCAGATGCAGGTCGACAATCGCCGTATCGACATCCGGGTCTCCACGCTGCCGACCGTGCACGGCGAGAGCATCGTCCTGCGGATTCTCGACCAATCCGCCGGGATCAAGAAGATCGCCGAGCTGGGGCTCAGCGAAGCGAACCTCGTGAAGTTCGATAAAATGATCCAGCGTCCTAACGGCATTATCCTGATCACAGGGCCTACAGGGAGCGGGAAAACGTCGACGCTCTACTCGGCGCTCGGCCAGCTGAACGGCGACGACGTGAAGATTATCACCGTCGAAGACCCGGTCGAGTACCGGATGGCTGGTGTCACGCAGGTACAGGTGAATTCGCAGATCGGACTCACCTTCGCTTCCGGTCTCCGCTCCATCCTGCGGCAAGACCCGAATATCGTCATGGTCGGGGAAGTCCGGGACGCCGAGACGGCGGAAATCGCCGTGCGGGCGTCGCTGACCGGGCACCTGGTGTTCAGCACGATCCATACGAACAGCGCGGTCAGCACGATCAGCCGGCTCGTCGATATGGGGATCGACTCGTACTTGATCGCCTCCTCGGTCTCCTGTATCGTGGCACAGCGGCTCGTACGCCGCGTCTGCCGCGAGTGCGCGCAGCAAGTGCCGGCCCGCGAGGATGAGCTGCAGCTGCTGGAGACGCACGGCCTGGCTGGAGCCGGCGCCGGCGAGTCTTGGCTCGCCCAGACGGGCACCGGCGGCAGCTTCGTTCGGCCGCCGTCCGTGAAACCGGGCGAGGGCACGATCCTGCTGACCCGCGGCAAAGGCTGCGGGACGTGCAACAAGACCGGCTACCGCGGACGGCTCGCGGTGCACGAGGTGCTCGTGGTGGACGAGCCGCTGCGACGGCTCATCGTGCAGAACCGGCCAGTGAACGAGCTCGAGCAGCATCTCGCCCAGCACGGCTTTCGGAATATGCTGCACGACGGGCTGTTGAAGGTGCGGGGCGGCCATACGACCGTCGAGGAAGTGTTGAAGGCGGTCTCGGACGAGTAATCGGCTGTGTTCTCCGACATGCGGTGCAATTGGAACTAAGTAGTGCGGGGGTGAACAAACTTGGCGAATTTTACATACGAAGCCGTGAACGAAAGCGGCAAAAAGCTGAAAGGGATGCTGAAGGCGCAAAACAAGGCGATGGCGATCTCGGAGCTTCGCGGCAGAGGGATGATCATCCGCAGCATTCAGGAGAAGAGCGCGACGGCCATGGACAAGGAAATCCATATCGGGCGCGCGGTGAAGCTGGAAGACTTCGTCATCTTCTGCCGGCAGTTCGCCACCCTGATCCGCTCCGGCATTCAGATCGACCAGTCGGTCTCGATCCTCGAGGATCAGTCGACGGCCAAATATCTGAAGGCGGCGCTTGGCGACATCTCGGAGCAAATCCGCAGCGGGCATTCGCTGTCCAAGGCGATGAGCGATCACCCGAAGGTGTTCCCCGAGATGTTCATTAATATGATCGCCTCGGGCGAGACGGGCGGGAACTTGGACGACGTGCTGGACCGGATGGCCGAGCACTACGAGAAGGAGCACAAGACGATCCAGAAGGTCAAGTCGGCGATGACGTACCCGATCATCGTACTTATCATCGCCATAGTGGTCGTCATTTTTCTACTGATCAAGATTGTGCCGACGTTCGCTGCAATGTTCATAGAGCAGGGCTCGGAATTGCCGATGATAACAAAGTTTGTTATGGGTTCGAGCGATGCGATTGTGAAATATTGGTGGATGTTTCTAGGAGGGTTCGCCGGATTAGTGGTCCTATATCGAATGTTCGCCAGCAACGATGAGGGCAAGTACTTTATCGACAGCATGAAATTCCGCTTTCCGGTGTTCGGCATCATTCTCAAGAAGTCGGCCGTAGCTCGTCTGGCCCGCACGTTGTCCTCACTTTATGTCAGCGCGGTACCGGTTTTGCAGGCGTTGGATGTCACGGAGAAAGTCGTCGGCAATCGCGTCGTCTCGAAGGTGCTGCGGGAGGCCAAGGACAGCCTGCAGCAAGGGAAAATGTTGTCGGAGCCGTTCGAGAAGAGCGGCGTGTTCCCAAGGATGGTCGTGCAGATGCTGATCGTCGGCGAAGAGACCGGACAAGTGGACAATATGCTCGCGAAGATCGCAGACTTCTATGAAGCTGATGTGGATCAAAGCGTCGATAGGCTGAAAGCCGTCATTGAGCCGCTCATGCTGCTCTTCGTCTCCGTCCTCGTCGGCATCATCGTGGCCGCCATGATGAGCCCGATGTTCAAAATGTACGATAACTACTTGTAATTATACAGAGCTATCGGATCTTCGATCTGCGCATGAAGGGGGGTGAAAACGACAAATGTCGCAACTGATATTGGCAGTGGACTCAAAAGGCTTGAACCCTGTGCAAGATCATGTACATACCAAAAATAATCGAAGAGGTGGGACTGAAATGACTGAGATGGTACTGGAAAACAATCAAATTCAAGGATTGCGTGCACGCAAGCTTTCGATTCGCGAAGTAATGAAGAACGAGAAAGGCTTGACCCTGATCGAATTGCTGGCGGTTATCGTCATCATCGCCATTATCGCGGCCATTGCGATTCCGTCGATCGGTTCGATCATGGAAAAAACGAGACTGAATGCTCACAGATCTAATGCGCATATGGTTATTGATGCTGCAAGGCTTTATGTAACAAGCGAAGGCAAGACACTTACTGCGGCTACAACTAGTCTTACTCTCTCATTAACTGATTTGCATTCTAAAGGATATCTTGAAGTGATTCCAAAAGACCCATCGAATAAACCTGAAAATTACGCTGCAGGAGCTGCTGGTGGTACTGATGGTTCCTTCGTAACTGTTGCTAAGGATGGTGAGAATTATAAGTACACAATTACGCTGAAGGGCGCTACAACTACTTATATGACCGCTATCGATGAAGCCAATATCGAGAAATCCGACTCCGTCGTCGAATAATCCAAATACCAGCGCACCACCAAGCGCGCCGCCCCAGGCGGCGCGCCCTAATTACGCTTACCCTGAGAGGAGCCGCCGGCTATGTTCGGGAAGAAAACGAGCAAGTACACATATGGCATGCAAATATCGGATACGACTGCGAAGCTGGTTGAAATTATGACCCTCCCCCAGGAAATCGTCGTGACCCAGCGCCATTCGATCGCGCTGGATAAGGGCAGTATCAAACATGGAAAATTCATGGACGAGGAATCGGTCATCGGCCGGATCGAAGCGATGGTGAAGCAGATCGGACTGCAAGGGGCGAACGTGAACGTCACGGTCCCGCTGTCCAACGTCATTCTCCGCCGATCGGTCTTCTCGTCTTTAAAAGATAAAGCACTGCGCAACCTGATCGACGTGGAGCTGCACGGCGGCCAGCAGCTGCCGTTCAAGAACCCGGTGTTCGACTTCGTCCGGATCGGCGCGCCGAAGGAACAAGCCGCCGCCGCGGCCGCCGAAGGCGTGAAAAAAGCGGCAAAGCCGTCGGCGCAGGAGGAAGTGCTCATCTTCGCCACCCCGGCGGAGGTCGTGGAGAGCTACGCGCACGTCGTGAAGAAGGCCGGGCTCACCCCGGTATCGGTCGACCTGGCGCCGCTCGCGCTGCATCGGCTGCTCGTGAGACACTCGCGGCTCACCGGTACCACCATGAAGGAACGTTTCATGCTGCTGCATGTGGAGCCGGATCACGCGGACGTCAGTATTTTCGTGAACGGGATTCCGGTCTTCTTCCGGTCCATCCAGATCAACACGAGCTTCTTCCTGGATACGGGCACCGACCAGATGGCCGCTTATGGGCGCAACCTGTCGATGGAGCTGGGACGTGTCATGAACTACTTCCAATACTCGGTCTCCACGGAGCAAGAAGACGTCCAGCTCATCTACCTCGTCGGCGATCAGGAGTGGATCGAGGCGCTGCCCGAACATCTGGAAGGCTCGTTCTCCGGCGAGATTGCCGCCTTCCCGCTGCCGGCGATCCTGCAAAATGAAGATTCCGCCTGCCACACGTTCGCCGTCCCGGTCGGGCTGGCGATGAAAGGAGCCTGATGAGCGATGAGCGCCCCCACACAGCGGCTGCTTAGCTTAGAGATCAACCTGCTGCAAATGCGGCAAGAGGAGCAAACCGCCGGCAGCCCGCTGCTGCGCAACCTGGCGATCGTCGCGCTTGTCGTGATCGTCGCCGGGATGGGCTGGATGTACTTCGACGCCAAGGCGGAGATCAAGAAGACGAATGCCGCGCTCGACAAGGTGAATGCGCAAATCAAGGAAGGCCAGGCGAAGCTCGCCAGCTCGCCGACCGCCGGCGGCGCCGCCGACTTCGCGCAGCTGCCGCAGAGCCTTAGCGCATCGCGGCCGAATCCGTCCGAGGTATTGGATAAGCTGACGGCACTCATGCCGCTCGCTTCGAACTTGACTACGCTTTCGTTCGGAGACGGCAACGCGCTGAAGGTTACTGGCAACTTCGCTTCGACGGAGGACGTCGTGTCGTTCATGCAGGCGGCCAAGTCGTCCGCCAGCTTCACATTCGTCTCCTCGAGCGGGATGACGAAGCTGCCGGCTCAGCCGGAAGACAAAAATGCCGTCGCCGGAGCCGATACACCGTTGCCGGTCATCCAAGCGACGTTCGATCTGACTTACAATGCGGATTCGGGCAAGAAAGGTTGAGGACGCGACATGAGTATTTTGAGCAGCAAACGAAATCAAATCATAGCCGCCGTCGTACTCGCGTTAGTACTCGTCTTGGCGTATCTCAACTTCGTCGCTCCGCTCAAGACTGAGCAGGCGGATAAGGAACGGCTGCTTGTACAGAAGCAGAAGGAGCTGGAAGCGCTCAAGAAGCGTACCGATGGCGGAGGCACACTCGGGGCGGAGGAGCAAGTGAGCTTGTCCCGGACGCGCAGCCGGATCCCGGAGGTGCCGGATGTGGAGGGACTGCTCCGCGACGTGCGTATGCTCGAGGTCGTGAGCAAAATGCCGCTCGCGAGTTACAACTTCGAGATCGGCAAAGCGCAGGAGCAGAGCGGCCAGGGCGGCGCACAGGCGAACGCAGCCAAGACGGGTGAGGCAGGGACCGCGACGCTGGCGGCACAGTCGCTCGTCATTCCGATCAAGCTGAATACGACTGCGAAAGGGGACTACGGGCAAATTCACCGGTTCCTGGAGGAACTGCAGAGTTCGCAGCGGCTGATGCAAGTGGAGAAGCTGAGCTTCACGGCCAAAGCGACCGCGCCGGTAAAAGTCAACGCGCCCAAGAAGGAAATTACGGTCAACGTAACGCTCGTGTCGTACTATGCGCCGGGGCTGCAAAAGTTTTTCAAAACGCCGGTTCCGGTCAACTACAGCAAGCCGGAGGGCAAGCTGAACCCGATCTACTGATGCTAATCCAGAGCTATCCATGCTGAGAATCCGAGGAGAGATGATGATGTCCACTGCGGTGCAGAACGAATCCGGAGCTTTGACCCTGAAGGATCTGCTGCGGATCTCCCACGAATCGCGCGCCTCCGACCTGCACATCAATACCGGCACGGAACCGCTCATGCGGCTGCACGGCAAGCTGATGAAGGTGATCGACTCGGTGCTCCGCCCGGAGGATACGCTCCGGATGGCGAAGGAGATTCTCACGAACGAGCAGTACGATCAGCTGATCAAGAAAGGGGAGGTCGACTTCTCCTTCGAGATCCCGGGGCTGTCCCGGTACCGGGGCAACGTGTTCAAACAGAAGCGGGCGATCAACATGGTGTTCCGCGTGCTGTCCACGACAGTGCCTTCGCTTATGACGCTCAACCTGCCCGACCTGGTCCGGGAATTCGCCTACAAGCAGCAAGGGCTCGTCCTTGTGACTGGGCCGACCGGCAGCGGGAAGTCGACGACGCTTGCCTCGATTATCGATTTCATCAACGAGACGCAGAAGAAACATATCATTACGCTGGAAGACCCGATCGAGTACATCCACCCGAGCAAAAATTGTTTGGTTGCCCAAAGAGAGATCGGCATCGATACGCTGTCGTTCTCGAATGGATTGCGGGCCGCACTGCGACAAGATCCGGACGTAATCCTGGTCGGCGAGATGCGCGACCTGGAGACGATCCGGACCGCCATCACAGCCGCCGAGACGGGCCATCTCGTCTTCGCTACATTGCACACTCCGGATGCTCCGCAGACCGTGGACAGGATTATCGACGTGTTCCCGACCGAACAGCAGCGTCAAATCCGCATCCAGCTCGCATCCGTCCTCATAAGCGTGCTCTCCCAGCGACTCGTGCCGCGGCTGGACGGCCGCGGGCGCGTCATGGCGCTGGAGATTCTCATCAATACGCCGGCCGTTGCCAACCTGATTCGCCAGGAGAAAATTTATCAGATCAAATCGGTCATCCAGACGAGCCGCCAGATCGGCATGCAGACGATGTTGTCGAGCCTGAAGCAGCTCGTGGAAGAAGGACTGATCCATCGCGACACGATCAAGGAATACGAAATGTCGATAGGAGAGGAATAACATGAGACGCAATCTGAAACGACTCGCCCTAGCTTCCGTGATGTCACTGACGATGCTGGCCCAGCCTGCGCTCGCCGCGACCGGCACCGAGACGCCATCTGCGACCAGCTCATCCGGCGTACCCAGTCCAACGAGCGGCACCAGCCTGTTCGCTTCTGTAAAGGGGCTCGATTACGAGGCACGCAACCTGCAATATGAAGCGATGAAACTATCGCCGACCGGATGGCAAGTCGGCATGGTGATCTCCAAGGAGCCATATGCGGTCGTAACGAAAGTGGACACCGAAGGCGCCAATGTGCGCATTTGGACCGGCGTTCTGGCCCGCGATTATGATGATCTGCTCGTGCTCTGGGACGATCTGCGGGTGCTGGCGTCCGGGAAGCTGGGTTACCACGCCACCGATGTAGAAGAGACGATGCGCTCGTATTTCGCTAGCCCGTCGCAAGAACCGTACCGGACAAAAGCTTACCTAGGCAAAGTGCCGTGGGCGAACATCCCGACCGATCCCGAATCAGCCCAGAAGGGTACGCCCAAGGTAACGGCCGATGGAGTGCTGAACGTATACGGCATTGCCTTCGATAATCCGGATCGCGCGGTAGCGCCTTCGACAGGTTCCGTCACGAAGTCGGCGGACATTCCCGACGTCGTACCGACGCTTAAGAAGTTCAAGGAAACTTCCGTGGCCGCTGTGCCATGGGACGCAGCTTCACACTGGGCCAAGGACGAAATTCTCGACCTGATGCGGAAATCGATCATCGAAGGCTACGAGGATCAGACGATTCGTCCGGATCGTACGCTGTCAAAAGCCGAATTCGTTACGTTGCTCGTGAAGTCGCTCGGTCTGGAGCCTTCCAAGGCTCCGGCAGCGGAGTACGCCGATCTGGGACAGCATTGGTCCCAGCCGATGATCGCAGCCGCCCAGCAGTTCGGGTTGCTGGATAAGAAGCCGGTGGAGCTGAATTTCTCCCCGGACACACCGATTACCCGCATCGAGATGGTTGTGCTTGCCAGCCGGGTGCTGAAGCAATACAACGTCGCGCTTCAGGGCTCCTCGATCACGTTTAACGACACTTCCGCCCTTACGGCAACGAACACGGCTTCGCTGCAAACGGTCATTCAATCCGGACTCGTGGGCGGCTACGAAGACGGGAGCTTCCGGCCCCAAGGCTCTTTAACCCGGGCCGAAGCGTTCAAAGTCATTTCCAGATTGATTCAGCTACTATAACGAGTGAAGGAGTGTGGGAGGATGAGCTGGTTCGACAAGCTCAAGAAACCGGGCGCGATCTTGATGGCCGGCCTGCTGGCCGCCGGATTGCTGCTGCCCGCGGGGGGGACGGGATCGATCGCCTATGCCGAGGACAACGGCTGTCTCGCCATGGTAGGGACGGGTAACATCCCGGTTACGAGCATCGAGCGCAATCAGATGGTTACGGTCAACTATACCCTGGACCCTAGCGGCACGCATACGGTTACGCAATCGCGGGATGCGATCGACGTCGCCTTCGTCACCGACGTCTCGGGCAGTATGGACTATAACATGGACAAGGGTAACAGCCGGACGCCCATTAGGATCGATATCCTAAAGGAAGCATCCAAGACGCTGACGGATAAGTTCAAGACGGTCAACATGAAAGATCGGCTCGGCCTCGTCAAGTTCAGCACCGAGGCGACGATGGTCCGGGATCTGACGACGGAATACAGTAAAATACAGAGCGACATCGATAAGCTGAAGGCCGGAGGAAGCACAAACATCGACGACGGGTTGATGAGAGCGAAGGCGATGCTGACCGCACCGGATACGAAGCCCGTCAAGATGATCATCCTGCTGACGGACGGCAAGGCGACGGCCTGGACCGACGAGAAGGACGGCAACAAAATCAAGAGCGGAGACGCAAGCTCAGCGAAGGCTGCACATGACGATGCGGATATTCTGGCTGCCGGCGGCATCGTCGTGCATACGATTGCTCTCGCGACCCCGGGCTCCGATGAAATCGATCTCGATCTGCTGAACTACATCGCCACGAAGACAGGCGGAATGGCCTATCAGGCGAGTTCCACGGCCGAGCTGGCTAAGATCTTCGACAATATCACGAAGACGATCGAAGCGCCGGCCAAGCTGTCAAACGTCGTGCTGCGGCAGCCGATTCCGGAAGGGTTCATCCTCGCGCCGGAAGGAAATGCGTCGAATGTCTCCTTCGACAGTACGAAGCGCGAAGTCGTAGTGAATATCGGGGATATTCCGTTCCCGTTCTTGTCAGACAAGATCGATCTGGCAATCAACCTTATTCCTGAGACGGCGGCAGGCGATTACCCGATGCAGGACGCCAAGGTCACCTTCAAGGACGCCTGCAGTGCGAATCAAACGTTCAACATCGACTTCGACACGACGTTGTCGGTCAGCATCCGGGTCATCGACAAGTACGGAAATGTGTATCTCGGCAACAGCAAAGGGGAAATCCAGCGGCTCCGAGCCAGCGATAAGGAAAGACAGTGGACGATCGACGAGAAGGACGCTGCGGCGACGGACATTAAATTCGAAGACCCCGACCATTCCATCGTCCAAGTGTCTTACCGCGATGGCACGAAGTCGCGATGGGATCTGAAGCCGAGCGCCCCGACCGGGTTTGTGCTCTTGGACGGCAGCGGCAACGTCATCTCCGATACCGGCTGGCATAAGGGAGCGGGCCTAATCAGCTCTTTCTCGGGCTCCGGCAACCAGCTGCCGGCCGTGACTCAATATGGCAACGAAGATTTCCGCAATAACTATCTCGCAGGCTATCAATATCAGGTCGGCGCGATGAATTGGACCGACTTCAACAGCTCGACGGGCGTAGTGCTACAGGACGGCAAGGACATTCAACTGCAGGCGCGAGCGTACACGAACTCGATCAGCGGTACACCGAGCATCCCGCTCTACAGCGCGCCTGGGCTTAGTCAAGTGTCCCTCGACAGCACCGGTCCGGTCATCAGCTGGATGAAGACGAGCAGCGATCCTTCGAAGGATGCAGACTTGACGATCACGGCCTCCGAGACGCTAAGTCCGGTTACGAGCATCCGCGTCTGGTTCGACGGCAATCCGTCGGCCGGGCTCACGGTGGATGCGTCCCGCTTGACACAAAGCGGGAATACGTACACTTATTCGTTCAAGCTCAGCCAAGTACCGGGATTCGGTACGGAAGAGTCGCGGATCGGCTGGCATCAGATCATGTACGAGGCGACTTCGGCCGGCGGCACGACCACATCGGCTCCGGATACGTTCGTCGTGAACCCCGGACCGACCGGGGAAATGACGCCTGTCGACTATACGCAATATAAAGACATCGCCGACCGTCCGGTCACTGTTAACGTCACAACGAGTCACCCGGTTACGGCCCGGTTCTCCAAGCCTGCGTTCACAGTGAAGGATAAGTATTATTTGATCTCGACGGATTCGGCCGTTCCGCCCGAGTATGCGGCATGGAAGAAGCTGCCCTCTACTCGGCTGACGGTAACGACGGAGACGGACGTCACGAAAGGCACGTATTACGTATTCCTGAAGCTGGTGGACGATCAGGGTATTGCCTCAATTAGCCCTACTCCGGTGGCCATCCAGTTCGACATGGAGCAAAATCGCTATTAGAAGAGGGATTGCCGTGAGCCGAACGCTCTCATGGAAACGTTTGAAAGCATGCTTGAACCGAATCAAAAGGCGGTCCCCGGATGAACGGGGGGTCTCGCTGGTGGAGATTCTCATCGGAGTTACAATTATGGCGATCATCAGCGTGACACTGATGGGGCATTTCACATCGGCGATGGACAAATCGGCCGAGGAGAGCCGCCGCATCATCGCAGCTAACTTAGCCCGGCTGAAGGCGGCGGAGCTCCGGGATCACTTCAAAGACGGATATGAGGCTTCCGTGAAGGCTGTGTTAGCCGACTCGCCCAAATATTCCGGCGACCTGGGCGAGCCTGCCGGCTCGCTGTTGATGCGAAATCTTCTCAACTCTACCGTAATCAACGGTACGACTTACCGGTACATGGTGCAGCTGAGTGACAGCGCCCCGCGTTGGTCCAGTACGGACCCATTCCAGATGGACTCGGACCAATATCTAGCCCAGATGCTCGTGACGGTGTATTGGATCGGGGAAGATTCCCTGGATGCGCCTCCGCCGAAATCGTCGACGACGCTGGATACTTATATCGTAAAAGGATGGTAACGCCCATGCAGCCCAACGAAAAGGGGATGACCTTGATCGAGCTGCTCGCGGCTCTGTTAATTTTCGGGATGGTCGCCTCGATTCTGTACTCCTTCATGCTGATGGGCGTCTCGATGTACAAGCGGGTGACGGTAGAAACCCAGATGCGCAACCAAGGCGATGCGTTGTACAGCCAGATCATCTCCGAGCTGAAGGACGCGATCTACGTCCAGCAGGCCGGGTCGGACAAGGTGATCCGCTACGCTAAGACGAACCCGACCACATATATCGACCTGTTCGAGATGGAGTTGGTTCCGAACGAGACCTCAGGCGGGAAGATTGAAGTGCGCAAGGCCGGCAGCGCGTCTGCCGAGAAAGTATTCGAGCTGGGCAGCCGATTCACGATTAGCGGCGGCAGCCTGAACGAAGTCAGCGACCGGCATGACCGGATCCAAGTAAGACTGACGTATACGAGGAACAATGCTTCCGAGCTCCGGGCTGTAGATAGTCCGAAGCTTGAGATTAACTCGCAAATCCCGTTGTTCCGTCACGATTAAGGAAAGAAGGAGCCCGTATGACGCCACAGGACGACTTGACTCTGCATCAGGAATCGACTGGAGAAGAAGGGTCCGCCCTTGTCATCGCGCTGCTCGCCGTTGTCATGATGACCATCCTCGGCATGGTGCTGCTGGATGTGCTGCGCGGAGGAGCGGTGCAGGCCATTTCTACGGAAGCCGGCATCCAGGCCGAGGCGATCGCGCAGAAGGGGCTCGACGACACGGTCGCGCAGATCCGCCGGGCGGTCGCCATCGGGGAAAGTCTCGGCGACGGTATAACCGGCAACGGCAAGACGAAATACCGCAATCGCATGATTCAAGTGGAACAACAGCTGTCCTCCATCCTGCCTTATCTTGACCGGCACGTCGGCACGGGCGAGTCGGATTGGAACGATGAGAACGGTGAGGTGGTGACAGCGAACCGCGGGTCGTACCGAATCGATCTGCTCGCCTATCCGGCGAATAATCCTGAAGCGCTCGGCAAGCCCGTCACGTACCCCGATTACCCGTACGTCCGCAAGTTCGACATCCGGTCACGCGGTACGATCGACGGGAATCCGGGCAAGGTCGTAACGAAGCAGATGACCGTCTATGTCAGCACGATCAATCCGGTGTTCCGCTATCCGGTTTCCTCAGGTGGTAATTTGCTGCTGAACGGCACGCCGTACATCTTGGGCGACCTTCTCGTCCGCGGTAAAAGCTTGCATGTGAGGGACGAGGCGCAATTCATCGGAAGCTCGGGCAGCCTGTTCGGCGTAGAGACCGGACTGCCTGCGCTCCGCGGGTTTATTCGGGTCCTAGGCAACGGCGATTCTCAGATCAACACGAAACGCTATAACAAGACGTCCGTTAACGGAGGCACAGAGACGAGCGAACTGCCGCTCCCGACGTTTTTCACCGAGCAATATTTCCCGTTGGAAGACCCTACCTTGGATGTGGATACAGAGATCGACGTGGACAATTACGTGCTAGACAAGCTCGACGCGGCCAAGCTGCAAGCGCGGCTGGATGCGGGCTTTGGGGAGCAAAACGTGGACCTGCCCGATCCGGAGCTGTACAATACGACGAAGACGAAGAGTATTTTGTATGACAACATGTGGGTGACTTACCAAGGCCAGGTGACGGTAAACCCTGGCGCAGGCGAACCGAACGGCGATGTGTTCATTAACAACGGCACTTTGACGCTGTACGACCCGACCCCCCGAGAGGACGACAATCCATATTTGACGCTGAAGCGAGGTTCGCTGTACGTCCGGTCGCAGGACCGCAACCTAGTAGCCGCGGACCTGAGGGGAACGCTCGAGATCGACGACGACCGGTTTGTGGCGGTGAAGGGCAACGTGACGCTAAACAACGGCTTTAAGTTCCCGCGCGGGACGATGTACATCGACGGCGATCTGAAGATCATCGGGGATATTGCGCTGCAAGGTACGGTTTACGTGAAAGGCAACGTGGAGCTGAAGGAAATGACGTCGATCAACCGGGATGAAGGAAGAACCGAACTCGTTCCGCTCATTATCGTTGCTTCCGGGGGAATCGTGCTCGGAAATAACACGAACGTAGACAGCACGAACGGCAGCAGCGATCAGGTACGGGCGTTCCTGTATTCGCAGAAGGGACTGAAGCTGTACGGCGTCATTTCCAAGCTTAATTTGCTGGGCGGCGTTCACGGTGAAACGGAGGTCGAGCTGAATGCGGTACGCGGGGAACTGGCCGCCACCGGCAGCGATATCAACGAGTACGCCGGCAGATGGACAGGGCCTGTCCCGGAAACCCAGTCGGGCTTGTCGTTCGACAAGGCGCGGCTTCAGATTTTGTACGACAAGAAGCTGTTCGATCAGCCGCCCGCCGGCATCCCGACTACGCAGCAGTTCCATGTGTTCGGGAAGGACGTCTTGTACTTGCGATAACGGTTTCATGAGGAAAATGCGTACAATCAAGCGAGGCCGGCCAGGCCAACCATTCCAGGAAGGAGGCGTCCCCCCAATGTCATTCAACATATTAGTGGTAGACGACACCAAGTTTATGCGGAAAATGCTGACCGATATATTGAAACAGTACGGGTATCAAGTGGTCGGGGAAGCGGAGAACGGTCGTCAAGCGGTGCAGCGCTATGAGGAGCTTCGTCCGGACGTGGTGCTGATGGATATTACGATGCCGGAGATGGACGGAATCGATGCGATGAAGGAAATTCGCCGCATCGACTCCGATGCGGTCGTTCTCATCTGCTCGGCGATGAGCCAGCAGGATCTGATCTCGGATGCGCTCAAGGCGGGCGCGAACGGCTATGTCATGAAGCCGTTCAAGCCCAACCGCGTGAATGAGATCATCCGCAAATACGGGTTCCGACGGCCGAACCACGATCCGACGCCCAAAGCGACAGAGGCGCCCGTGGAGGAGCGTCCGGGGCAGCCGGTGGCCGTGCCCGCGCCGGAGCCGGAGCTGGAAGCGACGGTTGCGACGGAAAGCCCGGAGCCAACGGCTGCGGCATCGGATGCGGAACCGCGGGTGGTTTCGGAGCTGGGGCAAGTGCCGGAAGAAGCGGTGGCGGAGGAGAGCGTGGAACTGCCGGCTGTAGCGCTGGAGCCGGAGTCGGAGCCGGTGCTGGAGCCGGAGGAGCATCGGCTGGAACTGTCGGAGCTGGAGTCGGAGTCGGAGGAGCAACGGCTGGAACAGTCGGTGCGGGAGGCGATGCCAGAGTCAGTAGAAGAGGCAGAGGCGGATCCGGTGGCGGAGGCAGAGGAAGTTGCTGCAGAGGAGAGTGCGGAACTCCCGGCCGTCTCGCCGGAGCTGGAGCTTGCGGCCGGGACCGATGCCGAGGAGGAGAGTCTGGAGCTGGCGGCTGTCAAGCCGGAACCAGAGTCACAGGCTGCTCTGATCGAGGAAATGTCGGTACTGGCAGCTGTTGAGACGCCGGTTGCCTTGGAACCCGAGTCGACGCAGGAGGAAGAGCTGCAAGAGCCGGCGAGCCTTGCGAGCTCGGACGAGGCGGCTGAGGCTGGCGATCTCGTCTTGCCACTATCCATCCTCGAGCAGCCGAGCGTAGCGGAGCTGAGCCTGGCTGAGCTGAACGAGCTGACGCTCGAGCTGGCGGCGGCCGAGCCGGACGAATCGGAAGCGCTTCAAGCCGATTCCGTGCCGGCCCTGGAGACGGATGCCGACCTGGATCCGGAGCCCGAGCCGGAGCTTGAGCAAGTAGCTGAGCCGGCGCTCGAACAAGCGGCTGAGCCAGTTCTCGAGCCGGAGCTTGTCGAAACGGAGCCGCAGCCGGAAAGTGCGGCGAACGAACCCAAGCCGGTTCAAGATTGGATGGAAGCCGGCAAGCGGGCTTTCAAGACGGTGGAAGGCGGCAAAATCATTAACTTATTCAGGGGGAATGGACCGATGAAGAACTTCACCAGCAGCTACATGTGCAATTGGAATGAAGAGGTTAACGGAGAAATGTCGCAATTCCTGGTCATCGCCACGGAAGCCGAGAACAAAATTTCCATCGAAGTGCTTACCAACGGCAATGAGCGGCAAACGATTCATTTGTCGATCGACGGGTTCAACCAGCTGGGCGCCTGGCTGCAGGACAAGCTCAGTAACGGCGCGCCGAGTGTGCGAGAGCTGTCGAAGCGGGAGAACTATTAATAGGTAAGGTCAAGGGGAGGCAATCGGAATGGATTGGGAAAACGGGACTTGGATCTTCACGATCCCGCTGTTCATCATCGGAGCCGTGTTCGGGTCGTTCTTCAACGTAGTCGGCCTTCGCGTACCGAAGGGCGAATCGATCGTCGCCCCTCGGTCCAGCTGCGGCAGCTGCAAGAAGCAGCTGAGCGCCGTCGATCTGCTGCCGATCCTAGGCTGGTTCATCCGGCGTGGCCGATGCCATTACTGCGGCGTCTCGCTCTCCCCGGTCTATCTGCTCGGCGAGCTGGCGGGAGGGCTGCTGTTCGCGGCGCTGCCGTTCCTGGTCTCCCCCCGGGAGCTGTGGATCGCCTACCCGCTCGTGTCCGTGCTGCTCATCTTGACGGTCAGCGACCTGAAATACATGCTGCTGCCGAACAAGATCATCTATCCGGCGATGCTGCTGTTCGTCGCACTGCGGCTCATCCTCCACCCGCTCCCGCTATGGCAATATGCCGCGGGCTTTGTGATCGGAGGCGGCGCGCTGCTGAGCGTATCGGTAGTGGCCGTTTGGATGGGGAAGCCGGCGATGGGGTTCGGCGACATCCGGCTAATGGCCCTCGTAGGCCTCGTGATGGGGCTCAAGCTGGTGCTCCTATGCGTCTTCCTGTCCGCCCTGCTCGGCAGCGTCATTGGGCTCGCCCTTATCGCCTCGGGCCGACTGGACCGGAAGTCCCCGATGCCGTACGGACCGTTTATTGCGTTCGGCTGCCTGGTCTGCTTCTTTTTCGGAGATCGATTATTGAATTGGTACGTCGACCTCATCGTTTGGTAAGTTTAAATTCAACCCCACATTATGCATCATAAGTAAAGCGAGGTCGAAGAACGATGAATTGGTTCCGTTCCCTATCGTTTAGAGCGAAACTGCAGATTGGGTCCTATGTGGTCATTACCTTTTATACGGCTGTGCTGTTGATTCTGATGCTCACCGGCGACGTGAATTTGATCTTCGGCATCAGCGCCTGTGTGGTGCTCTTCGTGGGCAGCTTCCCCTACGTAGGTTGGCTGGAGCGTATGCTGACCGAGCCGATCGACAACGTCTCCCGCATCGCCATGAACATCGCCAAGGGCGATTTCACCCAGACGGTCGAAGCTCATTCCAAGGACGCGCTCGGCGATATGGGCCGCTCGTTCAACGCGATGATCGTCAAGCTGAAGGAGCTGCTGAACGAGACGGCTTCCATCTCCAAGCATGTAGCCGACTCGAGCCGGGATATTTATTACAAAAACGAAGGCATCAATACGATGCTGGTGGAATCGACGAGCTCCGTTACGAATCTCGCTCAGGGTGCGAACGAAATATCGACCGGCGTCTTCAAAAGCTTTTCCGTGGTGAAGGACATCGAGACGAAGGTAACGGATTATGTAGGCTCGACGAAAGAAATGAACCGCCGCTGCGAGCAGACCCTGGTGTTGGTGGAGAAAGGGATGCAGGCGGTGGAGAGCCAGGCGGAGAGCGTCAAACATAACGTGATCGCGACGAGCAATGTCTCCGGGACGATCGACGAGCTAGTGAAGGAAGCGGCAGGCATCAGCCAAATCACGAGAGCGATCTCCGAGATCGCCGAACAAACGAACCTGCTGTCGCTGAACGCCTCTATCGAGGCGGCACGAGCGGGCGAGCATGGCCGCGGGTTCTCCGTCGTCGCCCAAGAGGTGCGCAAGCTGGCGGAGGAATCGTCCCGCAAGGCGAAGGAAGTGTTCCATCTCGTGCGCAACATTGAGAACGGGATCCGCCAAGCGCTGCAGAACATCCAGATTAATGAAGACATCGCCAAGCGGCAGAGCCAGTCCATCGAAGAGACAGAGAAGGTGTTCGGCGAAATGGTGGAAGCGATCCAATTCATCACGGCGCGCATGCATGAGTTTACCGGCGAGAGCCAGAAGATGCTGGAATCGGCCAAAGTGATCACCGGCACGATGGAGAACATCTCGGCGATTACCCAGCAGTCGGCGGCGGGCACGGAGCAAGTGTCGTCGTCCATGATGGAACAGACGCGATCGGTCAAAGCGGTAGTTACGCAATCCGAACAGATGCTGCGCATGGTCACTCAGCTGCAGCGGACGATTCAGATTTTCAAGCTGTGAGCTGAAGGGCCGACGAGATCCAATAGTAATGCAGGAGCAACACGCAGCCGTAGACGACGACGGACAATTGGAACAAGCGGCGGATGTAGAGCCGCCCGCCTGCTCTCGCGACAAGGAAGAAAAGCGACAAGGGGAGCACAATTTTGCAGCCATAGAAGAGCAGCATGCTGTTATCGTACACTAGACGCATCAGGGGGTTGGCCTCGTTGATGAGCTGAAGCCGCAGCCCGACATCGGTCAGGAAGGCGTCGAGCAGGCTCGCGAGGCAGACGAAGGCGATCAGCCATCGATTCATGAATAACCTCCTTCATGGGATCGGCGTGTATCTACTATTTTAGTCGATTTCTTCCTCTCTATTCAATAACATCCCTATGGGCCTTGATTCCTAAAAAAACGACACCGCTTTCCCGCTGGGAGGCGGTTAATCGGCGTGCTGCAATGCTGCGAAGTTTTCCATTGATAAATGATGTCGAAAAAGATAAAATACTAACTATCTTACATGAGGTGTTAGATGAGATTAAGATAAAGAGAAGGAGAATCGGTGGATGAATGCAGCAAGGAAGTATGTAGCGGAAGTGTTTGAGACAGTCAAGCTTCGCAATCCTGGGGAACTGGAGTTTCATCAGGCGGTACAGGAAATTCTGGAATCGCTTGTGCCGGTATTCGAGAAGCATCCGCATTACCGCGAGGCGGGGATCCTCGAGCGGATCGTGGAGCCTGAGCGCGTCATTTCGTTTCGCGTGCCGTGGGTCGACGACAACGGCAAGGTTCGCGTCAACCGTGGGTTCCGGGTGCAATTCAACAGTGCGATCGGCCCTTATAAGGGAGGACTGCGGTTTCACCCTTCGGTGAGCGCCAGCATCATCAAGTTCCTCGGCTTCGAGCAGACGTTCAAGAACTCGTTGACCGGGCAAGCGATCGGCGGAGGCAAGGGCGGTTCGGACTTCGATCCGAAGGGCAAATCCGACGGTGAAGTGATGCGCTTCACGCAAAGCTTCATGACGGAGCTGTATAAATATTTGGGGCAGGACACCGACGTGCCGGCCGGCGACATCGGGGTAGGCGGCCGCGAAATCGGCTATATGTACGGACAGTACAAACGGATCCGCGGGGCTTTCGAAGCCGGCGTGCTGACCGGCAAAGGGCTGCTGTACGGCGGCAGCTTGGCCCGGACCGAAGCGACGGGGTATGGCGTCGTGTACTTCGTGGACGAGATGCTTCGCTCGAGCGGGTTGCATATGGAAGGCAGCACGGTGATAGTCTCCGGGTCGGGCAACGTGTCGATCTACGCGATTGAGAAAGCGTCCCGCTTGGGCGCGAAGGTCGTCGCTTGCAGCGATTCCAACGGGTACGTGTACGATGCGGACGGCATCAACCTGGACACGTTGAAGCGAATCAAGGAAGTCGAGCGCGGCCGCTTGAGCGAATACGTCAGCTTCCATCCGAACGCGCAGTATAAGGAAGGCTGCTCCGGCATCTGGTCGATTCCGTGCGATATCGCGCTGCCTTGTGCCACGCAGAACGAGATCGACGAGCAGGCGGCGCGAGAGCTGGTGGCGAACGGCGTGAAGGCTGTCGCCGAGGGGGCGAACATGCCTTCGACCTTGGAAGCGATCGACGTCTTCCATCAGAACCAGGTGCTGTTCGGTCCGGCGAAGGCGGCGAACGCAGGGGGCGTGGCCGTTTCCGCGCTGGAGATGTCTCAGAACAGCATGCGGCAGTCCTGGACGTTCCACGAGGTGGACGCCAAGCTGCACGAGATCATGAAGACGATTTACCAGAACAGCATGGAGGCGGCGGCCGAATATGGCCACGAGGGCAACCTGGTGGTCGGCGCGAACATCGCCGGCTTCCTGAAAGTCGCCAACGCCATGATCGCGCAAGGCGTGGTGTAAGGAGTTTATTGCAGCCTGACCAAGAGGGGTACTTGGTCAGGCTGTTTTTTGTTGGGGGCGGCAGATAGACGGACCGATGATGGCTCGATGTGGTTCGGTGCCGTGCCCCAATCAATGGATTTAATGCTATCGCCGGTCTCGCCGACTGCAACCTCTATGCTCCATAGTAGATTGTCTACTTTCAGCCCACCGGCACTCAACCTATACGCTCAAAGATTATGTACCCTGCTGGCCAATCGCGCTCGATTCCCCCTCCAGTAACACGATTATTCCGGCTTATTCCCTTCTGTGCTCCAAAGTAGGTTTATTACTCTACAGTCCCGCCGAAGCCCGACTTCAATGCTCCAAAGTAAATTTATTACTCTACAGTCCCGCCGAAGCCCGACTTCAATGCTTCAAAGTAAATTTATTACTCTACAGTCCCGCCGAGGCCCGATTTCAGTGCTCCAAAGTAGATTTATTACTCTACAGTCCCGCTGAGGCCCGACTTCAGTGCTCCAAAGTACATTTTTTACTCTACAGCCCCCGAGGCCCGACTTCAGTGCTCCAAAGTAGATTTATTACTCTACAGTCCCGCCGAAGCCCGACTTCAGTGCTCCAAAGTAGATTTTTTACTCTACAGTCCCGCCGAAGCCCGACTTCAGTGCTCCAAAGTAGATTTTTTACTCTACAGTCCCGCCACCCACTTTTGCATAAGACCACGCCACTAGTACATTTTCCCATTCTCCCACACTTCATGCACTCGTTTGCATGAAATTGCAAAACACCTGTGACAATCGGTTCGGATAGGAGTATAGTTTAGTAGTAAAGCTTCATGAGGAGGGTCGGGGATGGGGTTTTTAAGGACATATGCCAAGAGGCATGGCAAGTTTTTCCTGGTAGCGGTCTTATTCGTCACATTCGAATCGATCTGCGATCTGATGCAGCCGACGATCATGGCGAAAATCATCGACGTGGGCGTTGCGAACAGTGACTTGAACTACGTCTTGCGCATGGGCGGGCTTATGCTGCTCGTGACCGCATTCGGGGCAATCGCCGCTTCCACCCGCAACATCGTGGCGAGCCACGTCTCGCAAAAATTCGGAACCGAGCTGCGCAGCGACTTGTTCCGCAAAATTCAAACGCTGTCTTTCGAAAACATCGACCGTTTTGAAAGGGCTTCCTTGGTCACCCGGTTGACGAACGACGTGACGCAAGTGCAGAACTTCATCAACGGGCTGATGCGCATCTTTGTCAAGGCGCCGATCTTGTGCATCGGCAGTCTGATCATGGCCGCCCGGCTGAATCCGAAGCTGGCTCTCGTGCTGGCGGTCGTGGTGCCGATCGTCGGCTTGCTCGTGGCGCTGAACATGAAGATCGGGTTCCCCCGGTTCATGCGGGTGCAGAAGTCGCTCGACCGCGTCAACAGCGTGATGCGGGAATACTTGTCCGGCGTCCGCGTCGTCAAAGCGTTCAACCGCTTCGACAACGAGGTGGAGAAGTTCAAGAAAGCGAATGTCGAGTATAAAGACCGCTCGGTCACGGTTATGCGGGCGATGTCAGTGTTCAACCCGGCGATCATGTTGACGGTAAACTTCGGGATCGTGGCTGTCATCTGGATGGGCGGCTACGGCGTGAACGATGGCACGATCCAGGTCGGGCACATCATCGCCTTCATCAACTACATGACCATGATTCTCTTCGGCCTCATGACGATCTCGATGGTGTTCAACATGTTCGTTCGCGCGCGCGCTTCGGCTTCCCGGATCGGGGAAGTGTTCTCACAGGTGAATACGATGACTTGGGAGGAGCAGACCCCGCCGGCTTCCCCAGCGACAGAGTCGGCCCGGGGCCGCATCGACTTCGAGGACGTCAGCTTCTCCTACGAAGGCGCGTCCGGCGAGCCGGTGATCAAGCGGATCTCGCTCACGGTGCTTCCGGGCCAGACGGTCGGCATCATCGGCTCTACCGGGTCGGGTAAAAGCTCGCTTGTGCACCTGATTCCGCGGTTCTATGATGCGGACTCCGGGACGGTTAGGGTGAACGGTATCGATGTGAAACGCGTCGACCCGGCCATCCTGCGCGAGACGATCGCGATCGTGCCGCAAAAGTCGATCCTGTTCACCGGCACGATCATGGACAATATCCGGTGGGGCAAGGACGGGGCTACGGAGGAAGAGGTTCGCAGCGCAGCGCGCATGGCGGAGGCCGATCCTTTCATCCGCGAGCTGCCCGAAGGTTATGAGAGCGTGCTGGGGCAGCGTGGGGTCAACTTGTCCGGTGGGCAAAAGCAGCGGGTCTCCATCGCCAGGGCGCTCGTCCGCGAGCCGGACATTTTGATCCTCGACGACTGCACGAGCGCCGTCGACGTCGCCACGGAGGCGAAGATCAAGGCGCATCTGAAGACGTTCGCCGCGAACCTGACGTGCCTGATCATCGCCCAGCGCATCACGTCGGTGATGGATGCAGACCAAATCGTCGTCCTCGATCTCGGCGAGATCGTAGACATCGGTACGCACGACGAGTTGATGCGCCGTTGTCTCGTGTATCAGGAAATTTACCAATCGCAAGTCGGTAAGGAGGCGCAGGCGAATGTCCAAGCCCAATGAACCGAACCGCGAGCAGTCCTCGCAACCTGACGTCCCGATGATAGTCGGACCTGGACGGCCGGGAGGTCCCGGAGGCCCCGGACCCGGAGGCC
Organism: Paenibacillus sp. HJGM_3; assembly: GCF_045062745.1. Lineage (NCBI taxonomy): Bacteria > Bacillati > Bacillota > Bacilli > Caryophanales > Paenibacillaceae > Paenibacillus > Paenibacillus sp. HJGM_3. Next base: position 52,269 of record NZ_JBJGED010000026.1, read on the forward strand.
CGATGATGCGGGGACGGCCGATCGTCAAGCCCAAAAATTTCAAAGGCACGCTGAAAAAGCTGTGGACGTATCTCGGACAAGAGCGCAAATGGCTCACCGTGTTGTTCGTACTTCTTCTTGGAGGAGCGGGCATCGGGTTGATCGGACCCTTCCTCATCGGCGAAGCGATCGACGCCATGTCGGCTTCCTCTACGGGCGGAGTCGATTTCGGCTTGCTGGAGACGATTCTCCTCGTGCTCGTGGTCGCGTATATCGCGGACGGGACGTTCGCCCTGCTGCAAGGCTGGCTGATGGCCGGCATGTCGCAGCGGGTCGTCATGAACTTGCGGCGCACGTTGTTCGAGAAGCTGCAGAAGCTGCCGCTGTCGTACTTCGATTCGCGTCCGCACGGCGAAGTCATGAGCCGGCTCTCGAACGACATCGACAACGTGAGCAACACGATTTCCCAGTCGACGACGCAGCTCATGTCCGGCTCGATCGCGATCGTAGGCTCGCTCATCATGATGATCGTGTTAAGCCCGCTGCTCACGCTGGCAAGCCTGATCACGGTGCCGCTGGTGTATTTCCTGGCCCGAACGATCACGAAACGCACGAGTAAGCTGTTCAAAAACCAACAGATCCAACTGGGCAAGCTGAACGGGCATATCGAGGAGACGATCTCCGGGATCGCCGTCGTAAAGGCGTTCAACCGCGAGGAGAAGTCGATCGAGGAATTCGAAGGCGTGAACAAGCAGCTCTACGAGGTCGGCCTGAAAGCGCAAATTTGGTCGGGCTTCCTCATGCCGCTGCTCGGCGTTATCAACAACATCGGGTTCGCCGCTATCGCGATCGTCGGCGGGATCATGGCCGTGAAGGGTCATCTGACCGTCGGGGTTATCGCGAGCTTCCTGAGCTACTCCCGCCAGTTCGTACGGCCGCTGAACGATATGGCGAACACGTTCAATATTCTGCAATCGGGCGTGGCTGGAGCAGAGCGGGCGTTCGAGGTGCTCGAGGAGCAGGAGGAGCCGGAGGACGCGCCGGGTGCTAAAGTGCTGAGCAACCCGAGAGGGCGCGTAGAGTTCGAGAACGTCAGCTTCGGCTATCGGCCGGACGTGCCGATCCTGAAGAACATCAGCTTCGTCTCGCCCGAAGGCAGCAGCCTGGCGCTAGTCGGCCCGACCGGGGCGGGCAAGACGACGATCGTCAATCTGGTCACCCGATTCTATGATGTGACGAGCGGGCGAATTACGATTGACGGCACCGACATTCAGCAGTACACGCGGGACAGCTTGCGGCGCAGTTTTGGCGTCGTGCTGCAGGATACGTACTTGTTCTCCGGGACGATCGAGGAAAACATCAAGTATGGGAAGCCCGACGCGACGGAGATGGAGATGCGGCGGGCGGCCAAGCTGGCGAATGCCGACGCCTTCATCCAGCGGCTGCCGAACCGCTACCAGACGATGCTGACTGAGAACGGCTCGAACTTGAGCCAAGGCCAGCGCCAATTGCTCGCGATCGCGAGGGTGATACTAGCCGATCCGTCGATCCTCATCCTCGACGAAGCGACGAGCAGCATCGACACCCGGACGGAGCTGCACATCCAGGATGCGCTGCTCTCTCTCATGCAAGGGCGCACGAGCTTCGTCATTGCGCACCGGCTTAACACGATCCGCGACGCGGATACGATCATGGTCATCGACCATGGCGAGATCGTCGAGCAGGGCAGCCACCAGGAGCTGCTGCAGGAGCAAGGCACGTACAGCCGCATGGTGTACAATCAGTTCAAAAATTTGGCCCAACCGTAAAGTCGGGGGGCGGGGGCTATGGAGGACGCGAGAAGTCTAAAATTTGGGCGTCTTGGAAAGTCACCGAGCGGGAGTACTGGTTGTGGAAGGATAGGAGGGGGAATTGCTCCCTCATTTTCGGAGTGGAAAACCTCCTTCATTTTTTCGTCGAAAACCCGTATAGGGCAATTTCTAACGAAAGTGAGGGAGGTTTTCCCTTTTGAAATGATGGGGAGGTTTCCCTCTCGCCGAGTGGACTCGGTTAGGCGCTTTATTTACGTTGCCGAACGCCGGTACACGGCTGGCGTCTGGCCGACCATCCGCTTGAACATCCGGTGAAAATGCGGCAAGCTGTCGAATCCGCAACGCTCCGCAATCGCGCTCACATTGTCGTCCGTGGCACGGAGCAGCTCCTTAGCTTTGACGATCCGCTTAGTCGCGATATAGTCCGATACGTTCATGCCGATCCGCTGCTTGAACACCCGGCTGTAGTGAGCGGGCGTGACGGAGACGAGCCGGGCCAGGGCCGACAGTCCGAGATCCTCGTTCCAATGCGCTTCTATATAGTGCAGCGTCTCGGTCATCCAGACCGGTCCGTATTGGGGAGCATCCGCATGTCTGCCCGTGTCCGGACCAAGCTCACGGATGTGATCGAGCAGCAGCCGCTGTAGCAGGAGGAGCACGGAATGACGATAGCCGACGCGCTCTTCCCGCAGCTCGGCATGCATCAGATCGATTCCCGCTGCCAGCACCTCCCGGTCTTCCGCCCCAGCATGCGGGAACTTATAGCTCTTGCGCTCGCGGCAATGCTCGAAGCCTTGCAGGAATGAGAATGCGTCTCCGAGCGCAGGAGGCTGGACGAGCAGCGGGCTGAAGAAGATGGCCGTCGAGGTGACGGGATCGTCCTTGTCCGGGAACGCACGGTGAATCGTGTTGCCCGGAATGGCGAACAGATCGCCTTCCCCCATGTCGTAGAACGTCTGGTCGATGAAAAAAGTCCCTTTGCCGCGATACACATACACAAGCTCATACCAGTCGTGCACGTGATCGGGAAGCTCGCTTTGGGAGCTTTTCGTGTCTTTGTAAACAAGGGAAAACGGAAAGGCGCTCGATTCGAATCGTTTGCGGACAAAATTCATGGCAGCCGACGCTCCTTGAAGTAATTCCCCCACAAAGTGAAGCAAGCCTCCGGAGCAACTAGCCCCCCAAAAGTGACGTTATCGAATGTAGCTTATTCCGATTACTTTTGGGGGAGCCCCCGAGACATCTGGTACTTTGCGGGGACCCCGGGATTTAACTAATAGATCAAAAAAGAGTACAAATATGCGAAAATGCGTTCTTTTTTATTTTATCAGTGCTGATAGAATATAGATAGAGGATTGTTGAAATCGATTACTAGGCAGGGGGAGTTCCGATGCGCATTGACGCCCATCAGCATTATTGGAAGCTGGACCGAGACGATTACGGCTGGTTGACGCCGGCGATGCCGGTGTTGTACCGGGACTACTTGCCGGAACACTTGCGGCCGCATCTCGAGAAGCATCGCATCGACGCGACCATCGTCGTCCAGGCGGCGCAGACGCTGGAGGAGACCGACTATTTGCTGGATTTGGCCGAGCAGTCGCATACGATCGCCGGTGTGGTCGGCTGGCTGGATTTGTTCGATCCGGCGTATCGAGAACAATACGAGCGTTTCGCGAAGCATCCGAAATTCGTTGGGTTTCGGGTCATGATTCAAGAAATGCCGGATGCGAGAGCGGTGCTGGAGCCGGCGTTTGTGGAGGCGCTTCGCTACTTCGCCGATCGGGACGTGCCGGTGGATCTGCTCGTCGTTTCGCACCAACTGGAGCCGGTCGTAGAGCTGCTGGACCGGGTGCCGGGGTTGCGCGGGGTCATCGACCATATCGCAAAGCCGCGCATCGCAGACGGGTCGCTCGAGCCGTGGAAATCCCAAATGGAGTCGATCGCACGGCATCCGAACATGTATTGCAAGCTGTCCGGCATGGTGACGGAAGCCGATCACGCGAATTGGCATGTGGAAGAATTCACCGCCTACATCGAGCATGCGGTTCGGATATTCGGCTACGACCGAATTATGTTCGGCAGCGACTGGCCGGTTTGCCTGCTCGCCGGCAGCTATGATCAGGTCATCGGGCTGCTCCCGCAATGCATGCCGGAGCTAACGCAAGAGCCGGTGCAGGCGAAGCTGTTCGGACTGAATGCGAAGGAGTTCTATAAGCTATGAATATTCTGAACAATCATATACTCTCGCGGGAGGACCGGGAGCGGTACGATGCGATGATGGCGAGCCCAGTGAAGGTGCTGCAGATCGGGGAAGGCAATTTCCTGCGAGGCTTCGTCGACTGGATGCTCCATGTATGCCGGGAGCAAGGCCTGTATGCGGGGAGCGTCGCGGTCACGCAGCCGCGTCCTTCCGGCAAGGCGAAGATCGAGACGCTCGCCCGCCAGGACGGGCTGTACACATTGGTAACGCGTGGCATCGAGAACGGGGAGCGGGTGGAGCGCAAGGAGCTGATCACCATTGTGGCCCAAGCGTTCGACCCATACTCGGACTGGCAGGCGTTCCTCGCACTTGCGGACAGCCACGAGTTGGAGGTCGTCGTCTCCAATACGACGGAAGCCGGACTCGTATACCGGCCCGAGCCTTACGTAGAAGGTGAACCGATCCAATCCTTCCCGGGCAAAGTCGCCGCGTTGCTATACCGCCGCTATCGGACGTTCCGGGGAGCGGCCGGCCGAGGGCTTGTGTTCCTGCCATGCGAGCTGCTGGAGCGCAATGGCGACGAATTGAAAGCGTGCGTGCTGCGCTACCTTGAAGACTGGGCGTTGCCGGACGGAGCTGCTTGCCGCGAGTGGGTGCTGCGGGAGAACCGGTTCCTCAATTCGCTCGTCGACCGCATCGTGACGGGACATCCCGGCGAGGAGCAGGCGAATGCCTGGTTCGCCGAGTGGGGCTACACGGACGCGATGGTGAACACGGCGGAGCCTTACCACTTCTGGGCGATCGAAGGCGAGCCCGAGCTGGAGGCGCTGCTGCCGCTTCGCCAAGCGGGGTTGAACGTCGTATGGACGGACGACCTGAAGCCGTTCCAGCTGCGCAAGGTGCGCATCCTGAACGGAGCGCACACGCTCATGACGCCGCTGGGCCTGCTGTACGGGCTGGAGCATGTCGGGGACTTAATCGAGCACCCCGAATTCGGCCCATTCGTGGAAGCGGCAGTGGGGGAAGAGATCATCCCTGCCGTGCCGATGCCGGAGGCGGAGCTGAGAGCGTTCGCGGCCGCAGCGTTCGAGCGGTTCCGCAATCCGTATATCCGGCACAGGCTCGCCGACATCGCCATGAACAGCGTCAGCAAGTTCAAGACCAGGCTGCTGCCGGTGCTGGTACAAGCCGCGGACAGCGGACAGCCGCTGCCGCGCAGGCTCGTGCTGGCGTTCGCCGCGCTGCTGCGCTACTATCGGGTATCTCGAACGGCGAGTGGCGAGTACACGGGCGAGACGCTTACCGGAGCGCCGTACGGGGTGCGGGACGACGCGGGTTCGCTCGCGGCGTTTGCGGCGGTTTGGGCCGAGGCGTCGGCGAGTCATGAGCCGCTCGCGGCTACGATCGCGAAGCTGCTCGGGCTCACGGAGCTGTGGGGACGCGATCTGAACGAGCTGGCGGGATTGCGCGATGCGGTTCTCGCTCAGTGGGAAGTGCTGCACAGCAGCAACAGTAACGCTCGGAGCTAGAGAAAGGGGATCACGGGACAATCATGAACAATTGGGTAAGGTTAAGCGAGCGGGACCACGTCATTATCGCCCTGCAGCCGTTCGCGAAGGGCGATACGGTCAATGTGGACGGGGTGGAGCTCTCAATTCTGGACGATGTGCCGAAAGGGCATAAGATCTTAACTCGCCCGGTAGCGGCCGGAGAAGACGTGCTCAAGTTCGGCTATTCCATCGGCAAGGCGAAGGAGCCGATTGAGGCGGGCCGCTGGGTGCATACGCACAATCTTGGCACCGGCTTGGGCGCCATCCTCGAGTATACGTATGAGCCGGCTGCCGATTCGGCCGCAGCTGGAGTGCGCTTCGTTCCCGAAGATCTCACGCGGCAGACGTTCCAAGGCTACGTTCGGGAGAACGGCGAGGTTGGAATCCGCAACGAAATTTGGATCATCAATACGGTCGGCTGCATCAACAAGACGTGCGACATTTTGGCGCAGCGGGGTCAGGCCGCGTACGCAGGTCAAGTGGATGGGGTGTTTCATTTCTCCCATCCGTTCGGCTGCTCCCAGCTGGGCGATGACCTGAAGTACACCCAGCGCCTGCTCGCTTCTCTAGTGAATCATCCCAACGCCGCGGGAGTGCTGGTTGTAGGGCTCGGCTGCGAGAACAATCAGATCGATTCGTTCAAGCAGGCGATCGGAGAGTACGACGAGAACCGCGTGAAATTCATGCGGTCGCAGGATGTCGAGGACGAGCTGGAGACCGGTCTCGAGCTGATCGACGAGCTCGTCCAATATGCGCAGCGGTTCCGACGGGAGGCGGTTCCGGTCTCGAGGCTTAAGTTGGGGCTGAAGTGCGGCGGCTCGGACGGGCTGTCCGGCATCACGGCGAACCCGCTCGTCGGCACGGTGTCCGACCGGCTGATCGCAGCCGGAGGCACCGCCATTCTGACCGAGGTACCGGAGATGTTCGGCGCCGAGACGATTCTGATGAACCGAGCGGCCGATGAGCAAGTGTTCGGCGATATCGTGAACCTCATCAACGACTTCAAGCAATATTTCATCCGGCATAATCAGGAGATCTATGAGAATCCGTCCCCGGGCAACAAGGACGGCGGCATCAGCACGCTGGAGGAGAAGTCGCTCGGCTGCACGCAGAAGGGCGGTCACGCTACCGTCACGGACGTTCTTCCCTACGGGCACCGCGTCAGCCGGACCGGGCTGAATCTGCTGGAGGCGCCTGGCAACGACCTCGTCTCCGTGACGGCTCTGTCGGCGGCCGGGGCGCACATCGTGCTGTTCACGACCGGCCGCGGGACGCCGTTCGGCGGTCCGGTACCGACCGTGAAGCTGTCGACGAACAGCGAGCTCGCGGCGCGCAAGGCGAACTGGATCGACTACAACGCCGGCGCGCTGCTCGAGGACAAGTCGATGCCCGAGCTGACCGACGAGCTGTGGGCATACCTGATCCGGCTCGCGTCCGGCGAGGTGCAGACGAAGAACGAGCGCAACGGGTTCCGCGAGATCGCGATTTTCAAAGACGGCGTGATTCTTTAACTAATCCGAGGTCAATTTAGGAGGGATCGGGATGAAAGGCATTGTATGCGAACGCGTCGAGGAGCTCCGCTATGTAGAGCTGCCGGAACCGACGGCGCCCGGACCGGACGAGGTCGTCGTCCGCATTCGGCGCATCGGCATCTGCGGCACGGACCTGCACGCATACCGGGGCCGGCAGCCGTTCTTCACATACCCGCGCGTCCTCGGCCATGAGCTAGCCGGGACCGTGGAGACGATGGGCAGCGCCGTCTCCGGCTTGGCCGTCGGCGATACCGTCAGCATCGTCCCGTATCTCCACTGCGGGACGTGCATCGCCTGCCGTCGAGGCCGGACGAACTGCTGCGTCAGCCTGCAGGTGCTCGGCGTCCACGTCGACGGCGGCATGCGCGAGCGGCTCGTCGTGCCGGCGAGCCACGTGCTCCGCGCGGGCGGCCTGACGCTCGATCAGGCCGCCATGCTGGAGCCGCTCAGCATCGGCGCACACGCGGTGCGCCGATCGGGGCTCGCGGCCGGCGACGTCGCGCTCGTCATCGGCGCCGGGCCGATCGGCCTCGGCGTCATGGCGTTCGCCAAGCATCGCGGCGCCACCGTCATCGCGATGGACGTCAAGGATGAGCGGCTCGCTTATTGCCGCCGCTGGGCGCAGGCGGACTTCGCCTTGAACGCGGCGGAGCCGGAGGCGAAGGCGCAGCTCGAGGCAATGTCGGGCGGGGATCTTCCGACCGTCGTGTTCGACGCGACCGGCAACGCCCGGTCGATGGAGCAGGCGTTCGGCCTCGCCGCGCACGGCGGGACGCTCGTGCTTGTGGGACTCGTGAAGAGCGATCTCGCCTTCCACGACCCGGAGTTCCACAAGCGGGAGCTGACGCTGCTCGCCAGCCGGAACGCAACCCTCGAAGACTTCGCGCTCGTGCGGGAAGCCGTCGCGAGCGGCCGTATCGATGTGGACGGGTATATCACCCACCGGGCGCCGTTCGAGTCGATGATCGAGCGGTTCGACGAATGGCTGCGGCCGGAGTCTCAAGTCATTAAAGCTGTCGTAACACTCTAGCTCGCCGTCCCACCGGCAATATCAAGCCTTCCTTCGCCCGTACCAACGGATGGAGGAAGGCTTGATTGTATTTCTAGCCCCGTTTTGTATACGTATTCAAAAAATACAAGTATAATAGTGGTACTATTACGCGGAAGGAGCCGAATGCGATGTCTTCCCAGACGGTTAAGCGAATTCTGCGCATGTCGGGTGTTTCTTTCAAACGCAAGCTGCTGGTATACTCCCTCGTGCTGAGCATTTTCCCGGTGTTGACCGTAGGGTTGCTCTCCTCTTATATGGCGTCCCGCAGCCTGCAAGCGGAGGTGGACAAAAACCATCGCTACATGCTGAATCAGATGCAGGTGCAATTGAACCAATTTACGAACAGCCTGAATATGGCTTCGATCTATATTGCGACGAATTTGTCCGTGGAGCGGTCGGTCCAGTACGGACCAGGTATTGACAATTTGACCGAATCGCTGGAAATGAACGAGACGATCCGTCGCATCCGCAGCACGTCGCCCGTGAAGTATCATGTCTCCATTTTGTACAAGCGATTCAACAATTATATTTATTCCAATGAGTACGACCCGAATTCTTTTAGCCAACAGAAGCTTCCCAACATTCTCGACAAAATGAAGCCGGCCGCGAATCAGTCGTTTTTCGTCCCGGCCAACAGCTTCGACGATCAGCCGAATATGCTGCTGTTCCGCCCGATTCCGATCTCCTCGAATTATACCGAAGGGGTGCTGGTGCTGCAGGTAGCCCCGGAGAACATCTTGAAATTCGTCGGATCCGTCGAACGCGGTCAAGGCACGCGCATCTTGGTCGCCGATCAGACCGGCCGGATCGTCATCAGCTCGAAGCTCTCCGAGATGGGCCGGCCGCTGAACAGTGTCGTCCCCAGCGAAATGCTGGACGACGAGCGGGAAGACCGCCCCCAGACGATGGACGTGGGAGGCGAAGCTTTCAAGCTGTATACCCAAGTGTCGCCGGATACGAACTGGACCTATGTGGCGATGACCCCGATGAGCGAGCTGACGGAGCAGTCGGAACGGATCAAACTGGCGACGTGGATCGTGGTCGGCCTGCTCGCGCTCATCTGGACCCTGGTCGCGGCGATCGGCTCGAAGCGGATGTATTTTCCGATTCAGCGGCTCTCGGACAAGGTCATTCCGCTCGGTAAAGGCAAGTCCAAGCAAGACGGTCTCGCCGTGCTGGACGCCTATATGGTGCAGCTGGCCGACGCGAATCGCAAGCTGAACGACCGGCTGACCGAGCAATTCCCGTATTTGAAGCAGGGCGTGTTCCAGCAGCTGCTGAGAGGCGAGCTGTCCGAGCCGGAGCTGCGCCAGCTGGCCGACCGGATCAACATGCGGCTGCAGGGCTCACAGGTGTTCGTGTGTGTGGCGGAAGCGGACGATATTCCCGCGTTCCACCGGACGTATCAGGAGAACGATCGGGCCCTTATCCATTATGCTCTGTTCAAAATGATGGAGGAGACGTTCAACCGGTTCCCGGAATGTACGGGGTTCACGTCGAAGACAGGACAAGTCGTTCTGCTGATCGGGGCAGACGATGCGCGTCCGGAGCTGCGGGGCGAGCTGCGGCAATGCGCCGACGAGATGCGGGCGAACGTGCGGCAGTATTTCCGGTTCCCCGTCAGTGTCGCCATCAGTAACCCGCAGCCGAGCTATGCCACGATCGGCCGTGGTTATGAAGAAGCCGTCGCGCTGCTGAGCCACCGGCTCGTACTAGGCAACGAGATCACGATCGCCGCCGATCGGGCCGACGAGCAGCTGCTGCGGTCCAGCCGGCAAATGGTCGAGCGGCAGAAGCAAATCGTCTTCCACGTCGTCCACGGCAACCTGGAGCAATCCGGCGCGCAGCTCGCCCAGCTCGTAGCCGAGCTGCCGAAGGCGCAGCTGAAGCCGGAGACGGCGCGCGGCTTATTCTCCTACATGCTGGGCGAGCTCGATTATACGCTACAGCAAGCCGGCTGCGAGATTCAGCAAGTGACCGGCGAGGACGTGCACGAGCGGTTGTCCCGGATGCGCTCCCTGCCGGAGCTGGAGCAATGGTTGAATGAGGAGCTGTTCCCGGCGGTGAAGGCGCAGCTGCACAAGGAAGCGGTGTCGAAGCAGGCCCGGACGGTGAGCCAAGTCGTACAGTTCGTGCAAGATCGCATGCAGGACGATGTATCGCTTCAGCTCGTGGCCGATCATTTCCAGCTGTCGCTATCCTACCTAAGCCGGATTTTCAAAGAGGAGTCCGGTCGGACGTTCAGCGAGTTCGTGCTGGAGCTGAAGATGACGAAGGCGAAAGAATGGCTCGAGCATACCGACATGCCGATCAAAGAAATTGCCGAGCAGCTCGGGTATTCCAGCGTACAAAATTTCAACCGGACGTTCAAGCAATGGCACAGCGTGCCGCCGGGAGAGTTCCGCAAATGGAAGCGCGATGGCGCCTAAACGCTAGCAGGGCTATCGGCATAGATTTATCCTCATTTGCGCCGGGAGTTATCCTGATTTATCCTTGCCGGTCAAGGCGGTTCCCCAACAAGTGAACATTGAACGTCAGCCCTTGCCGAGGCAAACTGAATGTGCTAAGGAGTTCAATCCGATCTATAGGGGGATGAGCCTGTGAATAGTCAAGCAAGCGATCCATCATCGAACCGGATCCCGAACCCGCCTCGTACGCGGGCGATCCGTTGGGATCAGGTGCAGCAGGGTGAGCTGACGCGGCGCATGAACGCCGTGCTGCTCCGCTGGATCCGCTACGCGGACCAGCAGTTCGCGGAGTGGCCGGAGCGGCCGAATTGCGGCCATTTCTTCGGCGGCTCGTACTGGTATGGCCTGGAGACGTCATACACGGCCATGATCTACGCCGTCGCCGGCAAGCTGGGCGAGTACGATGCGGCGCTGACCGGACTGCCGCGGGAGACGGTGATCCGAAGGGCGATCCAAGCGCTCCGGTATTTGGCCTTCACGCACGATTCCGGCCCGGAGGAATGTGTACGGACGGAAGGGCGCAACCCTTTTTGCAGCAAGCAAAAATGGGGAGGCCGCGGCGAGAACTTCTTCCGTGCCAGCCAGACCGGCACGACGGTGAATGCGATCGGCCATGCGGCATGGCTGCTGTGGGACGAGTTGGACCCGGAGACGCGCCAGCTGGTGGAGAATGTGCTCGTCTACTACGCCGACCGTTGGTCCTTCGAAGAGGAGCCGCGGAACGGCGTATACGCCAATACGCAATGCGAGGAGAATGCCTGGACATCGTCCGGCCTTTATGCAGCTGTGGCGCTCTTCCCCGACCATCCGCGTCATCGGCAATGGCAGGAAGCGGCCGAACGATGGGCGATCAACAGCGTCACTACGGTGAAGGATCAGCTGCTGCGGGCACCGGACGTAACGGTTACGACGTTTCATCCGGATTTCACCGCGGAGAATCATGCTTTCGTACACCCTTCGTACATGTTCGCCGGCATTGCGCTGCGGGGCAATAGCGCCTTGTACTACAAAATGGCGGGAGAGCCGGTTCCGGAACAATTGACACTCAACAATTTGCCCATGTACGAGCAGACGATCAAGCGTTGGAGCTTGCTGGACGGCTACCCGATTCCGATCCAGGGGCAGGATTGGTGGTACAACCGGCAGCATGAGGCGCTGGTCGGCCACGCGATGATGAACGTCCTGCACGGCGACGCCGATGCCGCGCTGTTGGAGCGGCGCACCCTGGAGTATGTCGAACGCATTCAGGCGAGCAACACCCGAGGCTGTATGCTGGAGGAGAACGGCGAGGAATGCATCGTCGTCGCTAGCAGCTACCAGACGGCGGTCGATATGGAGTTCGCTTCCGCGCACAGTGTCGCGATCGCCTTCATGCTCCATGTATTCGGAGGCCCTGGAGCCGAGCCGGCCGAGCCGGAGTCGTTCGAGCGCCGCATGAGCGGAGTGCATCTCTATCCGTACGGAAGCTTTATCACCCATCGGACGGCGGACACGTTCTCCTCGTTCAGTTGGAGAAGCCATGTGATGGCCCTTACGCTGCCGAAGAAGGCGATGTGGAGCGTTACGCCGCTGTACGCGAGCTATACGGGCGAGGTCGAATTCGTCGGCCGTCCCCCCGGCCGGGCGCATAATGAATCGTTCGTTCTCGATACGCTGCAAGAAAGAATACAGGACCAAGCCGACGGCTTCGGCGCTACTGCCGAGCTGAGGCGGGGCGCAGGCGGCGAGGTGCTGCAGCGGATCGGCTTCGTGTCGCTGCCGGATGGCCGCAGTGTGTATGTGGAGCATGTCGGAATTACGCAACCGTGCGAAATTGCAAGGCTTTCGACGGGCGTCATCGGGATTCGGAACGAGCGCTACGCCGAGCTGCCCGATGAAGCTGCCGGCATCAAGACGATCCATACCCCGACCGGCTCCAAGCAGTATGAAGGCTTCTATGGCCGGTCTCCAAACGTCTACGAAGCCCTGGAATCGAATACTTGGGTGAATGTGAACGACGAAATCGGGTATGTCACGTTCGGTTCAGCCGGCATGGCTTACTTGAACCAGCACGAATACCCGAAATGGAAAGGCGTAGAGGACGTACTCACGCTAAACGAGCGCACCGGGCTTCGATGTGAGGCTCCGATGGAACTGCCGGCATTCGCCGTACTCACGCTGCCGAACCGCACGGCCCGGCAAACAGCCGATGCAGCGGCGGAGACGCATCTTCTGAGCGCGGATCACGACCGGCTCTTCGTCCTCGAGACGGACGGCAATCTGGTCATCGTCCATCACGGCCGCAGCCCGGCCCGCTTCACCGCGACCGGTAGCTGGCAGCGGGCCGGAGACGGAGCTGCGGTCGTGAAGCTGTATGAGGGACGCCAGCTTCTCGCCGCGCGGCAAGTGCGGCGGTTCGGGCGAGTCGAACCGGGTGAGGCGCGCTATAGCGTAAGCCGGGTGGAGCTGAGGCTCCCGGCGGAAGCCGCTGCCGCCTTGTCTGAGGCGCCCGGCGCCTTGGAAGCGATCGTGGCCGACGAGACCGTCGTGCTGCGCAACGACTCGAGGGTCCCCTTCACGCTCACCCTCCGCAACTTGTCGGACGGATCCATCGTGAACGTGCAGCTCGCACCCGGCACCGCCCAATCGCTCTGCGCAAGCGGCTTATCCTAAGTTGCACAGGCGTTTATCTTTATTTGTTGTAGGCGATCCCAACAAATGAGAATTGCCCGTAATGGCTAGCGGGCGGCACAATGACAGCAGGGGGATACCCGACCAACTAAATAGAGGAGAGTGTGTCGATGAGCAACACAAAGAAAGCGTTTGCTTCCGTGTTCGCCGTTACGCTGGTCAGTGCAACCGTTCTGGCGGGCTGCGGCGGCAAAGACCAGAATGCTGCGGACAACGGTGCGAGCCAAGGGCCCAAGAACCTGAGCATCCTGCTGTCCCACTCCAACGCCAAGTATGCAATGCAGGTGAAGGATGACGACAAGTATATCAAGGAATTGTCCCGTCTGTCCGGAACGAACCTGAAGTTCGAATTTCTGGGCCACGGCAACGACTTTACCCAGCAGCTCACCGTCCGATTCGCGTCGGCGGATTTGCCCGATATGGTGCGTACCGACAGCATTAACTCGACGATGCACCCGGGTGCGGTGGACCAAGGCGTATTTGAGGATTTGACTCCGCTGATCGAGAAATACGGACCGAACCTGAAGAAGAAAATTCCGGCGGAAGCCTGGAACAGTCCGAAGGTCAGCAAGGACGGCAAAATTTTCGGTATTCCGGCTTTGTCCGCGCTTCCAGCCTCCCGAGTTGTCTATATTCGTCAAGACTGGCTGGACAAGCTCGGCATGCAGCAGCCCAAGACGCTGGACGATTACTTGAAATTTTTCGAAGCGGTTAAGAAAGAAGATATGAACGGCAACGGCGACCCGAACGATGAATACGGGTTCTACGTTCGCGAGAACTTGATTTACTCGAACTTGTTCTTCAGCGAATTTGGCGCCGAGCCGAATACGTGGTATTTGAAGAACGGCAAGCTCGAGCCCGGTATGATTCAACCTGAGATGAAAGACGCGATCAAGTTCTGGAAGAATCTGTACGATAATGGCTACATCAACCCGAACCTGTTCACGAACAAAGCGGCGGACTGGGAAGCGGGCATCAAGCAAGGCAAAGGCGGCGTCTGGACCCATGACGTGACGAACTACAACACGAACTGGGGCATCCCGGAATTTTATGCGAACGAGAAGGGCGCCAAAGTCTCTATGATTCAAACGCCTCAAGGCGGGAAAGGCTCCGGTCTGTGGCCGGCCGGAGACCAAATTTACTTCGTCTGGGTCATGCCGGCTAAGAACAAAAACGCGGTAGAAGCGATCAAGTTCCTGAACTGGGCCTGGTCGGACGAAGCGGACGACTTCTTCGCCATGGGCATTAAGGATACGAACTACACGATTGAGAATGGCAAGCCGAAGTGGGATATGAACGCTCCGGCGAACAAAGATAACGATGCCAGCGTGTTCTATCAATTGTCTATCAACCCACGCGGCGATGGCCGGATGATGCCTCGTGTACTGGATGTAGCGCCGAACTCCGACGCGCTGAAAGCCGGTGTGGAAACGGCCAACAAGAACGTGATCAAGAACGATGCGCTGCATATGCCTACCTTGGAAAGCCTCAAGACGAAGCCGGAACTCGTGCCGGGTACGAATGCGGGTACGCTGTTCCTCGATATGTTCGCCAAAGTCGTCACCGGCAAGGAAGACGTAGATTCGGCCTTCGACAAGTTCGTGACCGAATGGAAGCGTCGCGGTGGAGAGGACATTATCAAAGAAGCAACGAACTGGTACAACAGCTTTCACAAGAAATAAGCTGGATTCGATTGGTAGACCGACGCCTCTGCCAGACCGGGAACGGTCGGGCGGAGGCCCTTACTTTCGATAGAGGGGAGCGGAATCATGCTCAACAAGATCAAGTCCAACGACGTGCTGCTGCTATGGTTGATTGCGCTGCCCGGTATTTTGCATTTTCTCCTGTTCCGCTATGTACCGATGCTGGGCAATTTGATCGCTTTTCAAGACTACAACATCTTCTCGGGCTTCACCGGCAGCCGATGGGTGGGGTTCAAGCATTTCGAGAATATGTTCACATACGCAGAGTTTTATAAAATTCTAGGCAATACGCTGCTCTTAAGCTTGTACTCGCTCGTCTTCGGATTCCCGGCGCCGCTCATTCTGGCCCTCTTGCTCAATGAGATCGGCAAAACGTGGTTCAAGCGCTGGGTGCAGACGCTGCTCTATTTACCCCATTTCCTATCTTGGGTCATTGTGGGAAGCATCTTCATCAATATGCTGTCGCAAGACGGCTTCCTCCATATGCTGCTTGGGTGGATGGGGGTGCCGAATAAAGATTACTTGACCCAGACGGAATATTTCCGCAGCATCATCGTCAGCATGGGCATCTGGAAGGAAATGGGCTGGGGGATGATCATTTACTTGGCGGCCCTTTCGGGGATTAACCCGAGTCTCTATGAAGCGGCGATGGTCGACGGAGCCGGACGGTTCCGCCAAATGTGGTCCATTACGCTGCCTTCTCTCGTCCCTGCGATCGTCGTGCTGTTCCTGCTGCGCGTCGGGCACGTCCTGGACTCCAACGTGGAGCAAGTGCTGATCATGCTGAATCCGCTCGTCCGCGATGTCGGTGAAGTGATCGACACATACGTGTACCGTGTGGGGCTGCTCAGCTCGCAGTTCAGTCTGACTACGGCCATCGGCATGTTCAAGTCGCTGGTCGGCCTCGTTCTGGTCGTCAGCCTGAACGCCCTGAGCCGCAAGACGACCGGGGAAAGCATCTACTGATGGATCTACTAGAGAAGGAGGGATGACCTCATGCCAGGCCGCAAAGGGATTCGGCTATTCCCAACATTCAATGCGCTGTTTTTCGTCATTCTGTGCTTGTCCATGATCGCGCCGATGATCCACCTAGCCGCAGTCTCGCTTAGCTCGCCGGTGTATGCCAACGCCAAGCTCGTCAGCTTCTGGCCGAAGGGCTTCAACGTGGAGGTATACCGCACCATCTTCGGCATGGGCAACATGTGGAACGCGTTGTGGAACAGCGTAATTATTACCGTCTTCGGCACCCTGATCGCCCTCGCGTTCACATCGACGCTGGCGTTCTCGCTGTCGCGTCCCAAGATGACCGGCCGCCGCTGGGTGCTCCGCGGCATTATCCTGACGTTCATCTTCTCGGCACCGCTCATCCCGAATTACTTGCTGATCCGGTCGCTCGGGATGGAGAATACGCTCTGGGTGCTCATGATTCCGGGCGCGCTTAATGCGTTCAATGTCATCATCATGAAAACATTCTTCCAGGGCATCTCGAGCGAGATGTTCGAGGCGTCCAAGATTGACGGCTGCACCGAGTTCGGCACGTTCTGGCGTATCGCCATCCCGCTGTCCGCTCCCGTGATCGCCACCATCGCATTGTTCCATGCCGTAGGGCAATGGAACTCGTACTTCAACGCGATCATCTTCATCCGCGACAAAAGCTTGCTCCCGCTTCAGGTGTTATTGCGCAACTTGATCATGGAGGAGCAGGCCAATCAGATGGCGTCTACGACCGAGCTTGCCACCTTGCTGACACCGGAGATGCTGAAGGCCGGCATCACACTGTTCGCCACCGTGCCGATCCTGATCGTGTACCCGTTCCTGCAAAAGTATTTCGTCAAGGGCGCGATGGTCGGGTCTTTGAAGGAGTAGCATAGTTTCAAAAAATGCAGGGTACAGAAAATAGGCCCATCGGTAGTCGTAAACTGCCAATGGGCCTTTTTAACTTCTTATGACCACTATCCCTTTCACTCAGTACGTCCAAAGAATCTTCAAACACCCCGACTACTCGTTGTTTCTCTTTTCCAAAATCCCTTAATCGCGCCAATCTGAGCGAAAGGGATAGTGGCCATAAGGAGCGGGAATACCCCAATTCCCTCGAACAAGCGTGGATTCAACTGCATAGAAAATACATAATTTACCATCAACCCGAAGTTTCCCAAGGAACACCCGGCAGCCAGACGCGAAACACCGAACCTTTCCCCGGCATCGTATCCACTCGAATCAACCCGCCGTGCAGGTCCACGATCGACTTCGTAATGGCGAGGCCGAGGCCGGCGCCTCCATATTTGCGCGCTCGAGACGTGTCCACCCGATAAAAGCGGTTGAACACGAGCGGCAGGTCCTCGGGAGGGATGCCCGGTCCGTTGTCTTCGACGAGCAGCTCAGCTCCTTTCCCGCTTGCTCGTACGGAGACGATAATCGAACCCTTTTCGGCATCCGTATGCTGTACGGCATTCTGAAACAAGTTTAAGATGACCTGCTTCATCTTGTCCGGGTCGAACAGGCAAGGGATTTCGGACTCCAGCTGGAACAACACTTCTCGGTCCCGTGCCAGGATTCGAAGCTGCGGCTCCATCTCCCGGACAAGTTCATCGAGCTTACCCGGCGTCATCCGGATCGTAGGGCTCCGGTCCAGCCGCGCCAGCAGCAGCAAGTCCCCCACCAATTTGTTGATTCGTTCCGACTCGCTCATCATGCTGTGCAGTGCCCGGTCCAATTGCTCCGGCTGTTGAGCGGCCCCTCGGAGCAGCACCTCGAGAAAGCCGTGAATCGTCGTAAGCGGCGTGCGCAGCTCATGGGAAGCATCCGCGATGAACCGGCGCATCATCTCGGTTGTCTCTTTCTCGGCTTGGAACGAAGACTCGAGACGCTCGAGCATGCCGTTGAAGGAACCGGATAGCCGGTCGATCTCGACCTGACCTTGCACCGCCGGGAACCGTTCGGCGAGATTGCCGGCATCGATCTGTTCGACGGTTCGCACCATCTTGGACAGCGGCACGAGCGTTCGTTTCAAAACCGGGAAGAAGGCCAGCAGCCCGACTAATAGCGCGAGAAGCGACAGGCCGGCGAATGTCATGCTTTGGCTGATCAGGATGGCCTTGAGCGGCTCGGTGCTCGTGCTTACTTGGATCAGTCCCCGACGGTTGCGGTCAATGAACGGCTGCAGCACTACGAGCTGCTCTTGACGGGAATTGTCTCGAATGATTTGGTAATCCTTGAAATTCTTCGTGCGCAGCTTCGCCAAGTAAGCTTCCGCCTCCAGCCTAGGGGCTGAAATCGAAGCCGTCTCGAGCAGCACGGTGTAGTTGCCGTTCTCATCGATAAACGCAAGTGTCAGCTCCCCCTGGAAAGGGGCAGGCGCCTCCCGGCGCCCAACACCGCCCGGACCGAATATTTCCCGTGGGACGGAGTTGGCTTGGGAACGCAAGCTTTCGGCTTTATTTTCAAATAAAAAGTGCTTGGTCACCACGTACTGTAAGAGGCCTACCAGCAACAAGATGACGGATAAGATCGCAAGCGACCGCGCGAGCAGCTGAAATCGGAGCGAATTCGGCAGTGCCAGACGCTTGAAGGAATTAAAGATACGGGACAGTCTAGACTTCCACTCTAGCTTCATGGCAAATCAACCCGGTATCCTGAGCCCCTCAATGTCCGGATGAGCCGATGCTCTTTGTCTCCCAGCTTATCCCGCAGCGAACGCACGTACACTTCCACGATATTGTCGTCTCCCGCGAAATCATACCCCCACACTTTATCGAGAATCATCGGTTTGCTGAGCACAAGCCCATGATTGATGACCATAAACTTGAGCAGCTCGTATTCGGTCGGCGAGAGCTCCAGCACGTGATTGTCCAGGCTGATCTCCTTGCGGCGGTCATCAATCCGGAACGGTCCATATGTGACCTCGCCGAGCAAATTCGGGAATTGGTTTCGCAGCCGGGCCTGAATACGGGCGAGCAGCTCGTCGAAGCTGAACGGCTTGATCATGTAATCGTCGGCGCCGGAATTCAACCCTTTGACCCGGTCGTCCACCTCTTCCTTGGCGGTCAGCATGATGACGGCCACGTTCTCCGTCTTCTTAATCGTGCGGCACACCTCGAAGCCGTCCATGCCCGGCATCATCACGTCCAGAATGGCGACATGCGGCTGAAACTCCTTGATTAACCCGATCGCGGTCATCCCGTCCTGCGCGGTCTGCACCTCGAAGCCCTCGTTCAATAATCCGATCTCGAGAAACTGCAAAATATGCGGCTCATCGTCGACGGCGACGATGCGGATTCCTTTTACCTTCATCCATTTATCACTCCTGATTCAAATGGTACCAGTGTTGGCTTTCCTTCCCCTTATTATCCGCGAGCCGGCAAGAGGCTGCAACCCGAAAAGGCGGCAATCAGCAAACTCTCAGCGGGCGCTCATGAATCGTTCAGCCCGCATTCAGGCGGCGCTCAGCCAGCGCCCTTATACTTCAGCTTGTAAAGCAGCTGCAGCCGAAGCAAAGCATGCACTTGCTTGGGCAAACACATAAGGAGGACCGGTATGCAACGGAAGCGCAAAATGGTGTGGACCGTACTCGCGGCGCTTCTTCTGGCGGGAGGCGGAGGGGGCGGCTACTGGGCGTTCGTAGCGAACAAGCCTCAGACGGCGGCAGCGGAGGCCGCCACGACGACCGCCGTCGCGAAGAAAGGAGAGATTCGGCAATCGGTCTCAGGGACGTCTCAGTTCCAAGCCCAGAGCGTGCAGAACATAACGACGCCGTCCAGCGGGACGATCAAGACGATGAACTTGACCCGCAGCCTGGCGGTGAAGCAAGGAGACGTGCTGTTCGAGATCGCCAATCCGACGCTGGATACGGACTTGAAGGACGCCCAATCGGCCCTGAATAAGCTGAACCGGGAACTGGCCGACCTGGTCGATCAGCAAAACCACTTGCGGGTAACGGCGCCTCTGACCGGCAAGCTAACCCTCGCGAACAACTTGGACGTCGGCTCGAATATCAGCGTGAACGGCAAGATCGGGACGATCGCGGACAATTCGTCATTGACCGTCAAGCTCGCCTTCCCGCTCGCGGAAGTCATGCAGCTGCAGAAGGGCGATCCCGTCGATTTGAGCGTATCCGGCTATGTGTTGACCAAGACCGGCACGGTGACGTCCCTCGGTACGCAACCGAAGGTCGATGCGTCAGGGAACAAATTGATTGACGTTCAACTGGACATTACGGGCGATGGTTCGCTGGATGCGGGCATGCAGGTGTCCGGCAGCGTCCAAGTAAACGGCATCGAAGTGAAATCGTCCGGAACGGCCGCACTGGAGTATGCGAAAACCGTGAACGTGATCGCCAAGGCGTCCGGTACGATTTCGGAATTGAAGGGGAAGACGGGCGACATTGTCCAAGCCGGAACGACCCTGGTGTCGATCGAGAACAAGACGCTTGCGGACAGCATTACCGACAAACAGGTGGACGTGGAGAAGCAAACGGCCGCGGTGGACAACGTGCAGGCGAAGATTAAAGAATTGACCGTTGTGGCTCCGTTCGACGGCGTGTTCTCTTCCGACTTCGCCGATCAAAAGAAGAACGTGTTGACGAGCTATCCCGTAGGAGCGAAGGTGGAGGCGGGCGTAACCCTCGGGGCGGTGGCGAATATGAGCGCCATGTCGCTTCCGATTCAGGTCGATGAGCTGGACCTGCCCTCGATCAAACCAGGCATGAAGGCGGAGGTTCGTGTGGATTCCCTGGGCGTACGGCCGTTCGAAGGGGAGGTCGCCTCAGTCTCTACGGTCGGAGTCACTACTAACGGGGTGACGTATTACGACGTGATGCTGACGGTGAAAAACCCGCAGGACCAGCTGAAGTATGGCATGACGGCTACGTCGGAGATTTTGATTCAGGACAAAAAGGATGCCCTGCTCGTCCCGATCCAGGCGATCAGCACTTCTCGAGGCGAATCGAGTGTGACGGTCGTCTCGGCGGACGGCAAGGAGGAGAAACGGCCGGTTAAGATCGGCATTCGCAGCAAGACTCAAGTGGAAATAACGGATGGCCTGAAGGAAGGAGAAACCGTCCTGCTGCCAGTTACGCAAAGACAAACAAACGGGACGCAACAGCAGATCGACCAGCTGAGGCAGCAGTTCCAGAACGGCAACTTCGGCGGCCTCCAAGGCCAAGGCGGATTCCCTGGCGGTGGTGCAGGAGGTGCCGGAGCGGGCGGCGGTGCAGGCGGTGCCGGAGGGGCAGGCGGCGCAGGAGCCGCAGGAGCCGGAGCGGGAGGAAACACAGGCGGCGGCGCGACTCGGGGAACGACCGGCAGAGGAGGCTGACCGCGATGAACATGATTGAGCTGAACAACATCAGCAAAGTGTATGGCCGGGGGTCGGCGCTCGTCCCGATCCTCCAGGAGGTGTCGCTCTCGATCGAAGCCGGCGAGTTCGTCGCCATCGTAGGCCCGAGCGGCTCGGGCAAATCGACGATGATGAATATGATCGGCCTGCTCGATACGCCTACGGAAGGCACGTACCTTCTCGACGGGGTTGCGACCGAGAAGCTGTCCGACAGTCAGCTGGCGCGGCTGCGGAATGAGAAGATCGGCTTCATCTTCCAGCAGTTCAATCTGCTGCCCCGTCTATCGGCGGTCGAGAACGTGGAGCTTCCGCTTATCTATGCCGGCATGGGCAAGCGCGACCGGCGGGAGAGGGCAGCCCATGTGCTGGAGTCGCTCGGGATGGGCGAACGTCTCGGCCACCGGCCGAGCCAGCTGTCCGGCGGCCAGCAGCAGCGCGTCGCGATCGCCCGCGCGCTGGCGGTGGCCCCGTCGCTCCTCCTCGCGGACGAGCCGACCGGCGCTCTGGATTCTCGCACCGGCATCGAGGTGCTGGAGCTCATCATGGAGCTGAACGAGCAGGGCAACACGATCGTCCTCATCACCCACGATCTGCATATCGCCGAGCATGCGAAGCGGATCGTGTCCATCCGCGACGGCCGCATCGCCGGAGATAAGCCGCATACGCCCCGCATCGCCCCGTCGGGTCAGGAGGTGCTCGTATGAGCCTCGTGGAGCTCCTCATCATGGCGTTGCGCACGATTACGGCGAAGCCGCTGCGCACGCTGCTGACGATGCTCGGCGTCATTATCGGCGTCGGCTCCGTCGTCACGTTGGTCGCGATCGGACAAGGTACGTCCGCGCAGATCGAGAAACAATATGAAGGGCTCGGCACGAATCTGATCGTGGCCAATCTGAACGGCAACGGCCGCGCGACGCAGATCAACTATGACAATCTGATGCAGCTCGAGATTTTGCCGGAGATCGATACGATCGCGCCTGTCGTGTCCAAGGCCGGGGCGACGGTGAAGGCCGAGCGCGAATCGGACACGTCCTTCTCGGTCATCGGGACGAACGACCGGTACATGTCGGTCATGAAGCTGAGCGTCGCGGAAGGACGGTTCCTCGTCCCGGCAGACCAGGACTTTCGCAATCAGGTCGCGGTCATCGGCAGCGAGGCGGCCAAGACGCTGTTCGGCTTGGGCAACCCGATCGGCCAAGAGCTCCACATAGACGGAGTCGTCTACGAAGTTGTCGGTGTACTTAAGGAGAAAGGGTCCAACACGAATGGGACTTCGGCTGACAGCTCGATCATCGTCCCGCTGTCGGCGGCGACGAGGGCGAGCAAGATGGGCAGCATCCGGACCGCCTACCTGGAAGCGCCGACAAAGGATGACGTCGCGACGGCCCAAGCGACGATCACCCAATATTTAACGTACCAGT
Organism: Paenibacillus sp. HJGM_3; assembly: GCF_045062745.1. Taxonomy (NCBI): domain Bacteria; kingdom Bacillati; phylum Bacillota; class Bacilli; order Caryophanales; family Paenibacillaceae; genus Paenibacillus; species Paenibacillus sp. HJGM_3. The sequence goes on from NZ_JBJGED010000026.1 coordinate 74,987, forward strand.
TCAAAAACGAGAACGGTTTCCGCATCCAGAATCAGGACGAATTGATCAAAGCGAAGAAGGAAGCCTCGAGCACCCTTACGAATCAGCTGATCAGCGTGGCGTGCATCTCGCTGCTCGTAGGCGGCATCGGGATCATGAACATCATGCTCGTAACCGTCAGCGAGCGCACTAGGGAGATCGGCATCCGCAAGTCGATCGGAGCGAGACGCCTGCATATCCTGCTGCAGTTCCTCGCCGAGGCGATGGTGATCAGCGGACTTGGCGGGATACTCGGGCTCGCCTTGGGTGTGGGCGCGGCTTGGCTATGGCCGCTAATGAACCCAACTCAACCGACGGTCGTTTCGCTCAATATCGGCTTGTATGCACTCGGCTTCTCCGTGCTCGTCGGCATCGTGTTCGGGCTGTACCCGGCGAATCAGGCTTCGCGTCTCAAGCCGATCGACGCGCTTCGATTCGATTAATCCACCCATCATGAGAAGGAGGTCGTCACCCCTTGACCCCACAATTGAACCGCCCGGGGCGCAGGCGCTCGCGCCGCAACACGTTCCTGCTGCTCATCGCGTCCCTGCTCACCTTGGTGATCGCCGCTCCATTCGCGTACGCGTGGCCGGAAGGCGTCTACATCAATGGCTCCACCTACTTCACCTTGGAGCAGGTGTCGTATTCGACCGGGACCGACAGCGGCTTGCTCAAGTTCAACCTGCGGTTGCACAACGGCAGCAGCCAGGATGTGGACTTCAACTATTACGGGGCCCGCGTCACCGATTCGCAAGGCCGGAGCTTCACGGCTACACAAGTAGGCAAAGTCAACGCGCGTGTGCAGCCGGGCAAGGAGCAGACGTTCGCCTTCACTGCGAGGACAGCCAGCGGGCTGAAGGCCGGCGATATGAAGGTAACGCTATTCCAATGGGATTACAGCTTGCCGAATTACATGCGGGATCTAGGCGCACTATCGGTAGCAGCCGCGATCCAGGAAGCGGGTAATACCGCTACGTCAGAAACGACTGTGGATCTCTCGCTCGCGGATGCCTCGCTGAATACGGGTACGTCCGTGTCGTTCCGGCTGGAAGAGAGCTACATGGTGCATCAGACAAGCGGCTGGAATACGTACACGGACTTGACATTGACGAATTCGGGCAGTGCGTCGGTCAAACTTCCGGCCGGCTTGAAGTACAGGCTGACGAATGCGGAAGGGCAGCTGTTCGCCGCTACCGTCGTGCAGGGCGGCGATCAGCCGATCCTGCCGGGCGCGAGCCGCCAGCTGATCGTGCAGGCGGCCGTATCCGAGGAATCGCAAGCGAGCGCGTTCTGGAACCTCGACCTGTACAAGGAAGACGCCGGCAGCGAGACACTGCTCGGCTCATTGGGTCTCGCGAACAGTTCGCATGTGCTTCCCATCGGCACGGAGAAGCAGCTGTCCGGCACGGACGGTACGAAGCCGCTCGCTGCCGCGGTAGAGTCTTCTACGGTAACGAAGCAAGGCGATCAAGTGCTCGTGCAGGCTTCTGTACGCGTCAGCAATAAGAGCTCGAGGTTGGTTGCCCTTCCGGCCTATGGCGGGCAAGTGCAGTTGAAGTCCGTCGGGCTGTCCGCCGCCGCCGCAGTATCGGGCAGCACGCCCGCTTATTTGTCACCCAATGCCTCTACGATGCTCAGCTATTACGCGGTGATGCCGGCCGGCATTCCGGAAGACCAGCTCCAGTTCGTGCTTCTGGAGCCGACGGCGAAAGATGCCAATGGTACGGGGCAGACGTTGCCGGTTCTGATGACGGACTTGTCGAATGCCACCCCACAGCAGGGTGTCGTCGGGGCGGCCTATACAGTCGGCGAGCCATTGAAGCTGCAGCCGAGTCAACTGGTGAACGATCACCTCGATACGGCGCTGATGGATTTCCGCCTCTACGAGAACGTAGCGAACGGCTACAAGACGGCGGTGGCGAAATTCAAACTGACCAATACGGGAACCTCGACCATTGCGATGCCGGAATGGAGCACGGAGCTCATCGGCGAGGACGGCCTCGTCTACTCCGGCAGCGTCATAAAGCCCGGCTCCCAAGAAGTCGCTCCGAATACGAGCTACATGCTCACCTTCACCTATTTGGTGCCGAACGCTACGGAAGGACAGACGTATACGATCCATTTGTACGACGGCAAGACGGCAGCTCCGGTCAAGCTGACGCTCGGCGCTTTCAAGACCGCTCTCCTGGCGGACGAGGAAGACCGGCACTACAGCCTGTACCCGTATGGGGCGATCATCAACGATTTCAGCTTGTTCTACGCGTTCTTGAATAAAACCTACACCTTCCAGTTCCGGGTCGACCTCGACTTGGTCAAGAAGGAGCAGCTTTTGGTTGACGCAGCAACTTCCACGCTGCAGTTCGACCTGGTCGACGCGGACGGCAATCCCGTCGCTACACAGACACTCGCCTTCAATGCGATCAAGAACGGCTCGACATCGATCAAGTTCACGAACGATCAACTGAGCGAGTTCAGCAATGTGTACCATATTCTCGTGTACGATGTGATCGAGAACGGCACGGGCTCCTTGAGACGCTTGCTGGCCGATCTGAAGGCGGAAAACTAGAAAAAGAGAGCTGTACCAATCAGAGGAGATTCACATATGAGGTGGGAGAAGGGAGCGCGAGCTCCCTTTTTCCATGGATGTAAGCCACTGACTTTATTCGGATTTGGCAGACCGCTTGATGAATTGTGCGGCAACCGCCACGAAGATAAGCGTCAAGCTCACCGTGAACGTCACCAGCGGCCAAGTCAAGAGCACCTCTCCGAATTCCGCTTCATTCTGAACGAGGACAAGCGACAAGACGAACCCGAGCAAGGCCAGAGGATACACGAGCAGGCCGTCCTCCTTCAGCTTCAGCAGCCGCGTAAGGGCCGTATTCAACGCGAACAGTGTGATCGTTGCCTTCATGTAGGAACCGGCCATCATCGACATGCCGATAATGGATTCTCCACGCTCGATGATTTCTTGAATGCTGATCTGCCGGGAAAGCACGAACAACGGATATTGATATTCGTTGGTTATCGGCCCCAGCGTCATAATGGTACATCCGGAAATCATCGCAATGATCAGCCAATTGAGCAGAAAGGCGAGCACGATCGGCTTGCTCCCGGTCTCCCCCTGTTTCGGCCGCATATAAGCGAATAGGAATGTGAAGACCAGGAAGTCTCCGTAAATGAAACCGCCGGTCTCATAAACGCTATGGAATACCGGCTTGATGCCATTGGGCAGTATCGGAAGCAGGTAGTTCAAATGGTAATTCTTCAGAGCTAATAACAGCACGAGGACGATGACGCCGACTAGAAGGAAGCTCATCATTGTGAACATGCGAGCCATGACAACCACTCCGGCCCGTACGGTCAGAGCGGAGACCAGGGCGATGAGCCCGTTGAAAACATAAACCGGCGTATCGCGCATCATGGTCGTTGTAAAGAAGGCTCCGATCGAGAAATAAATATAACCTTGCAGCAAAATCATAAACAGGACGAACGGGACCATTAAGAGGACCGTCAAGGTATAGCCTATCGTTTCGATCCCGCCTTCGATCACCGATTGTCCGTGAAACCGCCGGCGGATATAGAGCATGACGCTTAGTTGCAGGCTTCCGTAGAGCCCGGCCACGAGCCAGGCGATCCAGAACGCGTTCCCCGATTGCGCCATAAGGGTGGACGGAATGAACAGAATTGTGGAGCCCGTTGTGCTGACGAGCAGCAGGGCGGCCGTTTGCTGCGGGGATATGGTATCATATGCTCCCACTCGAATCCCCCGCTTTCTCGTTCTCAGGTTCTTTTGCTTTGAGTACGGCGTCAATAGCGGAAGCGGGCTTCAGAAAAACGAGGGAGACCGCGTGATTCAAGTTCGGCAACGGCCGCATCAAGACGAAGCTGGACGCGGTATACATGGCATACAGGATGACTACGATGTAGCACGTTCGGGCAATGGCGGTACCGCGTCTAAGCCTCTTCCAGTCAGAAATCACTACTATGGCGAGCGCGAGCAAACTAATTAGAAGTCTTACTCCCATTGTTCTCTCTCCTAACTGCCGTAAGGCTTGGGCTTCGTGATTCCCGTGTTCGTCATGCGAATATCGATCTTGTAGTCGAAGGTCGCTTCCGATAGCCGTTTTCCCCAAGTGCTCTTCCATTTCCGCCACACATCCGGATGCTGGCGGTACACGGCATCGCCGATATTGAGCAAATCCAATTGCCGGCTCTGCATCAGGGCTATCGTTTTGCGGAACTCCTGCTCCAGCATATCGGTAATCTCTTGCTTGACCCGGGCTTCATCGCTTACACTGCGGACTGTCGAGCACTGCAGCTCTCCATAACCGCCTGTCAAGATTACATGGAGCTTGACCGCCACCGTCTCTTTTTGAATCTTGATCTTGGCGGAGCTGACGACGTTCACATGCTCGAAAGTGTCTTTCCGGTTGGCCGGATCTCCTTCGCATGGGAATGCCAGAACCCCGCGTTCATATTCATTCCGCAGCATCAAGACATATTTGGCGCTTTCCGCCGGAAGCTCCGGTTTGATCATGGAATAATTTTTGAATACGGCAACTCCATTCATCGTCACCGGTTCACTCTCTCCCCGGGCCGGCACCATATAGGGCAGCAGGGCGATCCCGGTCTGATTTTTTAGGGCGATTGCGGTTTGAAGCAAATTCAACTCCCTCGTCATCCCATTGAACCGTTTGGACGATTGGATGATTTCGCGAAGCTGCTGCCCGATTGTACTCTCGATATAAGGCTTGCGATTCAAATACTCGCCGGCCGGTCCCTTCGTAATCGCGACCAGTGCGGTTTCGGTAGGCTCGTGATCCCGCAGAAAGTAATCGATGATCCCCTTTATTTTTTGATGGGTAGCCATCTCATCGCTGATTAGAATGATGCGTATATGCCCCCACTGGGCCGTACGGCCGAGTTCATTGGAGATGTTCGAAATCGCAACGGAGATGTTGTCGCCCTCCGTACGAATGTTGAAGCTTTCCGTAGGTCTCCGCGTCCCTTCCAACCCGCCGCCTCCGCCCGGCTTGTAGAAGTGGGTCGTTAACCGAACCCGGTTATGCTCCGCCGGATCGATCGCTACGGCCTGTACGAATGCCCATTGCGTCAGCTCGTATTTATTCCAGCACCCGGTCAAGCTGAGCAGAGCGCCAATGGTGAAAATCCAGGATGCCCATCGGTTCATCGGACGCCCCCCGGTCGTTGCCGGGATTTCCGCAGCATCGATCGAATCGGGGCGCGTACCAACAACTCGTTCACCATTCGTCTGAAGTCGAGAGGCGCGAAACCGGTCAAATACGCTTGAGAGAGCGACTTCAGCTTAGTCAGATGCAGCAAAAGGAGGAAATAGGCGATCATGAGGCCGAAACCGCCCAATGTAGCCGCCATGATCATCAGCGGGAACCTAAGGACACGCAAGGCGATGGCCAAGTTGTACTGAGGCATGGCGAAGGATGCGATCCCCGTCAACGCCACGATGATGACCATGATCGGGGAGGCAATCTTGGCTTGGATGGCCGCTTGCCCGATTACGAGGGCCCCCACTATGCTCACGGCCGAACCGATCGGCCGGGGAAGCCGGATCCCCGCTTCCCGGAGCAGCTCGAAGAAAAATTCCATCAGCAGGGCTTCGACGAACGCAGGAAACGGAATTTTCTCCCTCGTATCCAGAATCGCCAGCAGCAATACCGTAGGAATAAGCTCCGTATGGAATGTCGACAGTGCGATATACAGACTGGGCAGCGTAATGGCCATGACGAAGGCGATTAAGCGCAGCCAGCGGATGAGCGTCGAGAAGACCGTTCGCTGGTAGAAGTCCTCGCTGGTGGAGAAAAAGTCGATGAACAGACCTGGGCAGATCATGACCGTAGGTGATCCCTGAACAAACATGATGATCTTGCCCGTCAACAGAGCCGAAGTCACTACATCAGGCCGTTCCGTATAGCGGACCTGCGGGAATGGTGAATAAACCGACGGCTCGACCCATTCCTCCAGATAAGTCGTGTCTAGAATATCCTTATCCTCAATGGAGCTTAACCGCTTTTCGAACAGATTCAAATCATCCGGGCACACTATATCGCTTATATAGCCATAAACAATTTCGCGGCGGCAATTCGGTCCGGCGTTCAACAGCTTGAACTTGAGCCTCGGCGTCTTGATCAAGGCGCGAATCAGGCCTATATTCGTCTTCAAATCCTCGATCGTGCTGTTGTGAGGACCGAACACGACCGGCTCCATCGTCGGCTCCGAGACGCTTCTCGTCTCAACGCCCGGCATCTCGCAGCTGATCGCATGGTCCCAGCCGTCGATCAGGATAATGATGTGGCCGTCGGTCAAATTTCGGACCACCTGATCGACCGAGTCCAGAATCTGGACGGTATGGGAGGACACGCCGGAGGAATCGAAAAATCGGGAAATTTTGTCGGGCGTTAAATCGGCATCCAAGGCACCCTTAAGCGGCGACAAATCTTGAAACAGCGCCTGTGTATATGTGGTTCGATAGTTTTGCGACAGTGTATTAAGCAGGAACCCGCATGCCGAATACTCCAGATCGGGACCATAGCTCCACTCTTTCACGGTGAAATCATGGCAATCGGCGAAGATTTCTTCAAGACGCGCGCGGGCTTCCCGTACGTTTGGCGAGATGGGTTCAGGGGCTGAGTGAGTAGTGGACATAGCATGGGATTCCTTTCCATCCAAGTGCTTTTAGTATTCCTTAACATGGAAATCTTATGCCCAATGCAGCTTGCACAACTTTCAGCTAACTCTCAGCTGACATTTATCCTCTCTTCAGGTAGAGTTAAGGTAGATTTCATCTTGCGGGGATAAACTGCGCTTACGAGGAAAAATAATCCAAACCCTAGGAGAGATGGTCATGAAGATGATCAACAAAAAAGTACTTACGACGACGATTGCGGCAACGGTATTGTTAGGCGGCGGAGCGATCGGGCTGCTGCAGTCCGATGCCTTCGCCGACGAGCCGACGGCAACGGCGACGCCTTCGAAACCGGCCGATTCCGATACCGCGAAGAAGGAGAAAGCTCTGCATGAACGGCATCTAACAGAGTTCAAGACCAAGTTCAACTTCAAGGAAGGCAACTTGTTGAAGGAAACCGCCACCATCCTGGGTCTGGATGAAAAGGCGCTTGTCGAAAAGCTGAAAGCCGGCCAGACGCTGTCGGAAATCGCCCAGGCCGCAGGCGTGAGCGAAGCGGATCTGCTGCAAAAGCTGACCGACGCTGCAACGAAGAAGCTCGACGAAGCGGTAGCGGCCGGTAAGCTCACGCAAGAGCAAGCGGATAAGATGAAGGCCGACCTCTCCGCCAAGCTGAAGGAAGGCATTACGACCAAAGGCATCCCATTCGGCCCGGGGCCGGGTATGGGCGGTCCGGGTCATCCCGGGAAGCCTGGATTCGATCATGGCTTCGGCTTCGGGCGTGGCGGGATGGGCTTCGGCGTGTTCGGCAACGAGGAGCAGCTCGCTACGATTCTCGGCATGACGAAGGAAGAGCTAAAGGCAGCTCGTGACGCCGGCAAGTCGCTCGCCGAGATCGCGCAAGAAAAAGGCATCACGGAAGAAGCGCTGATCGGCAAGCTGAAGGACGCGATGACCGACGGGCTGAAAAAGTTCGTGGAGAGCAAGCCGCAGTCGAAGCCCGAGCTGAAAGAGAAAGCGCAGGAGTTAAAGGAGAAGGCTCAGGATCTGAAGCAGAAGCTTCAGCAGCGCCGCGATTCCAAAGACGGGCAGCCGCAGCAATCGCCCCAACCGGCGCCGCAGCAGCAAAAATGGAAGCCTTCCGCTTCTACGTCCGTCAGCAACACCTAATTGAATAATGGTTTCCCCGCGCCGTGAGCCTATTGAGCTTGCGGCGTTTTTGTATGCCTGATTTTCCATTCTCAGCAAACTCTCAGCTGGGCTTCATGTGCTTTTCATGTTCGTTTAAGCTCGGATTCAGACTGCCTGGTTATACTGCAATTGTAAGACGATCCCTACATAAAAAGGAGAGATTCTCTAATGAAAATGCTTAGCAAAAAAATGCTTACGACCACTTTGGCGGCTTCCGTCATCCTAGGGGGAGGCATTGCCGGCCTGCTGCAATCCAAAGCTTTCGCCGATGACACAACGTCTACCGATACGTCCACACCTGCAGTAGAACAGAAAGGCGAGTTCAAGCACATCAAAGACGAATTCCGTAAGCAGGGAATGGGCGACTTCCGTATCGATGAGGACGTGCTAGCTTCTGCTATTGGCATCACCAAAGAGGATCTGAGTTCGCAACTGAAGGCCGGCAAGTCAGTAGTCGATATTGCCAACGCAAACGGTACAAGCCCGGAAAGCCTTACCATAACCGTACGATCCGTTATTACTTCGCGGATTGACAATGCCGTGAGCAACGGCAAACTCTCGACGGTTCAAGCGGATGCCGCGCGGGCCAAGCTGGAAAACCAACTGTCCCAACTTGCATCGGGTACTATTGAATTCGGCAAAGACCCAGGGAAAGGCGACAAAGGACGCGGAGGCAAATTCGGCTTGTTCGGAAATGAGGAGCAGCTCACTACAATTCTGGGTGTGACCAAGGAAGAGCTCAAAACCGCGCTGCAGTCGGGCCAATCGCTGGCCGAAATCGCCCAGAGCAAAGGGATCTCCGAAGACGACCTGATCGCCAAGCTCAAAGACGGCATGACCGACAGCCTGAAAAAAATGGTGCAAGCCAAACGCCAGCCGCATGAAAAAGCGCAAGACGGCACCGCGTCCGAAACGCCGGCCGCATCCACGGAGGAAACGAATTCTTAATCAAAAGCCTGTAACTTGAGAACCGCTCATCCTGAGCGGTTCTTTCTGTGGTACAATCATCCGGGAGAGGTGAGAAGATTGTCATCGCAGAACGGAAACAAATGGGGAATCTTGCAAATCATCAATATGGGTACTTTGATCTCCACACTCGATGTGGGCATCGTGAACGTTTCGCTGCCCATTATGGCGGAGCAGTTCGATGTATCGCTAGCACGCATCGGGTGGGTGTCCACCATCTACTTGCTCACGATGGTCGTGCTGCTGCCGTTCCTCGGCAAGCTCTCGGACCGCATGGAGCGGCGGAAGGTGTACAGCGCCGGCTTCCTCGTGTTCGGCGTCGGGTCGCTCGCGATCGCTATATCGCAAGGCTTCGTCGCGCTGCTGCTGGCCCGGTGCCTCCAGGGGGTGGGCGCGACGATGATCATGGCGAACAGCCAGGCGATGGTGCGCCAAGTGTTCCCGGATCACGAGCGCGGCCGGGCGCTCGGCATCAACGCGGTCGTCATCTCGATCGGCACGTTGTCGGGACCGGCGCTAGGCGGGCTGTTGCTCGAGTTCATCGACTGGACGTGGCTGTTCTGGATCAACGTGCCGATCGCGCTGACCGCCTCCGCGCTGGGCATCCGTTGGTTCCCGCGGGGGAAGAGCGAGTCGGCCCGGACGCCGTTCGACTTCGCGGGCGCCTTCCTGCTGGGCGCCGGCGCGTGTCTGCTCATGCTGGCCGCCGAATCCGCGCGGCAGCCGTCCGGTTATTCCGCGGCCACCTGGGTGGAAGGAGGCGCGGGTATCCTCCTCTTGGTCGCGCTGTGGTTGCAGGGGCGCCGGATCGACTACGGCATCATAGACAGGGAGCTGTTCAGCAGGCGAACCGTCTGGCAAGGCAACTTGAGCTCGCTCCTGATCAATTTGGCGCAGACCGCTACCCTTATTCCGATTACGTTCTACTTGCATACCCAGCTCGGTTACAGCGCTTGGGCGACAGGAGCGCTGCTCATCCTGCAGCCGCTCGCGATGGGAATCGTCGCCCCGTTCGCCGGCTGGTTCCGCGACAAGTACAGCGGCACGTTCCCCATCGCAGCGGGAGCGCTCTGCTGCGGCGTATCGATGCTCTTCGTCGTGCTGCTCCCTACGGTAGGAGCGCTTGCATTCAGCCTGCAGCTGGCGCTGTTCGGCATCGGCATGGGCTTGTTCCATGCGACGAACAATGCCGAGGTTATGAGCGCCGCTCCCGCATCGAAGAGCAGCCTGGCGGGGAGCCTGCTGGCACTCGTCCGCTATCTGGGACAGATCGCGGGAATCGGCATGGCGACGCTCATGGTCGGCACGATGGGAGCGACCGGCGATACGGCGGATAGCTTCGGCGTCCCGCTGCGCATCTTGTTCGGTCTCTGCGGTCTGGTCTGTCTGGCTGTCGCCTGGTCGGGACGGAAGGCCGCGAAGCCATCTGCCGTAAGTCAATCTGCCAAGGGTTAAGTAAGGAGGAATCGCGATGAGTCATGTGGATGTGATCATGTCCAAGGAAGGCAGACGCATGCTGGAGAACGTCCGTAGAATCGTCAAGAAGCTGCCGGAGGTTGAGGAAGTGATCGACGGCTTCGGCCACACCGTGATCCGCGTACGCAACAAATCGTTCATTTTCCTCGGCGGGAGCCTGGAGAGCGGCCCGGTGATCTCGATCAAAGCAACGAAAGAAATGCAGCAGTTCCTGATTGGGCAACAGCAAGGGACCTTCTGGAAGACGCCCTACATCGGCCAGCACGGCTGGGTGTCGACCTATGCGGCGGCACCGGACAGCTGGACCGAACTGGAGCCCCTCATCGTAGAAGGCTATTGTCTGGCAGCTCCCAAAAGCTTGGTCAAGGAAGTAAGAACAATGTATGAACAATGATGGATGATTTTTCGAGAACAGTATGGTATAACTAGCGTATTAGCCTCATTACGCCGGTTCAAAGGAAGATTGAGATTGAATAGACCTGATCGTGTGACCTTCCATAAGAGGTTGGAGGAAATGCTGGCCGAGCTGAAAGCCGATATCGTGTCCGGAGCGCTCGGGCCTGGAGATTTGCTGCCGCCGGAGCTCGAGCTGACGAAGCGCTTCCGGCTGAGCCGCAATTCAATCCGTCACGCGCTCGAGGTGCTGCGCCAGGACGGATACATCGAGAAAGTGCCGAATGTCGGCAGCCGGGTGCTCGAGATGGAGAAACCGATTCTCGTGAACGTCAAGTTCGGCGTATACCGGTCTGTTCTGCGCGATATGGCGCTAGAGACGCTGATCGAGGCGTACAACAAAACCAAGCCTCACGTACACATCCAGCTTGTGCTCCTGCCCTCGGAGGACTACTGCGATACGGTTCAGTCCTATATGGATCATGACATGCTGGATCTGCTCACCGTCAACAACAAGCATTTCCTCTTGTTTCAAGAGCGGGGCATGCTTGGCGACTTGTTCCAGCCGCTCGAGCCCAATCCGGACGCCTATCCGTTTTTGACGCAGATGTTCATGGAAGAGGAGCGGCTGTTCGTGCAGCCGCTCACGTTCTCGCCCGTCGTTTTGTGCTACAACAAGAAGCATTTCGCGGAAGCAGGCTTGGCGGAGCCGGACAGCAGCTGGAAGTGGGATCAATTGGTCCGTGCGGCCAAACGGCTGTCCCAGGACAAGGCACGCTTCGGATTTTACTATTTCGTTCTGTCGGAAAACCGGTGGTCGGTCTTCCTGCTCCAGAACGGCGTCCGCATGGAACGGAACGAAGACGGGGCGCTGAAGCTCGATCAGCCCGATCTTATCCGCGGCTTGGAGTTTGCACGCGAGCTGCTCTACAGCCAGACGGACGCGCCGGTATTCCTGTTGGACAGCGAGAACGATGCCGAGCTGCTGTTCAAAGAAGAGAAGGCGTCGATGATCATGACGACGTACTACAACCTGAACCTGCTGCACGACTGCGACTTTCCGTTCGACATCGCTCCGCTCCCGTATGCCGGCCAATTCAAGACGCTGCTGCTGAATATCGGAGCCGCGGTGAATAAGCGCTCCAAGGTCAAGGACGAGGCACTCGCCTTCCTGCAATACTTGTCTGGCGAAACCGGGCAGAGGCTGCTGGGCCGGCATGCGTACAGCCTGCCCAGCTCCAAGACCGCAGCAGAAGCGGAGAGCGATCGTCATACGCAGCATGTGTCGCGGTTCAAGCTGTTTCGCGAAATCATCCCGAGCTTCGAGACGTATGAGGCGCTGAACATGCGGCCCTCCGAATTCGACCTGTTCCGCAGGGAGCTGAAGCTGTATTGGGCCAAGCTGGAGTCGCTGGAGCAGTTCCGGCAGCGGATTCAGCCATTATTGTAAACAAGTTGTCCATCCGAAGGGGAGCGGTACGGCGCCGCTTCTTTTTTTTGTCGTTGACAGCGGTTTCATTTATCGTTTATGATTCAAATAGACAATATATGAACAATATGTGGCCAACCCATCTAAGCTAATTCTCCTCGTACGATTGGCGGTTGGAGGTGATCGCGACCTATTCATCATTAGCATGCATGAACGGGCAATCTCGAGCTTGATCAAATTATGGGAGGTCATCGTTTTGAACAGATGGAAGCCATTGACATGCCTCAGCCTGGTCTCGGTGCTTGTCTTCGCCGGCTGCAGCAGCTCTACGGACGGAGCGAAACCGACCGCCACGAACGCCCCGACGACCAGCACCGCCAGCCCTGCTGCGTCACAAGCCCCCCAACGGGAGAAACTAACCCTTAGCTTTATGACCGCCGTACCTACCAATACGTCCAGTTTGCCTGCGGGGGACAAAGATTTCATCCGCAAGGCGATTGAAGAGAAATTCAATGTCGAGATCAAAATGGACTACAGCGTGATGGGCGAAGAATTCTCGACTAAGCTCAATGTAAAGCTGAGTACGGGCGACGCACCGGATATGTTCCACGCCGAAGGGGCCAAGACGACCAAATATATTCTCGACGGCGCCGTCGCGGATCTATCCAAGTATGTAACGCCTCAGACGATGCCGAATTATTTCAAATGGGTGACCCCCGAAGAGCTTAAGCGCTACGAAGTTCAGAACAAATTTATGCGGGCTCCGGTACCGTTCGAGCGAAATCAATACCATGCTTATTATGTGCGGAAGGATTGGCTGGATAAGCTGGGGCTGAAGGTGCCGACGAATTACGACGAAATGATCAACGTTATGAAGGCGTTCACATTCAACGATCCCGACGGCAACGGCAAAAACGACACGTACGGTTTCACCACCTCCGGCAGCGGGCAGAATGTGTCCCGGGAATTCCCGGAATGGTTCAAGCACGGCTTCGGCGCCGGTCTGCTGATTGACAAGGACAACAACTTTATCGATACGGGCTCGAACCAGCGAACCGGCAAAATCATTGACGACATCCGCAAGACGCTCGATCTGAAAGTCGTCGATCCCGACTGGTTCCTGAACAAAGCCGGCGAGCATCTGAACAAGGTCCAGCAAGGGAAAGTCGGGATTTTCTACAGCGGCAGCCGGGATATCGCGTTCGATAACTCGGGCGCAAGCATACTGAAAAAGACGAGAGAGGTTACGGGCAACCCGAAGGCGGATTTCGTCGCATTCCACATCGCAGGAGATACGCCGGTATCGTACGCTACGCTCCCGGGCTTGCCTTTCCTGATCAATGCCAAGACGCCGGAAAACAAAATCAAGCGTATTATGGAAATTTTCGATTGGCTCGCTTCTCCGGAAGGCTTCCTGCTCGCGAATTACGGGAAGGAGGGCGTTCACTACAAGAAGGAAGGCAACAAAATTACGCTCATTCCGGATGCCTTCAAGAAAGACATTGTCGATAACGGCAATTTCACGGATGTATGGGGCAGCGTGTTCAGCTTCGGGGTGAAGGACCCGTCTGCGATCGGCCTGCAATTCATTGACCCGCGCGAGACGGACCATGACCGGGCCATACTGGACGTATTCAAAAAGAACAAGTACTACGTGCTGGGTACGAATGTCGCTCCACCGGCCGGACTCGACTTGGGTGCGTTCCGCAAGCAAATGAACCTGTACTTGGCAAAAGTGCTGTTCGAGGAAAAGGATGCAAGCAACTGGCCGAAGTATTCGCAAGAAATTTATACGACCTACAAAGGCAAGGAGATCTTCGACGGGTATGCCGAACAAGCCTCTACGGCGCTGCAGAAGAAGATCACGTTCAAGATGGACTAAAGTAAGCTTTGACGTATGCCGAAATGGCCTTCATCCTCGGGGATGGAGGCCTTTTTGTGGGTTTTAGTTGGCTTGCCCCCACAGGAAATGGTAATCTAGAGCAGTGGAATAGAGAGAGAAGAGGGAGAGGAAGCGATACGGGTTGTCGATGTCGAAGCTGCGCCAATGGTTATCTCCGCTGAATGCCGTGGTGTTGACCCAATTTCTTAGTTCGTTTTCGGACAATTTGAACTTTTTCTTGATCGTAGGTATGGTTAAACGGCAAGGCGTGGCGAATCCGGAAGGGACCGTCGCTTACATCCAAATCGCTTTCCTATGCGCGTACGTGCTTCTCGCGCCGATCGTCGGGGCGTTCGCCGACAAGAAGGCGAAGGCGCATGTGCTGCTGCTCGGCAATATCCTGAAGGCAGCCGGCATCGCCCTGCTGCTGCTTGGGGTGTCGCCGGTACTCTGCTACTTGCTCGTCGGGATCGGGGCGGTCGTCTACTCGCCGGGCAAGTACGGCATTTTGTCCGAGCTTACGACGACGGAGAGCGAGCTGCTGCGGGCGAATGCCAAGGTGGAGGGCTCGACCATTCTTGCCATTCTGCTGGGAACGGTATGCGGAGGGCTGCTCGCGCAAAACTCGGACCTGCCCGCCATTCTCGTCTGCCTAGCCGTGTATGTGCTCTCGATTGTCATGACGTTCCTCGTGCCCGCACGAGCGGGCGACGCGTCTATCCGATACGGGCGCGCGGCGCTGCAGTTTTTTCAGGATTGCAAGGTGCTCCTGACCAACCCGCGCGGCCGGTTCTCGCTCATCGGCACCGGCGCATTCTGGCTGACGGCCGCGGTGCTGCGGATCGCTCTCATCGCCTGGCTGCCGATCAACCTCGGCATCACGGATACCGATCAGCAGTCGCTCATAATCGGCGTAACCGCGATGGGCGTCGTGGCCAGCGCCTTCGTCACCCCGCGCTGGGTGCCGGAAGGGCGGCTGCACCGGGCGTTCTTCTTCGGCGTGCTGATGCTCGCAACTGTGATGATAGCCACGTTCACGTACTACTTGTGGCTGACGGTTACGCTGCTCTTCTTCACCGGCTTGTTCGGTGGGACGTTCGTCATTCCGCTCAACACGATGCTGCAGGAGGAAGGCAAGTGGAGCGTCGGCTCCGGCAAGACGATCGCCGTACAAAACTTTTCAGAAAACGTGTTGACGGTCACCGGGCTCACGATCTACCTGATGATGACGGAGGCCGGAGTGTCCGTGAATTGGTCGGTCATCGGGATCGGCGTCGTGCTGATGCTCTTCATCGCCTACTTGGCGACACAGCTCGGAGCGATTAAGCGGGCCGCGATCGAATTCGAGCGGAGCCACGGGCATCAGGAACGATTGGAACGCAAAAATGCTTAAGTTGAACGACCGTTCGGAAATTGTCCGGACGGTCTTTTCATTTAGAGGATTTCAAGGCCGGATCGCGAATACAAAAAACGACACCGTTCGCGGTTCTCCCCTATCTCCATTTAGAAAGAAGATGATTCACTTTGAGTAAGCCTACGTACGGGATTTCCGAAGCCATTGTGATCCAGGACAATCGAGTGCTGATGGTGAAACAGCGTGTCAAGCGGGGAGACGTCGTCTGGAACTTCCCAGGAGGCGGCATTGAGCCGGGGGAGACGCCTGAGGAGGCTTGCATTCGCGAACTGAAAGAAGAAACCGGTTACACGATTCGTGTCCTTCGACTCCTGCAGGAACGGGTAGGCAAATATACATATATGGCGGAAATCATCGGCGGGGAGCTGCGGTGCGATCCGGGGGTTGCGGGGAATGAGGATTTAATGGGCGCAGCCTGGGTCGGTCTGGACGAGACGGATCGATTCGATTCCATAACCCGCCCGATTCTCCAGTTGATACGAGCATAATGGAGACGGGGCATCGTCTCTACCTTACGACAGAGAGGTGGCTGGTCGGCATTGTTCCTGATTGAGGCGGTTCAGCAGTTCATCGAAGCATTCAGCACCTACTTCTCTTATATGTTGTTGTTCCTCATCTCGGTTCCGATCGCGATCGTCCGGTCGTATCAGACCTTGTTCAGGGAACGGTTAACCAAGTGGTGGCAATTCGCTCTGGAAGTCGTGGTAGAGGCGGTGAGGCTCGTCCAATACGTCATCGTGCTGGCTAAGGGAACGGATATTGCCCTAAGCAGCCTGCTGGAATCAGGATCGGCCTGGGGCGAGATGTTTGCGGGCATCCGCATGCTCCGCCAGTCGGAAGCGATCTGGGAATTTATCGGTTTCTTGATTATTTTCTTGCTCTATAATGCGGTATTGAAGGCGGTATTCAGGCAATCGTTCGTGGCCGCCCTAATGAGCAAGTTTTCCTGGTCCCGCTTCGAGGCCCCTGCGATGCAAGCCGCCGCTCTCATCGCCATCAAGAACTTGTTCCTGATCCCCGTCAGCGTCATTTATATTTTTCAGATCTTGCATTTCATCTAATCCGTGACGTTCAATCAAATGTGTACGGCCGTCTCAACCGCATCCACTGCGAGAGGGACGGTTTTTTTTGTCGAAATGGGCTTTTGAGCCTGCCGGGTGATTTTGTCGAACCGGGACATTGCGAAAAAGCGGATTTTTGATAAACCGGAGTCGAAATGGAGGATCCTGGAATTCCAAACCCCTTGCGGGACGTGCGCTCTCGGCGGTTTCAGACCGGCGTCTATCTATCAATAATTCTTATTAGACCTCGAAATCTACCTCCGACCAAAGTCTCAATTAAATTTTACCGCGCAACTTCACCCCTTAAACTTTCGTCCAATGTTATAGATATTTTAATGAAAACATCTGTTTTTGCGTGGTTCATGAGCAAGTGATGGGGGTAATTACGCTATATTGCCTGATTGTTGAATAGAAATTCTTTCGAAAGTTACAAGATGTAACATTTCTAGGGGATTATCAAAATTCACCATATTATTTGTCATCGATACCCATAAAATACCACCGTATAACGAATGTTTATAATTATGTGCCTGGCTTTTGGAATGCATTTTTAATGGGAAAGGAGGTGAGAGAAAGAATGAACAAAGCAAATTCTCCCGACGCGAATGCGAAAAAACATGAATCTCCCCTGGAAAGGAGCTGGTTCAGCTTGCTGAACAAAGCGATGTTAAGAAAGACGTCTACCTTGCTCGCTGCGGTGATGATCATTTCGATGCTCGTCCCCGTCCTCGCATTCGCTGGACAAGCCTGGTTTAAGGATGTGAAGTTCAACTGGGATGGGACCGTAACCGGCGAAGTGTATTTCGATTCCAAGCCGGCAGTAACGGAAAGCGTCTATCTGAATGTGTACTCGAATAACAACTTATTTTACAAGCACTCGGTAAGTACGGTGACGTACAACACCTATAGCAATGGGCATTATTACTACAAGTTCGACTTCTCCGTCACGGAAACTACATATAAAGAGATTACTCTACAAACACTCGTGAACGACGAGGAGTGGGGCGATCCTTTAACAGTGCCTAGGGGCTCCGCTCCCCCGTCAACCGGATGTCCGCCTTACTGCGGTGGCTGGGGTGGAGGTGGCGGCGGTGGTTCAACCACACCGGGCAGCACGATTGACGTGACGAACGGCACCGTCGACAGCGACACGCTGAAGAAGTCGTTAGCCGACCACACCAACGTAACGCTGAACGTCAAAGGCGACAGTGTGCAAATCCCGGCTTCCGCCCTGATCGATGCGATCAAGAAGGAAGGCGCGACGATTACGATCGTGGGAGTGAACGGTACATACATCCTCCCGCTGTCGGTTCTGGACCTCGATGCACTGGCCAAGGAGCTCGGCGTCGACGTAAAGGATCTGAAGATTAACGTGAAGATCTCTCTGGTAACGGGAACGGTAGCCAGCGACATCGCCAAAGCGATCGATGATCTGGATGCCGATTCGGTCACAGACCCGGTTGAGTTCACCCTAACCGCCGAAGGTAATGGCAAGACGGTGAACATCGACTCGTTCGGCGACACGTACGTATCCCGCTTGCTGACGCTGAAGAGCAAGCCGACGAAACCGGCAACCGGCGTCGTGTATGACCCGGTCAGCCACAAGATCAGCTTCGTCCCAAGCACCACGTCCGAGAAGGACGGGAAGACGATCGCCGAGATCAAGCGGAACTCGAACAGCATCTATACGGTGATTGAGCTCGACAAAACGTTCGATGACGTTCAAGGCCACTGGTCGCAATCCTATGTGGATATGCTCGCCAGCAAGCTGATCGTCGACGGTGTAACCGACACGAAGTTCGAGCCGGACCGCAGCATTACGCGCGCGGAATTCGCCGCCTTGCTCGTGCGCTCGCTTGGCATCACTACGGTGACGGGAGCGACGTACTTCAATGACGTGCCGAAGGGCGAATGGTACACCGACATAGTAGCCGCAGCCGCTCAATCCAAGCTGATCGAGGGCTACGAAGACGGCACGTTCCGTCCGAACAACTCGATTACGCGTGAAGAACTCGCCGCGATGGTCGTTCGCGCCCTCCGCTATGCGGGTGTGAACGTCGAAGTGGATTCTGCCAAACAAGCTCAGCTGCTGTCGGCCTGGAGCGATTCGAACCGAATCATCTGGGGACATAAAGAGGTCGCAGCCGCACTGGAGGCCGGTATCGTGAACGGGATGACCGACACGACGCTAGGCACCGATCAGAACGCGACCCGCGCCCAATCGGCGACGATGCTGAAGCGGTTTTTGCAAAAAGCGAATTTCATCAACTAACCCTTGAAGGAATCGCGATAGAGCCATAAACGAGGAACTTGCCCAGGTTGGCTTCGGCTGACAGGGGCAAGTTTTTTTATGCGGGCTATTTCGTTTTGTTGTAGACAGGGGCGGCGGCAAGGATCATAATGAGGGGAGATACAGGTTCAATACAAGGTTGATCTAGGAGGCGCGTGCATGGAGCATGTGAAGCGAAGATCCACGTATTACACGGAAGCGAAGGTCAGGGCGGCAAGAGCCAATGTGCAGAAGTACGATTGGGCGGGTGCAGCGCGCGATAAGGCTGTTGCTTATGCGGAGCGGATCGTAGAGAAGGGGATGGATTACGTCTGGGAGCTCGTACCCTCTCAGCAGCTGCCGCGCAGCTATCAAACGAACCAAATCCTCGGCAATCTCAGTCCGCTGTCCGACGCGCCGCCGAGCGATAACCCGCTGAATAAGCTGGGCAACTATCCGTGGAAAGCCGATCCGCTGAGCGTGCCATGGAAGCTGACCGACCCGACAAGCGGGTATTCGTTCCCGACGAACGATTTTGGCGCCTACTACCGAAGCGGCTTGGATGCAAAAGGGGAATTCGATCCGGGCCTCGCGGACCGCACGCTTCTCGTCAATACGCTGTATCCGGAAAAAGGGGAGCAGTGGGGCGTCGATGACGGCTTCGGCTGGGTGGATCCGGTGAGCGGCTATCGGTATACGTTCATTGCGTATTACACGCATTGGTTCCTCTGGTTCGGGGCGGAGGCGATCATTCTCCGCAGCCTTATCGCCTTGCGGGATGCTTACCTGTTTACAGGGGAGGCCAAGTATGCCCGGTTCGGAGCGGTCCTGCTCGACCGTCTCGCCGATATTTATCCGACCATGGACGTTTCCCGTCATGATGCCAAAGTGTACTTGAACTCGCATGGAGGCTCGGGCCGGGGCAAGACGGTAGGCTGCATCTGGGAGACGAGTACCGCGAAGACCCTCGTCAGTGCCTATGACGCGTTCTTCCCAGCCCTCGAGGATCCGGAGCTGATCCGCTTCTTGCAGCAGAAGAGTGAACGGTACGGACTGTCCCCGAAGTTTTCGGCTTCGCTGATCGCGGCCAACATGGAGAACGGCCTGCTCCGCGAGACGTACGAAGGGTTCCGCGCGGCGGACATCCGCGGGAACAACGGCTTCCATCAGAGTGCGCTCGCCTTCGCAGCCGTCGTGCTTGACTCGGACCCGGAGACGAAGCAGTGGCTCGACTTCACGTTCCAGGCCGGCGGCTACGAGCGCAATCCGGACCGGCTGACAGGCGGCAACGTGTGGAACACCCTCGTTAACGATGTGGACCGGGACGGTCACGGCGATGAGGCGGCCCCCGGGTACAATCGGCTCTGGCTCAGCACATACCTCCAAGTCGCCGACGTGCTGGAAGGGTACGACCGGTACCCGGATGCGGATCTGTACGAGCATGTGAAGTTTCGCAAAATGTTCCATAGCGTCTACCCCGTCACGATGTTGGGACGCGACACGGCGCAGATCGGGGACACCGGCAAGACCGGCAACCCGGGCACGCTTTTGAATCTGGAGGAATCGGTGCTCGCGTTCCGAAAGTACGGCGATCCGGTGTTCGCGCAGATCGCCTATACGCTTAACGGGAACAGCGCGTCCGGCTTGCACAGCTCGATCTTCACCGACGAACCGGAGCGGATTGCGGCCGACATTGAGCAGGCGGTGGCGCTACATGGGCGTTTCGAGCTCGGCGGCACGAACTTGACCGGCTACGGCTTTGCAGCGCTGCGCGACGGTGAGGCGGCCGCAGGCACGCTCCGCGACGTGTGGCTGTATTACGGCCGCAACGGCGGCCATGGCCATCGGGATACGCTGAACATCGGCCTGCATGCGTACGGACTCGATTTGCTCCCTGATCTCGGGTATCCCGAGCAGGCGAATGCGATGGACCGGCACCGCAAGGAGTGGGTGCTGAACGTCATCAGCCATAACACCGTCCTCGTAGACCGGGAGAAGACGAAGCTGCACGTCGTTGGCCGGCCGAATCATTACGACTCCGGCGGGCTCGTCCAGCTCATCGATGTGGAAGCCCCGCATGTGTATCCGCAGACCGACCAGTATCGGCGTACGACGGCAATGATCCGCGTCGATGCCGAGCGGTTCTATGCCGTCGACTTGTTCCGGGTGCGCGGCGGAACGGAGCACCACTTCAGCTTCCATAGCGCGGAAGGGACGGTCGCGACGGAAGGACTGACGCTTGAGGCTCAGAACGGAGGCACGTATGCGGGACCCGATATCGCCTTCGGGGTCAAGCCGGAGTGGGACGGCGACAATGCGCCCGCGGCGGAGTACAACGGGTCCGGCTTCCACTGGTTGAGGAACGTGGAACGGGCAATCGGACCGGAGGGCCCGTTCAGCGTCGATTGGAACGTCCGCGACACGTGGGACGTATACGGCCGCGGGTCCGGAGCCGACACCGATGTACATCTGCGGCTCACGATGCTGAACGCGGTCGACGAGGTCGCCCTCGCCGACGGGGTGCCGCCCCGGAACAAGCTGGGCAACCCGGCCGAGCTTCGCTATATGATTGCTCATCGCGACGGACGAGGGAAGTCGCTGGACAGCTTGTTCGTGTCCGTCCTGGAGCCGTATCGCGTTGATCGGCACATTCGCTCCATCGAGACGGTTTCGGTCACAACGGACGGCATGCCTGTGCCGGAGCAAGAAGCCCGCGCGATCCGGGTGCAGCTCGCAAACGGTCGAACGGATTATATTGTATACGCCCGGAACCAGGAAGCCGGCTATATGGTGGACGGCCGGATCGCGTTCAGCGGCTTTTTCGGCCTGTATGCCGAGCAGGATGGACGGGTCGTGCACCGTTATGTTCATGACGGTACGGTGATTGGTCCGGCCCATGATAGTCGGGCAACAGGTCCGGGGCGGGTGGAAGGGGCTGTCGTCGATTTTACGAAGGAGATGTCCGCGCACAACTATGTCGACGTCCGCTTCGACACAACCGTTACCAGTCTCGAGCCCCTTCAGCGGGCGATGATCTACATCGAGCATGCTGAGAACCGCAATGCGGTCTACACGATCCGGGGCGCCGAAGCGCTGGAAGATGCCGGCACATACCGCCTCGATCTCGGCGATGTGACGCTTATCCACCGGTACAAGAACAATGCGGACCCGGCGGAAGGCTATGTGTACGACGTTGCCGCCGGTGCCAAGTTCTACATTCCTTTGTCGCCATCTTTCACTTCCGTGTGATCTAGCCGCATCAGTAGCCGAATGCGGGCGGGTGTCATACTATGGGTAGTAGCACCACTACACCGCATGGAAGGCTGGTTGTACGATGATCCTTATTGCCGGAGCCCCGGCTCCGATCGATACTTCATCCCTGTCGGTAACGGAGAAAGTGATATTGGAGGAGAAGCAGCGTTCTCCGGTTACGTATCAATATGCTTCACCTGAAGAGCTTCTGTTCGAGCTCCGGCTTCGAACCGCGACGGTGCGGGCGGCGCTTGACCTGGGCCGGAGCGGGGCCGTCTTCGCCACATTGCGCAAATCGAAGGCGAACCCGAAGTACTGGATCCGCACGCCGATGGGCGGCTTCCAGCAACGGCCGGGTGTTGCTTCCTCGGACGCGATTCGCGATATTTTCATCAATGGCCGCATGTACGGGTTCGAATGCGCCTCGGCGGTCGTCATCATTATTTACAAAGGGGTTCTCGATATGCTCGGCGACGCCATATTCAGCCGACATTTCAACAACCTGCTCCTCATGACTACGAACGCCGACCGGAATTTGGGGCTAAGGACGATTAAAACGAGTACGGAGATGTACCCCGGGGATGTGCTCTATTTCAGTAACCCGGACTACAACCGGGAGACGCCCGAGTGGAGCGGAGAGAATGTCATTCTGGTCGGACCGAACGCGTACTTCGGTCACGGGATCGGCGTCAAGCCGGGGGAGGGCATTATAGCTGACCTGAACCGGCTTCGCCGCCGTTGGGCGCTTCGCTCCGCTTACCTGATGGACCAGACGACGTTCCCGAATTTCAGCTATCTGTACAATTTGTCGATCAGCAATCCGGCGGCGTCGTTCTATCACCGGTCCGATGCGAAACCGCTCGCTGCTGCTGCGGGTGCGGAGGGCGCAGCCGGTCCAGTCATTCGGATTCGTGCGCAGGCGAGCCCGGATTCGGCCGTTCCTTTCTCGTAATACCCGCCTCTGCCTAAGCCGTATGCTCTTGAGGGAGCATGCGGCTATTTTCTTATCGATGCACCGGAAAAATCGTTATACCGAATTTTCACCTGTACAGGTATTGCAACTCTGATGTATGTTCGTAGCACTGAGGCTGAGAACGGGGGATGGACATTGGAGACACCGCATTGGGACGATAAAATCGGGTATTTGGAAAAAACGCGCGGGCTATTGTTCAATTCGGACTACTGGTCCTTTCTGGTGGGTCACGTATGGAGGCTGGGCGGAAGACCGATCGAGGTGGTGGATTTCGGCTGCGGGTACGGGGATGTCGGACTAAAGCTTCTTCCCCTGCTGGCCGAAGGCTCCCGCTACATTGGGATTGATAAAGGTCCGCTGCTGATCGAGAAGGCGAGGGAGCGGTTTGGCGGGCTGCCTTATCGATCCGAGTTCCAACTAGCCGATCTGGACGAGCTGCAGGGACAGAGCGAAGCCGACGTTGCCATTTGCCAGGCGGTGCTGCTCCATATGCCGGAACCGCTGAACGTGCTGCGCACGATGATGAGCTTCGTCAAACCGGGAGGACTGGTAATCTGCATCGAGCCGCACTGGAATTCAAGCATGGCGAATTTGTACTATGAGGGTTTGGAACCGACGAATACATTCGCCTTAGGTATTTTACAAAAGCTCTATCACCTCGATAAAACCCGTACCGGCAAAGACGGCAATATCGGCGTTAAGTTATCTGTGTACATGAGCGGGATAGGACTGGTTGGGGTGGAGTGCCGAGTAAGCGACCGGGTCAACTACTTGCATTCCCGTTTGCCGGATGGGGATCGGGCGGACTTGTATGCCTCCTTATCCGAGGACGGCCTCGGCCGGGTGGTCGCGGATAAAGAGTTGTACGTGTCCGGCCTTGTGGAGCGTGGGTTAACGCTGGAGGAGGCGGAGCAGCTGTACCGCTCGGAGAAAAGCATGACCGAGTATTTTCGGGTGCAAGGGGTGTCCCTTTCCGCTTTGTTTGCCCCGACGATGATGATTACATACGGCACGGTGCCGGAGTCGAGAGGATGAGGCAAATGGGAAACATGACGCTTGAGCTTGCGGCGTTCGAGGAGAAAACGGTGATGCGGCAGCTGTTGTCGTTGTACAAATATGATTTTACCGACTACTTGCCTGACGATATTAATGAGCACGGCCTGTTCGAATACAAATACTTGGACCATTACTGGACCGAAACAGGCCGGTTTCCGTTCTTCCTTAGAGTGGACGGCCGGCTGGCTGGACTTGCATTGGTGAGACGGTTCGAGAGCGGGGATCAACCATACGCTTATGACATGGCTGAATTTTTCGTTATGCGCAAGTATCGCCGAAGCGGGCTGGGGCGCTCAGCAGCCGTTGAGCTGTTCGATCGATTTCCTGGGCGATGGACCGTGCGGCAAGTGGAAACGAATGTACCCTCCCAAGCGTTCTGGCGGAACGTGATTCGCAGTTATACGGGAGGGAGCTATGAGGAGATTCGGAGGGAGGATTGGGACGGACCGATCCAAACCTTCGTCAGCGGAGGGAGGAGTGCCGATGGAGCTGATCCGGCGCGGACTTAGCTTTCCTGAAGACCGGGAAGTCGTGTTGGACTTCCACTGCGAGGTCAATTATGCATGCGACAGCGAGTGGGCGAGGAGGACCGATTATGCCGTCTATAGGCAAAAATGACGATCCACCTCGCAACCCGAACCGTGCTAACGGCTCGCACGTCTAGGAACTGGCGGTGCTGAACGGATCATATCCTTGCGCCGATAAATGCTCATCATGAGGCCGAGCGCCGCCATTTCCGCTACGGTGTTCACCCCGCCGAATCCTAGGAGCGGCAACTGGATCGTCATGAGGGGCACCCATCCGAGCGTCATCGCCATCGACCAGGCGAACTTCATGCCCAGCCAAGCGCCGAATCCGGTCAGGATGGTTTGGCCGTAAGGGTCCGCTACCAGCTTGGCCGCCCGGGCGATGCGTTGCAGCAGCAAGGCTGCCGCGAGGAAGACCGCGATTCCGCCCAACCAGCCGAAGACGGCGATGAGATACGGGTACAGCATGTCCGAGTGGAGGCCCGGCAGCCGGGAAGCGGCCTGTACTCCGATTCCATGCCCCAACCATCCAGCCTCGCGGATGATTGAGAGCGATTGGACGATCATATACCCCGCCCCTTGCGAATCGGCATAAGGGTCGACGTAGCTACTCCATCGCATCTGCAGATACGAGTTATCTCGTAGCAGGAAGATCGAGCCTAGCAGCCCCAACATATGCACGATAGGAATTCCGATACGAACCGCTCGGGAGACGTAAATCCTGGCGAACAGCAGGTAGGCGACCGCTACGTACATCAAATTGCTAATGAAGTCCGGAGCCAAAAGGGTGATGAAGAACGGCGGCAGCACATAAGAGATCCACAGCTTCCACCAGGCCATAGAAGTGCCGTGCCGAACCAAGATCCCGCTAAGGGCGACGATCAGTACATATGGGCTTAGCGCGATGATATCCAGCCTCAGGCCGAACATATCCAGATACCGCCGGGAGCCGTTGACCTCGAGTCCCGTCAAGCAAGTAACCAGCATCAGCGCGATCATCCCCCAGAAGATCGGGACGGAGTAACGCGATAGCTTGCGGTAATCGATCCATCGGATCGCCAGGAGCATGAACAATCCCAAGCCCCAATAGATCGCCTTTTTCTCGAAAAGGTGGAACGGGTACAAGTGGGACAGAGCCATCTGGGACCGATCGGCCGAATACATCAGCACGAGCGAAAATCCGATGATCAGCCCGAGCAGCATGACCAGGCTCCAATCGGTCTTCGGGCGGTGGATCCGATTCAGGCGCGCTCCGGCTTCCGCTGGATCGCCCATGTGCTGCACGGCCTTGCGCAGGGCGTCTTCGCGCTCGATCTCGGGTGAATGGGCCATCATCTCGTCTGCCAGCTCCTCCACATGCCCGGCCAGCTCTTCCCTGATGTCCCTGTGCAGCTCCACGGCTTTGATCCTCGCGCACACGTCGCGTATGTATTGTTGCACAAGGGGATGAATATCCCTGACCATTAGACCGCCCCTCCTTCGCCCAGCACTTGATTCACGGCCCGGCTGAAGCGGGTCCACTCCTGCTTTTTCTCCCCGAGCTTACGCCGCCCAAGCTCCGTAATGACGTAATACTTCCGCTTGCGGCCTTCGACCTCGCTCCAGTACGTCTCCACCTCACGGTCCGACTCCAAAGCATGCAAAATCGGATACAGCGTCCCCTCCTTCATCAGGAACAGCCCGCTCGACAGCCGTTCGAGTTCTTTCGCGATTTCGTATCCATACATCGGTTTGCGGTCGAGCAGACTGAGGATCAGGATCACGGTGCTTCCTTTCATCAGCTCTTTGTTCACACGCATATGATTCAGCTCCTTTCTAGGGGTGATCTTTCACACCAAAGACACATTGAATTCAGATGCATCGTATATCTATGTATAAGAGTACAAGATTGTTCACCCGATTGCAATCCTTGACTTCGTGAGCTGCTTCCTCCTACTGAAGGAGAAATATGGTACGATGAAGGAAGTACGGGAGGAGGAAACCGATTGATTGGGCAACCCCGCATTAGCGTCACTCCGAATCCGGCGATGCTGGACGAGCCGGCCGACATACGTATCAGCGGTGCCCCTGCGAATGCTTGGATTACGGTCCGGGCTGCCGTTCGGGACAACTGGGGTACGGATTGGGAATCGTTCGGGGAATTTTGGGTAGATTCGCGAGGAGAATGCCGCGTCGCGGTACAGATTCCCCGGGAAGGTACATACCGCTGCGCGGATCCGATGGGGCTCATCTGGTCGATGGTGCGCAAGGGAACCGATCCAGCCCATCGCACTCCGTTCGCACCGCTGCAGACGAAGCTTAATGTGCTCGTCAACGGGGAGAAGGTTGCCGAGACAGTCTGGACCCGCTGGATGATCGCGCCACATGTGGTACGCACTCCCGTTAGGGAAAACGGACTCGTCGGAACCTTTTTCGTACCGGACTCTGGCGGTCCCTATCCCGCTATCGTCGTGCTGGGCGGTTCGGAAGGAGGGTTGAGGGAGAATAACGCGGCGCTGCTCGCCGCGCATGGGTTCGCGGCGCTGGCGCTCGCTTACTTCAAGGCAGGGGCACTGCCGCAGCAGTTGATGCATATTCCCTTGGAGTACATTCATTCCGGTATCCGATGGCTGCAGGCCCAGCCGAATGTCGCGGCAGCTAAATTAGGGATCGTGGGTACGTCCAGAGGCGGAGAGTTGGCGCTATTGTGCGCCAGCCTGTTCCCGGAGATCCGGGCGGTAGTAGGGCTCGTTCCGAGTCATGTTGTGAACGGAGGCCTCGGACAAGCACCTAGCGGGGAAAGACCGTTCGCATGGACCTGGAAAGGGGCCGGGATCCCCTACATGGACTCTCCGGCGCCGCTGGAAGTCAGGCAGGAACTGAAACGGCAGAGGGAAGCGGGAGAGCCGCTGCAGTACAGGCCGTATTTTCTAAGCCAACTCGTGGATGAGGCTAGGGTGGATGAAGTGAAGATTCCGGTTCACGATATTCAAGGCCCCGTGCTTCTCGTCTCCGGGGGCGATGACCGGATGTGGCCCTCCTCCATTTATTGCGAACGGATCATCGAGCAGCTGGCCCGACACAACCATCCGTATGAGAGGATGCACCTGCTCTATCCGGAGGCCGGGCACTTGATTTATGCCCCATACGGTCCCATGACCGACCGGGGCAACGAATACGTCATGGGCGGTACCCCGGAAGTCGATGCGAAGGCGCAGGCTGATGCGTGGCCGGAGATCGTAGCCTTCTTGACCCGGTCGCTCGGCGAACCGACGCTCGCGCGCTAACATTCCGCTTGCGTCATCTCGTTTGTAAACGCCAGCTTATACTGCTCGGGCGTCATCTTCACCGCCGATAACGGCGCGTAGTGGAATTGTAGTGCTCGACGACGCTGGTTCGACAAGTTCGGCGGCGTGCCGTGATGGAGCAGACCGGAGAAGATCATCAGCCCGCCGGGCTTGAGCGGAACGGTCTCGTCGCGCGGGATGTCGACTGAGGCGTCGCATAGCTGCCAGTCGCGTACCGAGTAATGCGGGACCGGTCCTTCGCGGTGCGAGCCCGGTATGACATGCATGCATCCGTTCTCGTGTGTCGCTTCATCGAGGGCGATCCAGACGCCGGCCACCATTCTTGTGAAAGAAAAGTTCGGATACGCCATGTCCTGGTGCCACGGCTTCTCGATCCCGGCGTCCGGGGACGGCGGCTTGAGCAGCGCCTGGTCTTCGCAGAAACGCGCATCCTCGCCGAAAATTCGGTTCAGAATGCCCAGAACGGCAGGATGGTAGCAGATGCGATGCAAGGCCGGACAATGATCAATGAACTTGTGCAGCTTGCGCACGACGAATTCCCGCTCCTCCGGCGTGCTCCATTGGGCATCGCGCATGAGCTGAATTTTGGGTCCGACGATCCGGCCATGAATGACATCGGTGATGTCCTGAAGCGCATCTCGCACTTCCTCAGGCGTGAGGACCTGTTCGATCGCGACATAACCGAGCTCCTTGTACTTCCTCAGAGAATCGTCGGTGAAGTCCTCGGGCTTGCTCAGGCGGTGGGGTGCGATTTTATCGAATCGGTACAGCTGTTCCTTGATTAAAACCGGATCCGCGGCGGGCTTCATAGGTCGCTGCCTCCTCATTGAGTTGATAGCTCTATCGTACTGGAACCGAACCCGGCATGGAATGGAACAGCTTGCTCCGGGATGTTGTGAACCGTATATTTCGGTGATCTCTGCAATGGATGTGGCGGCATTTACTAGCTGCTATACATTGATAAGATACATATGAAAAGTTATAATGCTAGAAGAGTCCAATAGGGGGAGGCCGCTAATTTTGACACTTACGTACGTCATAGCCGGAGTGGTCGTGCTGTTAGCGAGTATCGGCGGTTACATCTACGCCTCGTCGGTGAGCAAGCAGAATACGAGCCGGTTGAAGAAGGAACAGAAAGCTCAGCTTCACCAGAAAACCAAGGTGATTCAACGCATAGGGCATGCGCTGCTCGCGGTATCGATTCTATTATTTTTGGCGGCCCTGATGCAAAATGCGAGAAAATACAGCATCGAGAACTTGAACTATAAAGCCGCGATTGAAGTGACGCAAGATCGCAATTACGGCGAAGGCCATACCGATAGTCCGGTGAACTATGAAATGAAATTTCCGACTTCCGGCCAGCACAGTCCACACGATCTGAAATACGGCTTCTATGAGGAAAAGCCGCAGACCGAGAAGCTCGTCCATAATATGGAGCACGGCGATATTCTTATTTATTACCGGACGGATTTACCCGAGGAGCAGCTCAAGATCGTGAAGCGCTTGACCAAGTTCGAGAAGGCGGGCTCCGGCGTTTTGGCCGTCCCGAGCAACGATGTTCCGGCCGAGGCGGGCGTATGGGTGACGGCGTGGACCAAGACGCTTCAACTGAAGGCGTTCGACGAAAAGCAGATCGGCACGTTCATCTATGAGAATATAAATCGGGGTCCTGAAGTGATCCCGCCTGAGACTCGTCGAGGCGGCGGGACGATGTAAGGGAGGAGGCAGCCGAAAGGCTGTCTTTTTTGTTGTATAAGATAAGGAAAACCCCAGTTCAACTGGGTCCAGTAAAGCTTATAACTAGGAATAGTCATACCTTGAATAAGATGGGAGCCGGTCTGCCAACCGCTACCATGAATTCAGGAGGACAAGGGAACAGAGCCGTCTAGCACATACGAAATGGTGCTGCAATATCAAATCATAGTCGAGGTAGAAGCGTGCCCTTTTGCATTTCAAGCAGCTTGAGGAGCAGGCGCAGCGCACTCTGTCAGTCGTCAGAGTGCGCTTTGCTTTTGCGGGGGCTGTGATGGAGGGGAATGAAAGCGGTGGGATATGATGAGGAGCGTTTAAGTCTATAAGGTTGGGATGCGTAGAAACTTGTTGTACTTGGAAGGTGAGGCTTTGGGGAATATTAGTTAAGTTGGCTTTCCAGGTATGCGTTATTGCTGTGATTCGGCTAAGGATTGAACCAGCGTGTAGGAGCGAATACGCTTAACAGATGCATGCGGGGCGAACAGTCCTTCATCCACGAAACGGCGCATCCACTGGACGGCAGACGCCCGGCTAATCTCGAATGCGCCTGCCACTTGGGAAGGCGTTAGTCGACCCGAATTCCGACTCGCCATATCGATAACGTAATTTCGCCGGAGCGACCAATGGTCTACCTCTTTGGCCGTTATTCTTCCGTGCGTAAGGGACCACCAATGACCGATGGCCTGCTTGATTTGGCGTTCGCACACTTGGGGAGTTTTCTCCACCTGATTCGCAGAAAATCTCAGCACGATCCAGCCTGCCAGGACAAGATCATTCTGACGGGCGAGATGATCGTCGAACTCTGCCGGGGATATGTTCCGTGCATGAGTTGTGAAACCGTCGATTTCGATCAGCAGTTTGATTCCATGCAGAATATAGACGAAATCAATGAATCGCTGTCCCCCCTTAAAGTCCCGAAACGGATACTCCGCACGAAGCCCCTCGAAATTGAACTGAAACCCAGGTCCCCATACTTGCCTAAGAAAGAGCACCTCAACCTCCCCCAGCTTGCTGCGGTATGACCCGAGTCGCGTGGCTTCCCGCTCGAATTGCTCGATAAAAGCCCGCAGGTTCGGATGGTCCATCTATTGCATCTCCTCCATTCGTCGTTATGCCCAGTGAGAAAACAAAAAACACCCCAAACAGACGTTAGTCTGTTTACAGGGTGTTCTTCACTCCGGCATACTATAACCTTAGTACACCAAAATTGAGCGAAAATCACAAACAGGTTGTGGGATCGTCGCGAGAAATGGGTCCATGGAATGAACTTGTTAGGCAAAGTTTACAAATAAGCATAGTACCTTAACATGATTCCGCTGTTTACGGCAACAAATGATCGGATTGTAAGGCTATCTTCGGCTAAAAGTAAACCGCGCTTTAGTATTAACCGAAGATTGGCTTACAAAAAGGTGCGGACGGCCGAAAAGGTGCTCAGATAGTATATTTACCCTAACAATTTGTAAACTTTGGTTTACAAGGCGGTGCGGACGGCGGGAAAGGTGCCCAGATTGTAAATTCACCCATACAAAAGTGTAAACTTCGGTCTACAGGGCGGCGCGGATGGCCGGAAAGTTGCCCGGATAGTAAATCTATCCGTTACTACTTAGGTAGCGCAAGATTAAAAGTGGAAATGCCCTCGATAGGCTAGCTGAAGGGAAGCAATAATCGGTCG
>NZ_JBJGED010000027.1:0-105243 GCF_045062745.1 Paenibacillus sp. HJGM_3
TCCCCCATCGCTCCATGGTTTGGTTAGGAATTATTAACCAATATTATGGAGTTTGAAAAGGGAACCTAAGTAGTAACTTCTGATCTTACTTTTGAAAATGATACAAGATCTTTCACTGTTAAATATGAAACAGCAACAAATAGAGAAAATAGCATAATATTGCTACGAATATTATGGTGGGAGAGCATAAGAATAATTAAGTCAACAGTAGTAGGAGATAAAAAAACAACAGAATACTATAATCCATTTGATGTTTTCAAGTCAGAGAGCCTTGAGTTTTATTCCATTAAATAGGAAAAAGACTATCGAAGTTTGATCAGAATGCCGAAAATCGAGAAAAACGAAGACAAGATTTTCTTGTAAAGTGGGATTGCCTTGATAGTAAAAAAATACAGGAGTGGTACTACGAGAATAACTCTAGTTATAGGAAGGAAATTGATGTTATTAATTCAGTTTATTGGGTAAACACTTGTGAAGTAATCTTGACAAATGTGGACCTCGAGTTAACAAAGGATATTGTGCAAGAACATTACCAATCGTGGAACCAGAAAAGTCTTGAATATCTTAATCCAAAAGTTGAGAGAGTTGATCCATATCTATACGACCCATATTACTAAGATCCATTTGAGGGATATTACGAGTATATGCGCGACTTGGAAGATGCTGAATTACTCAGAGGAGACAGAAAGAGAGAAAAAGCCCCATATACTGATGCAATGAAATATAGGCGACCTGGACACTTTGGGGGATAATAAAATCCGATTTTACCGGATAGGGGATGAATTTGATTGAGTTTGGATAATATTTTCAAGGAACAAATCGATAATCTAATGTCCGAAGATTGGAACATTTCACTTGATCCCATAACTCTTGAGGTGAAAATAGTAAACAAAAGAGGTAGTGAAATGGACCATAAAACATTGACTTATCTCTTTGATAAATTGGATGATTTCATGTATAGAACCAAAGAAAAGGAATTTGGTCCTGATAGAAGAGAACCAATAGATGAGTTTACAAAGAAAAGACTAAACTTGAAAGATTATGCCTTAGCACAAGATGAAATTGCACCATATGGTAGAGTAATTACAGAAATTTATCACGATGATAATGAAATATTGACGATAAATAGATTCACAGTTTTGAGTAAAAGAAAGCGTGTTTCTCAAGATTTTACAGCACATTTATTAAGAGATGAAGCAGAAAAGATACTGCCTACTATCCAAAGTTTTGTAGATTCAACAAAACGTGAAAACAAATAATATTTCTAAATGATAGGGGGAGAAACGTGACTACCATTGATAGATCGTGCCAAACATGTAAAATGAACTTGGGTGGAGTTTGTGCGGATCATTCGGGAATTAACGGTTATGGTTGGAAAATTGATGATCAGAAAGCAAATCGAACTTGTTGGGATGCGAGTATTGAATATCTCTACAAACTAGCCCATTCTTTGCCTGAAGATCATCGTTTATTTTTTGAATATAGGGTTGTACCAAAAGAGGATTTGTATTTTCGGGTTGAACACGGTGTCTGGCCCAAGAAGATAAATCGATGATGTCATATTTTGAGGAGAACTTACAAACATGGTGAAGAAAAAATTTATTCTTAAAAGAAGCGAACTTAAATTTTCTGATCGCCAAAAGATGTATATTGATTACCATGTTAACTTGAAAAAGAACTGGAAAAATTTTAAGGATTTAATCGATATTGAATTAGTTGAAATTGATGATAACTCATTCACTGTACTTGTGAGTGATACTGATACTAAATGGCATTCTGGATTCTCAAGGGAACTTTGTAAAAAAGCTGATCTAAATAATTTGAAACTTAATACAGACAATGACGCGTTTCTTTTTGATGTTGTTATACTATAGAGGAATTATATAGAATACTATTTCATGGAGTATGTTATTAATGAAACATTCTAGAGAATCAATGAAATTATTAGCAGAGAAATATGGCGGTGCTTGTCTATCAAATGAATATATAAATAGCAAGACCAAAATGCTCTGGAGATGTGCCAAAGGACATACATTTGTGAAAAAGCCCAATGCTATCATTAGTGGTGGCCAATGGTGTCCAGAGTGTAAATTCGATAATGCTGAAGAGAAATGTAGATATATCTTTGAGAAACTTACTAATAACAAATTTCCTAGAACAAGAAAAGTAGTAGAAGGGTTTGAACTTGACGGCTATTGTGAACAGTTGAAACTTGCTTTTGAACATAATGGTAGGTTTCATTATGAACACATTGAGTATTTTGATAAAACAATTGATGAATTTGAAAGAAGAGTAAGGAGCGATATATTAAAAAAAAAGCGATGTTATGAACTGGGTATTAAATTAATTATTATCCCTCAAGATGTTGTAAAATCAGATGAAGACTTGCTTCATTTCATTTCTACAAATTTGGTTAATTCAGGAATTAAAGTTTCATCCATTAATGAGTTTACTTTCAAAGAGTTTTATATTAAATCTCCTATAATGGAGGAATTACAAGCATTAGCTATTGCTAAAGGTGGCAAATGCTTATCAAAAGATTATGAAGGTGCTCATAAACTCATGCTTTGGGAGTGCTCGTGTGGTAATAAATGGTTTGCGAAACCGAACACTATTAAGAATGGGCATTGGTGCTTCGAATGCAATGGAAATCAAAAAAAGACAATAGAAGAAATGCGTACAATAGCACATTCTAAAGGTGGTAAGTGCCTTTCAAATGAATACTTAGGAGCACATGTACATTTAGAATGGGAATGTTCGAAAGGACATAGATGGAAATCAAAACCCATGACTGTAATAAATCAAGGTACATGGTGCCGAAAGTGCTCTGGAAAAGAAAAAGGTACAATAGAACAGATGAGACAGCTAGCCGGGAGATATGGTGGGGAATGTTTATCTCTGGAATATGTTAATAGGAGAACAAAATTACAATGGCGTTGTAATGAAGGCCACATATGGGAACGTGATCCGGCTTCAATTGCAAAAGGACAATGGTGTTCAATTTGTCGTGGAACAAGGAAAAGCAAATGAAGAGAAGAGGAATCACTATGTCTCAAGTAAAGAAAGATCCCAATGTCCTACTTGCTAGAATGGAATACCAAAGAAAAACAAATTCCCGTCCATTTCCCTCGGAAAAATTGATAACAAATGGAAATTTGTTGGAACCAAATATTCGAGCAGGCTTATTGAATGTTTGCGCGAAATTGACCGACAATAATTGGTGCGGTAGGTCGGAAATGTGCATCTATTTTGCTTGCTTACTACGTTATTCATTAAAATTGTTAGGGCACAAAGCAGAGGTTCATGTTGGAGATGCTACCTATTACGGGGTGATGGGGACATCCTTTACGTGGGAACATTCATGGGTTGTTTGTGGTGAGATATTAATCGACGGTAATGTTGATTCCATGATAGAAAATCCTTACGTTCCTGTGGGGATAGATCCAAATCCTTACTGGGGGATTTTGAGTCAAATTCCATCAGACAGAACATTCTCTTTGAAGAGAACTATTAAAATTCTGGATGAGGAATTCGAGCTGGATGATGATTATTTGGAGTGGAAGCGAAGACTTAAAGAATTTATGAAGATTAACGATCTATTGAAATAACACCTTTATTAAGACCTATTAATATGGTCTGCTGAAATAGCAGGCTTTTTTCTTTATATATAAATATTTAATTTGAATAACAAGTTAACTCCGCTACTAAACCTTTGCGGTCAGATCGTCGTAGGTGATGGTATCGGTAGAGATACAAGCAGTTAGCAAACGGTTAAACATCTGACCTCCAAACT
This sequence comes from Paenibacillus sp. HJGM_3, assembly GCF_045062745.1. Taxonomy (NCBI): domain Bacteria; kingdom Bacillati; phylum Bacillota; class Bacilli; order Caryophanales; family Paenibacillaceae; genus Paenibacillus; species Paenibacillus sp. HJGM_3. The sequence continues at coordinate 3,794 of NZ_JBJGED010000027.1, forward strand.
GCCGATTGGTTCGAAAGCAGAATTCATTCAAAAAGGATTGCAGATGCTTGGAATCTAATCCGTGAAATGTGCCGCCAATAAAGGCTTTTGGCGTTGGAAATCATCGTATGCAGCCACTTCAAGTGATCAGGATTATCCTTTACATTGAACTTGATTGGTTGGGGTCAAATTCTTCAGAGAGTGCGTTATAAGACCGATATGCGTCGCTACTGATCGTTGAACCTGGCTCGATGTGCAGTTTCGCAAACTCAACAAGCGTCTTAACTTTCACGTCTGGAATCACTTGCATCTTGACGTATTGCGGTGCTCCTTGTTATTGAGCGAAACCCGACAAGCACTGGCGTTTGATCCGTGCCACACCCACGTTTGCCGCCTTCTGTTGGCGCTCCGAAGAATGCGTCATTCAACTCCACTAAAGTTTTTGACAAGCACTAACTGAACAGGAACTCGACGAAATGGGGACTGCCTTCAAGCTAACAATAACTATGTTTGAAATGCGGAAGTTAGAAAGCCACCCACATATTGCCAGTATGACAAATGATCGAGATTGGCAGCACAAAATTTGTAGGCGCATTGAAGAACTGGAGGGAGGTTGGTCTTGATGCACCAAACGAGATATAAACAACTCGTGAAGGAAGCATGTCTTAGATAGATATCGCTCGAAAGAAGACTAGCAATTAGGGAATCATCCGATTATTCCAACAAGCGTGGTCGCTTTCTGCATCGCGGATTATGTGACTAAAGAGATTTATCACATCCACAACGTGAATGCGCATCCCGAACGGTTCAAAACCTTCCTGCACCGCTTCCGCGGCGTGGCTACGAAGTATTTGAATCACTATACAGCCTATCATTGATTCTTGGATGGAACAACATCTCTGTCCGCACATACGCGGACCAGAGAACTCTTTCATCAGGCGCTCCGGCAGCCCATGAAAACAACTGGCAAGGCTCTTTCAGCCAAAATTAAGTCCGAATTAAATTAACTAACGAAGTTTGATCAGACTTAATAGTCTGTGGTAAAATTTAGGTATTCTGTATTTTTGGGAGATGACATTGCATGGATGTACAAATAGGTTTGGTCTATAAAATAAACGACGGATCCAACACAACAGGTATCGTAACTGCAATCGTGGGTCAAAATGTCATTCTTAGTCACGGAGTTAGAACAAGTATTAATGGATTCATGAATGGCGATCGGTATGAAATAATCGGTAAAATTAATATTGAAGACATTCAAAAATAAAAAACTTTAAGACGCCACGAAGTGGTGTCTTTTTTATTTAACAAGCGAAACTCGTAAGTTTAGAGCTAACCACCTTATGTGGTCAGCAATCAACAATCAAGGATAAAAGAGCCATACAAAGGGGGATGTACCTAATAGCCACAGCGATTTCAAAATTCGCTAAGTGGTATTCCCCATTCTATTAAAAAAGCACCGGTTAGGTGCTTCAAGTACAATATATGATTATTGCCATGAATCTTTCGTCCTTCCCGTTAAACGCGCCAGCAAATTTGATATCTACCAGACTGCTTCATCAAGATGAGACAGTACTTCGTTAAGTTCATCCTCCATAGTCTTTAGTCCTGACGCCTTGATTCCCGTAGTTTTTAACATGATCTCATCACCTCCCTAGTGTCATACTTCGTCAAAAGGAAGGAATTTCCTACATGGTGACGAATAGTTATTTTCGGAGGTGTTACATGTACAATAAATATCCACTACTGAACGAGCCTGGAATGACAATGTTCGTTTTCGAAAAGTTTGGCAAGGTGTACGGCCATATAATCAAAGACCCTACTGATAAGGCACCAGCGAAGCTTATATTCGAAACGCCGAAGTATGATTCAGTCGAAAAGTTAGAAAGTGATTTTCCACCTAAGATCGAGGAGGACGAAGAATAACAATGTTCAAAACCAATCATATCCTTAAAACCCCTTCCGAGATCCAGGTTGCCGTAGACAATCAAATTCCAGTTTTCATACTTCAGAGAAACTGTATAGTAGAGTATGACGTTCTCATTACTTCCCAGAACGAAGATGTTGTAGTGATTGAGGACGGAAAGTACTTAAAAGCCACCTGCGAAATTAGAGTTCGCTAGGTGGCTTGTTTTAATCAATTCACATTCGATCATTGCCTTATTCAATCGAAACAATATTATCGTATCGTTTAAACTCGGAACGGAGATGATTAATGTGATTAAGGTTAAGCTTGGTTTCTTGCAAGTTTTACCGTTAGATTTGTGAATGGTATAACTCGAACCTGCGGCACTGTCGACTTCCGTAGACATGTCTATAGATGAGTATACATCCCCTTGGAAATGCGAGTACAAAGTCCACACGCTGGCTTGAGAACAACAACTGAAAGGATTAGCTAACTGACACGCTTCAAGACCTTACGCATTCGATTAGGGCTTATCAGCCGTATTGTCTACAATAAGATGCATCCGCTATCTTTTAAAGTGTTTTGACTTTGCACTTTTGCCTGAAGTAATTTGGTGATGTGGTATTACGTTTTAAAAATACACCAGAATGCCTGCTTAAATAAATTATGGGAGGACATTAAACCTACTGGCTATAAAGGGTCCTACTGGTTGCACTCTGAAATATATTCTTATCACTCGATAGGATTGTATCGTAAGGATTCAATATTCCGGCAGCACCAATAAAGAAAGTAAGGAACAACACTTGAATAAGAACAAATGTTCCGGTTATAATAGGATCGATGTTCTATTTTTTTCGAAGGGAGGCGATTGTGATGGAAGGAGCTGAGTAAGAAGATCGGGTGTATTATTTAGATCATTTACATAAAAAAACCAACTTGATCACTCAGTGATGCATTGAGATCCGATCCGTCTCGGATTGTGTAATTAAAACGTATTGCTTTCAGCGTAGAGCACTGAGGGTAATTTCGAATAGGTAAATATTCTTACCGTGGGGCAGGACTTCACGCTACCTGATGCTGAAAGAAAGGTCTGGAACCTTGATCAAAGCCAATGGACACGGCCAGACTTCCCCAAATCATGCAGGTTGACTGGCCGTATTGAATCTCAAGTAAGGGAGTGCTTGGTGACGCTTGTTAAGACTGGTCACATTTAATACGCCCAGGAGAGCTTAGAATGTCGGATATATGAAAGGTGCTTCGACAATAGATGGGTAAGAAACTTGATAATAACGGACTATGGGAGTCGTCGCGGATGATGTTGCCACAACATAAGGAACAAAGTCTTCAGCAAGCCAGGGAAACAAAGATGCGATCCCGGCCAAAGCTAGATCCACAGGAACAAGAGCTAATATTTCAAGAAATCGGGTACGCATTGCAGTCCAGGTCCGAAATCACGCTTACTTTGTTCGGTAGCTACGGTGATAGGATTATCACGGGGCAGCCTGTTATCTATAATCAGCACAAGAAAACATTGAATCTCAACGTCGGTGGCGATATTGAATGGGTCCTGATCAACGACATAATTGGGGTAGTGAACTCGGACTAATAAATCAAAGCTAACTTCATAACATTTTAAGTGAGACATTCGAGAACAAGCCGCATCTGATGGTCGAATTCTCTTATCCAGCTACAAACAGAATACGGAGACCCAGAATTAATCTGCGGTCTCCGTTTGCTTTATGAGTTTTCGAATATTTAATTCTCTCATTCCATGTGCTGCGAGTAGTTTAAGGTACAACGGATGATTCTGTATCCTTCTGAAGTTCCGTTCACTGCTTTCACCCGCCCACCCGAGTTTTTGACGAATGTCTTTTTTGCTGATCTCCTGTCCAACTTCCAATTGGCTGAACACCTCAGCAAGTGGCTCATACCAGTCCGGTAGGTCAAATAGCATTTCTAGCCCCGCCCAAGAATTCAATATACTCCCATTAAAATACTCAAGAAGTAAGTTCACGATCACCTTGTCTTTGGTTGGTAAATAAATTTTTACTGGCTCTCGGAACTCAGGGTTTCTGATAGCAATTCGGCAGATGTCCTGTATTAAAGAGACAAGCTGGTCATTCAGTCGGAGTCTTTCCAGTTCAAGGTCTTGAAAACGTCTTACCCCTTTAATTGTAGTGGTCTCCCGTTGTTCTGGAAGCTGTCCATTGATCTCGGCATGCTTCGCGATGTAGTACGGATCACCCTTATGGAGAGTTCCCGCGGCCACCAAGGCCGTGCACATCATGTACTCATTAGACCCCTTCACGTTACCGAAATGATTTAATAAGACCGCCCCCGTTGAGATCTCGACCTCCAAATGAACCATCAATCGTTCCTCGAACTCTTTGTGGCACAATACAAGAGTTTTATCGTTGGTGGCGATCTGCTTAATCTGATCTGCCAGAGTAGCGATAAACGCGCTCTGATTACGAAGTACATATTTACTGAACGGGACTTCGGCAACGTGGAAAGAAACATTATCGTACATCCTCATACCCTCTGGAATTTGAAGAAAGTCAGTTTGAAGCATAGTGTTATACTCCATGTCCAGAGCAGATGTCCCGTCCAGAATCAATGTGTTATAATCCGTAAAGTCAAATTGATTCATCTGCGCTACATGGATTTGGCCTTTTTTGCTCGGGTGTTTCTGCCAAATGCCACCCTGTCGAATCAACAATTCGACCTGCTCCAGAAGCCCCACCCTATTCCCATGGTAACGTTTATACCATAGAGACTTAAAACAGAATGCAAATTCTGGATCGATAGCCCCAACTATTTCTTGAACAGCAGTCTGGCAAAACATGTCTTTGACTTGGCCAAGAATCTGTTTTGTTTTCGTAAAGTCAGGGATCTCTTCAGCCATAATTTCGACCTGCTTTTCAAGTACGATTATGTCGGCTAAACTCAGTGCAAAGACAGTGACTGTGCATGGTTTCTCGTCTACAATCAGGAAACGTCTGCGGTGCAACTTTTCATTGGCATCCTGCCAGTCGTTGTACTTGTTTAAACTTTGTTTTTCCATCACCAATCGGCTATGTGTGATGATTACTATAGGGTGGCGGCGTTGTTCACTGTACTTGTTGTAGGTAGGACAATCAAACCTATACCCACAGCCCCTGCATATACCGTACGTATACTCAGTTAGCTCTTGCTGACAATGCTCGGACGTAAAGGCGCTCTCCATGACATAAGCCGCCTGCCGCTCTTCGGAGTATGGAGCATCTATATCCAACATGACTTCATAAGAACCAAGTTGTTTAGCCAGTTGTTTGGCGCTCTCAATACGTTCTACAACAATGACCGCTCCGGCATTCGCTAGATCATGCTGTAGGTTGTACTGGTTGAAAGCGACATTCCATGTGCTTTTCCCGCCGCCGGGGGGTACAGGGACACATAATGTATTGGTCGGTCTTAGAATGTGGTAAGTCATGTTGGCGAACACCTTTGCCAGTGCTGGTGAAATCTCAATACCTCGGTCTTTGTACAGTCCCATTACCCTCTCTAAAACACTTTGAACAGCGTCTGAATGATCCCCATATGAATACATTAAGGGAACTACCATCTGAATAGACATGCTGGTCAGGTCAATGTCTAAGTATTTCTGTTCCCGTATGGATTCCAGCTCAAGAAGGGATTGTTGGATGTCGTCCCACAGTTCACTCTCAGCCACCCATTTTAAATGTTTGCCGTTCTCAATGTCACAATTTCCAGCTGCCCCCGCTGAACAGTGGATGACCAAGTCGCTTTTAAACATGTATGCTGAAGGAGATGAGTCATCGTGAATGGGACATTGGAAGGCAAATCGATCATCATAATCCTTCCACTCCAAGCCATCCATATCCAACTGATCTGTAAATGCTTTCAGCACTGCCCCAAGATGTTCGGGATGCTCCTCAAGAGAAAATTTCGCCTTCTGGAAGTGGTGTACTTTCTGACTAGGCGGAAAGGCGTTGATGAGCTGCTGTTGACTATAGATGTGGTCGGGGGTAAACGATACCACTTCCTCTGTGGCAACTTGCGGCCAGTCCTTGTAGTTCTTTACGAAAGGCAGACGGAGTGCATTTGACGGGTTTATAACGGCTGGATCACCATTAAAATATTCTATGAGCTGTTGTTGAACGTTCTTGAAGTGGGCAATCGACTTCTGGATGGCTTCAGGTGATGATGTATCCCAAAAAGCTTCCGTAACACGGTACAATAACTTGTGCCCCGCCCGCCCTCGGTAAACTATGGTCGGTTGGAGGGGGGCGTCTTTAATAAGTTTCCACTGTTCCTCCTTACTCCTTTTATCAATATCTACAAAATGCCACTGAATGCCTTTCACCCATTTATCCTTGCGCTGTCCATTGGGATAAAAGAACACAGCTGCTCGCTTCTGTTCCATGACTGAAAGCAATGTATCGACTTCAGACTCGATACAAAACATATTCAAGCAGCCTTCCTCCCGCCACTTGTATTTGATACTCTTTGGGTCTTCTATGAAGAACAAAGGCATATACTCCATACCTTCACCCAAGTAAGCAATTGCATTCCTAAGGCTTTCCATTTCAGTTAGCATTAATGTTGTCATTCCCGCCCCTCCTTGATTTCAGATTGGCGGCGGGGGCGCGAAAACCGGACATTCGCCTCATAGTATATTTATAAGAGAATGTCCTCTTTTGGGATGGCAAATCCGTAATCCGCCCCCCCCGCCAAAAAGCACTAGCTACATAGCGGCGGGTGGCAAACATCTGAAATAAAGTCCCCTGTAATGTCCGCATCAGTGTTGCTTCGCTTGAATGGAAGCATAAGTAGCATAGTTTCCCCGCACTTATTCTTACTTCTTGCATAAAAACTACCTTCCTTCGTATGTTTAATTTCTTGTGCGTACCCTTATACGATTACTCGGCGCCCTTAATTAATGGGACTGTAAAAGGAAATTAGCACCAAGAATTTCGGGAAATTTTTCCGGTGTAGTTCGTCGGTCCCCGTGACCTGGCATGCAGACTTGCTTTTTCTAGGCACTGGGCGGGTTCGAATTTGAGGGAAATATCACGAAAAACAAGTGATAAGCGGTAGACTGCATAATCTTAATCTCAACCGACTACTCAGGTCGTGTTTTACTGTTCACGCGCGGGTGAATGCGCCCAAGAAAGGAGGGTGGCGGGGAGATTAGCAGGTGAGTATAGGGCAGTAATTTAGGGGTGTATCACTGAGGAATGATGTTAGTCTGAACTAGTTAGAGACTGGAGTAGTTTAATCCATACCACCTAGCCTCCCCAAAGAGAGATTTTGTCTACGTGAGTAATTCGCAACCGTAACTGCTGGTTAATTCCAAGAACGGCGGGGCGTATAAGAGTATGTGTAAGATAAGAATAATCAGGGAGTGTGGCAAACATGAGTAAAGCAGTGGGTGTTGGTAAGACGGGGAACAAATGGTATTACGTCATTACTGTGGGATACGATGAATCAGGGAAGCAAAAGCAGAAGAAACAGAGGGGTTTTAATACAAAGAAGGAGGCAATGGAAGCCCGGACTAAGGCACTCAATGAAGTGATGAGTGGAACATACATTGAACCAACCAAAACGCTGTACGGAGATTTCCTTAAGGATTGGCTAGAGAGTAAGAAGGTAAGTGTAAAAAGGCAGACACTCGACAATTATAAAATTATTATTCGCACCCACGTTGCTCCAACACTTGGACATATTCCATTAAGTAAACTGACTGCGTTAGACTTACAGCAGTTTATTAATAAGCTTCAAGAGGAAGGTCATTCAGGAGCGTATATGCGGAAAATATACTCCGTTGTTAGCGAGTCACTAAGAAAGGCGGAACGGTGGAACTTGATCTCGAGAAACCCCGCAGAACGTGTTGATCCGCCGCGCATAAATAAGAAAGATATTACCGTGTGGAATACGGAGGAGATTGCTATGTTCCTCAACTCCACGAGAGAAGAAGAGCTCCAAATTGCTTTCGTTCTTGCCATAACGACAGGGATGCGTCAGGGAGAAATATTGGGACTTCGCTGGTCGGATATTGACCTCGACAATAAGGTGCTTTATATTCGGCAGACGCTGAGCCATGACGGAAAGGAATTGATGTCTGGTGGAAAAACGAAATCCAGCGTCCGATCTGTGATGCTGCCAGAAAAATCGCTGACCGCTTTGCGAAAGCATCGGGGTACAATCAGAGAAAAGAAGGTAGCGCAGGGTAGAAACTTTCAAGAAAACGATCTGGTGATCTGCACGAAATTCGGAACACCAGTAACTCCACGGAACCTGATGCGGACGTTTTACAGAGTGATGAAAGAGGCAAAGGTACCGAAGATCAGATTCCACGACCTCCGTCATACTCATGCTACACTGCTTCTAATGCAAAACGTCAATCCGAAGATCGTTGCGGATCGGCTCGGTCACGCCAATGTTCGACTTACACTTGATACGTATAGTCATCTCTTGCCGAGTATGCAAAGAGAAGCCGTGCAGGAGATCGAGAAAGTGTTCGCAGATATGAAGCAATACGCCATTGCTATATGACCAGAATATGACCACTTGGCCGTTTTGGGGTGAAAAATGCCTCGAAACGGTCTTTCCTTTTGCTGATAAAAAGCAAAGAACCCTTGATTCATCAAGGGTTCTTCCGTATGACCTGTAGAGGGCTCGAACCTCTGACCCCTACCCTGTCAAGATAGTGCTCTCCCAGCTGAGCTAACAGGTCATGATCCAATCTTTTTGGGGAACGAGATTTATAATACCAAGGATCATGTCCAATGTCAACAAGCAATGTCAAATTTTTTGGCGGGGCAACGGAGGGACCTATGTCCGCCAAAATCCAACTAGGACGTAAGACAGCCAAATCATAACTTTTTTTGCTTGTCATCGGGGACAAAGAAGGATTTGTAAAGCAGGCGTCGAAACCATACATGTTTACTAAATCATGCCACATTCATAGTAGTGACAACTTATAGAGGCTGAGGGGTAAGAAAATGCAAAAAGGACTTTCGCACAACACGGTAATCGATCAAGAGCTTAGAGGAGTCAAGCTTTTTCTAGTCCTTTATTACTTATTGCAAGTGATTTTCGATTACAGCTACTATTATTTGTTTCCGAGTCTCGTAAACCGGAGCGGCAGCTTCAATGAAGGCGGGTTAGGCTACTATTTGTACGCGATTGAGCTCGCGCTGCTGCCATTCGCCATCTATCTGATCCGGAACAACAATCCGGTACCCATCAAGTACATCTACTTATGCGCGTTCTTGTTGGCCACTTTGGTCAACGATCTTATGATTTACTGGGGAACCGATGAGAATTACGCCAGCGGCAATATCGGGGATGTCTTATTCTTGATTTTTACCCCGATTTTTCTGAACCGGCGATACTTTTTCCTCGTATTCAGCGGATTTATTTTGAAATATGCGATATTGGGAATCGTCCTGCTTCAAGGGATCGTCATCGTCCCCATCTCCCTAACCGTTGTCATCTCCTGTATTACGTACATATTGCTGAACCGCTTCCTGGACTATGTGAAGGCGGTACGCGAGTCCTACAACACGCAGATGGAAGAGATCGTGAAGGGAATCGTTGCCACGCTGGAGCTGAAGGACCCCTATACGAGAGGACATAGCGAGAGAGTAGCCCATTTCTCCCTTCTGCTGGCTCACCGGATGGGACAATTCAGCGAAGAAGTATTGAAGACGTTCTACTATGCCTGCCTGCTGCACGATGTCGGCAAGGTGAACATACCTGACTACATCTTAATGAAGCCAACAACATTAACGGAGGAAGAATACGAGACGATTAAGAGTCATCCGGTAGTAGGCGCCGATGCCATGAAAGGGATAGAAGGATTGAAGGAAAGTGTCGACGTCATCCTTCATCATCACGAGCATTGGGACGGAAACGGCTATCCGGATCAGTTGATCGGAGAAGACATTCCGATTCTGGCCCGGATTACGGCGGTAGCGGATGCTTTCGATGCGATGACGTCGATGCGCTCTTATCGGGACGCGTTGCCGGTAGACGAAGCGTACAACCGGATTCTCGCCGGAAAAGGCACCCAATTCGATCCTCGGGTCGTAGAGGCGTTCCAGGAAATTTTCCCGCTCTGGGTGGACTATATCAAAACGCGGGATAGTCTGATGACGGACTCCATGAAAAAAGCAGCCATATAAAAGTTATCATCTAACGATTCGTAAAGGGGGTGAAACTATGTGCTGGTGGTGCTGGTGGGCTCCGTAAATTGAGCTGAATGAAAAAGAGGTGTCGACCTTGGTCGGCACCTCTTATCTGTGATTAGGCGGATGTCCCGGCATACAGCTCATCGCAGCGCTTCATCAGCTCGAAGTCGAGCTCCGAGATCCCGCCCGCGCTCCAGGTGGAGACACTGACGGTCACAAGCTTATAATCGATCGAGAGCATAGGGTGATGGTCCATCGCTTCCGCGGCGAGAGCGGCTTGCCGTACGAATTCGATCCCCTCCAGATACTGCGGGAACCGGTATTTGCGGGCCAGCCATTTCTCGTCCTTCCGCTGCCAGCCGGGGTACATCTTCAGCTTCTCCTCCACATCGGCATCGGCCATACGTTCCGTTCGGCTCATCCTAACGCCTCCCTTATCGAATTAAGCTCTAGAATTGGATAAACGGCGCCGCCCTATGCAGGACGACGCCGTTTGGTAAGGAGCTTCCCGCACATTCCTTATTGTACGATCAGCTTGGTTGTCATAGTAGCATGGCCGGCGCCGCAAGGTACGGTGCATACGATATTATATGTGCCGGCTTTGTCGAATGTAACTTCCTTGGAAGTTCCTTCGGTACCGCCTAACTTAATATCCAGCCCCTCAATCTCCATCCCGTGCTTGCCTTCCTTGTTCGACAGGACGACCTTGAGCGTCTCGCCTTTGGTCACTTTGTATTCGGTTTGATCAAACTGGAAGTTGGAGGCCACCAGCTTGAGTTGCTTTGCACCGCCTTCCGCCGCGGCTTCGTCCTCGGATTTCTCCGGTTGAGCCGATATCGTCAGGAAGATGAGGCCGAACAAGCAAGCTCCGAAAAACAAAATGGACATGAACCATTTATACATTGGGATCCCCCTCGTCGAAATATCACTTCAAAATTATAAACTATTTCCTAGCAAGAATCTATTCGACACCGCTCCGTCTTTTTGACAAAACGTTGAACAAACTTCCGCTCTAGTAGACGCTTGTACCCCTACCCAGTATGTCCACGGATTGACCTAGGCAAACGTGGATTTTGCCACAGTTGGGTGTTTACCGTGATCCTAGTGGGTGCTTCCCCATAGACTATCGTGTATCGTCAGAACAAAAGGGAGGTGGATTTATGGAAAACAAACATTATCCTTCTGTAAGTCCTGCAATGACACAAGGGCCGTTTCCGACATCGGTCATGCCGGCTATGATGAATGCCCCCATGGCGCCTATGCAAGTTTCCCCCGCCGCTTTCGAGAACGCGCACGTTATGGGGATGGGCATGGGCAAAGGCAAAGTATCGCCAGCCGCGGTAGAACCTTACTGCGCCTTCAACCCGGCGGTCGTGCTCGTCTTGTTCATCTTGCTCGTCATCGTCCTGCGCGGCGTATTTTTCTAGACATCCTGAATAACACGCTTGCCAATCGGGGGACGGCGGAGCCGTTCCCCTTTTCGGCTAAGCGGGTCAAGAGGCAGGAGAGGAGAGAGGAGCAGGAGGAATGTCCGGTTCGAAACGGTCCAACAAGTCTCAAGCTCGTACAAGCGCGATGCGCCATCGGAAGGTTAGCCCTTTGTTGCGCCGGCATTTGCAAACGATGAACAAAGGGGCGAGGGCTCGTAAGAAGATCAAGGTTATTATAGAATTCAAGCGTCTCCCATCCCGGGAGCAGCTGCGTGCACTTCGCGGCCGCATCGCGAGCCGGCCGCATCACTTCCGGGTGCGCCGCAAGCTGAAGCTGATCCGCTCGGTGGCGGCCCACATGCACGCCGGCTGCTTGCGCAAGCTGTGCGCCCACGGACTCGTCAAGCGCGTGCACCTCGACCGCAAGCTGCGCACGACGCTCAATGTCGCGACGCCGGCGATCGGCTCTACCGCCCTGCAGCGCCGCGGGGTGACAGGGAAGGGCGTGACGATCGGCATCATCGACACCGGCGTATTCCCCCACCCGGATCTGGTCAAGCCGGTCAATCGGATCACCGCCTTCCGCGACTTCGTAGGCAACCGGAAGAAGCCGTACGACGATAACGGCCATGGCACTCATGTGGCGGGGGATGCCGCCGGCAACGGGTTCAGCTCGAACGGCCGGTTCACTGGACCCGCGCCGCGATCGCGGCTCGTCGTGGCCAAGGCGTTCAACCGCAACGGTTCGGCGAACACCTCCGATGTGATCGCGGCGCTCGGCTGGATCCTCCGGACGCGCAAAAAATTCGGCACCCGAATCGTCAACATGTCGTTCGGCGCTCCGGGCGTTACGAATTGCGCGAACGATCCGCTGTGCGCCGCCGCTACGAAGGCGTGGAACGCCGGGCTCGTCGTTGTCGCAGCGGCCGGAAATTCCGGCCCCGGTGCGCGGACGATCGAATCGCCGGGGATCAACCCGAAGATCATCACGGTCGGCGCCGCCGATGATCGCGGCACGATTAGGCAGGCCGACGACACAGTGGCCGGCTTCTCCAGCCGCGGGCCGATCGCGGGCGGCAAGGTGAAGCCGGACCTCGTCGCGCCGGGGGTGGGCATCATCTCCCTGCGGGCGCCGGGCTCGTTGCTCGACATCGAGGAGCCCCAAGCCCGCGTGGGACGGAACTACTTCCGGATGTCAGGCACAAGCATGGCAACCCCGATCGTCAGCGGGGCGATCGCCCAAATCCTGCAGCGCAGGCCGAAGCTGTGCCCGGGACAAATCAAATCGAAGTTGAAGCGGACGGCCGTGAAGCTGCGGGGGTTCGGCCCGAATGCCCAAGGGCAAGGGGAAATCCATGTGTAAGGCGGAACTGGCATGAAAGGGAAAAAACGGTTGTCAGAATACCGCGGGCATGCTAGTATGTTCTAAACAAGTGGAAGGGTTTCTAGGGATCCGAGGTACGTCCTGTCATCAGGACCGGCACCGTCGAACCGAGCGAAGCCGGATGCGGCGGTTAGCCGCGTTACACCGTAGGGATAAAAGACCTTCGGCAAGTTCCGCCTCCCCAGGCGGCTTGCTGAAGGTCTTTGTTGCTGTAATCGGTTAAACCGCCAAAAGGGGCATACCAAAAGTGCGGGAGTGTGGGAGCGGGAATGAAAGCGATTCGTGTGCAGGGATTAAGCAAGCAATTCCAAGTGAAACGAAAAGGGGCCGGTCTCCTCGGCAGCTGGAGGGCGTTAGTCCGTCCCGAATACGTGGAGAAGACGGCGGTCCAGCCGATCGACCTCGAGATCGAGCGCGGGGATTTCGTCGCCTTCCTCGGACCGAACGGAGCCGGGAAATCGACGACGATCAAGATGCTGACCGGTATCCTGCATCCGACCGCCGGTACGGCGGAGGTGCTCGGACTCTGTCCGTGGACCGAACGGGCGAGGCTGGCGTTCCGCATCGGAACCGTCTTCGGCCAGAAGTCCCAGCTCTGGTACCACCTGCCGCCGATCGATACGTTCGAGCTCATGTCCCGCATCTATGAGCTGGGTCGTACGGATTTCAAGCTCCGCAGCGAAGAGCTGATCGAGCGGTTCGAGCTGCAGCCGTACTTGCACACGCCGGTGCGGAAGCTGTCGCTAGGAGAGCGGATGCGCTGCGAGATGGCGGCGGCGCTCCTGCACCGGCCGGACATCGTCTTCCTGGACGAACCGACGATCGGCCTCGACGTCGTCGTCAAGCTGAAGCTGCGGGAGCTGCTGCTCGAGATGAACCGGCAGGAGGGCACGACGCTGTTCCTGACGTCCCACGATGCCGGCGATGTGGAACAGCTGTGCCGCCGGGCGATCGTCATTAATCATGGGACGATCATCCTGGACGATCTCGTCGCGAACATGAAGCGGGCGTACATGACGCACAAGACGATCCGCCTGAAGCTGCGGGAGCCGGAAGCGAATCGTCCGCTCCCTTTCGATGGAGTGCAGGTAACGGAACGCCATGGGGACCGGTTGCAGCTGTCGGTCGACACGCGCCGCATCTCGATCGAAGACGTGCTCGCCCGCATCGTCGCCGAATTCAGACTGGACGATGTGACGATCGAGGATCCGCCGATGGAGCAGATCATTACGCAAATCTATGAAGGAACCGGGAAAGGAGCGAAAGAGCATGTCCACACGGGCTAAGTGGAGCAAGTACGCGGCGGTCGGCCGGATCACGATTCGAAGTCAGCTGGCGTACGTCGGCGACTTCGTCATTCGCTCCCTGTTCCTCCTGCTCATCCTCTACATCTTCATGCAGCTATGGCGGGTCACGTTCGCGGGAGAAGGGACGGACCGCATCGCCGGCTATACGTACGAGCAGATCATCTGGTATTTGATCGTAGCGGAGTCCGTCATTTTGTCGACGCCGAAGCTGATCGCCTTGATCGAAACGGAAGTGAAAAACGGCGACGTCGGCTACCGTCTCATTCGTCCGGTCCACTATGTGCTGTACCACTATGCGGGGTTCATGGGCGAAACCGTCGTCCGGCTAGCGGTTAACTTGGGCGTCGGTTCGCTATTAGGCGTCGCCGCATTCGGCTGGTCGATGCCGAGCGGAATCCGGCTCGCGGCGCTGGCCGTCGTTCTGATCGGCTCCTTCACAGTGCAATACGCGATGAACATGGCGATCGCGCTCTGCGCCTTCTGGGTAGAAGAGACCCGAGGCCTCGACTTCGTGTACCAGAAGCTGCTGTTCACCGTAGGCGGCATGCTGCTGCCGCTCGAGCTGTTTCCCGGTGCGCTGCAGTCGGTCAGCTCGTGGTTGCCGTTCCAGGCGGTAGCGTATTTCTCGGCGAAGACGGCGGTCCAGTTCGAAGCGAACGAATGGCTGCGGATGCTGGCGGTGCAAGGGCTGTGGATCGCCGCGCTGCTGACGCTCGCGTTCGCTATATACCGGAGAGGAGTGAGGAAGCTGCATGTTAACGGCGGGTAGCATGTTCCGGCTCATGCTCACATGCTGGAAGTTGAACTTGGCCGGAGCGATGGAATACCGGATGAGCTTCTTCTTGACGGCGGGCATGATGCTGATCAACAATGTAGTGTGGATTTTTTATTGGATGGTGTTTTTCCACCGGTTCCAGGTGGTGAAAGGATGGACGTTCGACGACGTGATGATGATGTGGGCGGTCGGCGCAGGTGGATTCGGGTTCGCGGCCGTATTCTTCGGCAATTGCTTCACGATCGCCAATCTAGTGGCGAACGGTATGCTGGACCCGTTCCTGCTGCAGCCCAAGCCGGTGCTGCCGCACTTGTTGGTGAGCCGTATGTCGGTATCCGCGATTGGCGATATCGTCTTCGCCCTGCTCCTGTATGGCGTGTTTGGGCCTCACAGTGCGTTGGGGATGTTCAAATTCGTTCTCGGATTGACGCTGGCGACGCTCCTGTTTATCGGGTTCAACGTGCTGGTGCAGTCGCTCGCCTTCTATCTCGGCAACGCCGAAGGTTTGGGCTATCAGATGAACATGGGTTTTTTGACGTTCGCCACATACCCTACGAATATTTTCCGAGGGTGGGGCAAGCTAGTTTTATTCACGCTGATCCCGGCCGGATTCATCAGCTATATGCCCATTGGGTTGCTGCGCGATGTGCAGGGTCCGTATTTAGCGGGCGTATTCGCTGTAGTCGCGGCATTCGCGGCAGGCGGGATCGCCTTGTTCTATAGAGGATTGCGCCGGTATAGCTCCGGCAATCAAATGACGATTCGCATGTAAGGGGAAAGGGGTATAAGGATGAAAGCGGAAGTGGTTACGACTCCGGAGCAGTTGGAGCAAGGGTTGGCCGTTCGCAAGGCGGTGTTCGTGCAGGAGCAGGGGGTGAGCGTGGAGCTGGAGGTGGACGAGTATGACGCCGCTCCCGACCGTTGTGTCCATTTCCTGCTCAGGAACTCGAACGGGGAAGCCATCGGCGCTTCTCGGATGAAGAGGTTCGACGCCGAGAGCGCGAAGCTGCAGCGCATCGCCGTTCTCCGGCCCTGGAGAGGAAAGGGTCTAGGCAGGATCATCGTGGAGGAGATGGAGCAGCGGGCGAAATCGGACGGGTACAAGTATGCGGTGCTGGACGCTCAGGTCCAGGCGGTGCCGTTCTATGCGAAGCAAGGCTACGAGGTCATCTCGGAGGAACCTTTCTACGATGCGGGCATCGAGCACGTGCGGATGCGCAAGCGGCTCTAGTCAAGCGCTTCCTCCGGCACCATAGCCAGCGGGAGCGTAATGCGGAACGTGGTGCCGACCATCAGTTTGCTCTCCATCTCCATGCTGCCGCCGTGATCGACGACGATTTTGTGGCAGATCGACAAACCGAGGCCGGTTCCGTTGTCCTTCGTCGTGTAGAACGGATGGAACACCTTGTCCATCTCGGTCTCGGGGATCCCTTTGCCGGTGTCCTGCACTTCGATGACCGCATACGTATCGCTTGCATACAGCCGGATCGTGACGACGCCTTCGTCCGACATCGCTTCGAACGCATTTTTGATGAGATTCAGGAACAGCTGCACGAGCTTATCCTGATCCATGCGGATCTCCAGCTCCGGATTGATCGGCTGATAGATGATCCGGTGCCCCAGGCGGACCGACTCGGATTCCATGAGGGAAATGACCCGGTGCAGGCATTGATGGATCGGCCGGACTTTGTATAGCGCGACATGGGGTTTGGAGAACTGCAGAAACTCCGCGGTCAGCTCGCTCATTCGGTTGATTTCATCCATAATAAGCTCGTACCAGGGTTCGATGTTGTAGCCATTGGACCTTGAAATTTGGAGGAAGCCTTTTACGGTCGTGAGCGGGTTGCGGATCTCGTGAGCCATGCCGGAGGCGAGCTCGCCGACGACCCGAAGCTTCTCCGACTGCACCAGATGATTTTCCCGCTTGATCCAGATCTCGCTTTTCATATGAAACAGCATTTTCTCGGCCGCATGGATGAGTGCTTCCTTCGTCGTCCCGTCGCTCGGGTACACGGCATAGCCGTACGTAATCTGCACCCCGGTCAGCTTCGTTATCTCGGACTCGAGCATCTGCCGTACGTTCGACACCCGCTTGTCCGCATGCTGGCCCTCGATCGCTAGAGCGAATTCGTCGCCTCCGTAGCGTGCGATCATGTAAGCGTCCGAGAACGCAGTTTTGAGCATCTCGGCGATTTCCTTCAGGATGCGGTCGCCGCCGGCGAAGCCCTGCATCGAATTAAGCGATTTCAGGTTCGTGCAGTCGAGCAGAATGAGAATCAGCGGGGTTTTGTTGTGGATGAGCTTGTCCACCTGGCGGTGGTATTCCTCGAAATTATACAGCCCGGTTAATGCGTCCGTCTTGGTCAGCAGGCGGTTTTGCGTATCGAGCGTTTCCTTGTTTTGCTCCGACCGGAACAAATACTTGCTCAAGTAGATCGTCAGGGCGAACGATAAGGCATCATAGATCGTGACTAGCAAACTGTAGTTGGTAATCGTCGTGTAAGAGAGCCGGATCGCGGAATACATCGCTGTATAAAGGAGCCAAAGGCTTATTATGACCTTGCGCGACTTCACCGGATAGCAATCGCGGCCCAGCAGCAGCAAGTAAAGCGGATGCATCCAATTCAGCTGCGTGGCCCAATGCATGAGCGCGAGCAGTGCGAGACGGACGGGCATAAGCCGGGAGTAGCGGAATTCGAGGCCGTATACCGTCAAGAAGACTAGGCAGACCAGCAGCGTGAGCCAGGGGGACGGCGCCATATGCAGCGCGAGCGAGGAGAGCAGCACCAGGACGACATAGATCGGAACTACGATTCGTGAGAGCATACTTGTACCTCCACAACACGTAATCAGGCGCGAGTGAACCTGTGCGAACCGTTGCTGGAAAACAGGAACTCATAAAGTGCCGTGTTAGCGGGAACACTAAGCCGAGACTGATAGGGAGGAGGGATACGAGCATGACCCCACAAGGCATGGAGCGGGAATCGTTCGTAGCCGTTCAGAAAAATGGCGACGGGGACTTGACCGCATTCAAGACGTCTTCCGGCCGCGTGCTGAATTACGAGCAGGCTAGAGAAGAAGTGAACCTCGGGCAGATTCAGGGCGTAAACTTGTTCAAAGGCCGGGACGGCGAATTGTACATCCGGGGAGACGCGGATGGCGATCCTAGCAACAACTTGGACAATCTCCCGCAATTTTAAGCCAAGAAGGCCAGGCGCGTGGATACGCGGCCTGGTCTTTTTCCTGTTCGGACTAAAAAATAGGTCCCGCAGTCGCCTCTATGTGCCAAACGTATAAATTCGGTGCTGCTCTACGAACTGCATCGGCCCCGTCTTCCCCGCGAACTCCGGCATCGTATCACCGTAATGCATGAGCATGATTCTCTCCTGAATGTCTAACGGCAGCGACAATAGCTCTTCCAATGTCGTATGGACCAGCCCCGAACCGATCAATTGGCAGTCATGCAAGATCGTCTTGCATCCGCGCTTGTGTACGATCTCTTCAAGCAGCGCCGCATCGAAGGTCATGTCCGAGGTATAAAACACCGAATCGTTCAAAATGATCGAATAACTGGGCATGTTCGGGTAATGTTTCGTCCGGACCAGCTCGACCGATAGCCCGGGATGAATCTCCTGACGTACCCCGGCCGCAAGCGGCACGACCTCGAAATAACTGTCCAGCGTGAGCTGCCCGTCGAACGAATGGACCAGGCCGGCCTTGAGCGAATGCTCCCAGAGCGTGTCGATCAAACCGGATTCTATGTACAGCGAAGGCCTTTGCTTGAATTCATATTTCATGCGCAGCGCGAACTCCTCTAGCCCTCCGATATGGTCCGCGTGCAGGTGGGTGACGAGGACGCCCTGGATACCCGCCATCGGCACTTGCATCCGATGCAGCGACCAAGGGGCCGTAATTCCGCAGTCAATCAAGAGCGTGCAGCCGCCCGATGAGATCAGCGCGTTGTTGTTGTAATACGATTTGGCAAAGGCGGCGCCGGTCCCGACCATTTGAAGCTGCCACTGCATAATGTACCTCCTCATATAGACAAGAACACCATTCAACAAAAAAAGGGGCTAACCCCGTTTCGTTTCATTACTAATTTAACACGTTTATATGGAAAAAAAAAGAATCATGCCGCCCCGATTGTGCGAATTCCGAGTAAAAAATTGTTACGGGCACAGGCATTCGCGGAGACTCGACCCCGTGGCCAGCCATACACTGCTAATGATGTCAGGGCGTGCGCCTTGAAGGTCCCTGAACGGAGGAAAGGAGCTAGCAGCGACTATGGCTACCAAGGGAAAAGCGAAAAAAAAGCAGCCGTCCGGCAACGCAAATAACGGCTATCAATTGAAGATCGTCACGTCCGACGTATGCGCCGTGTGCAAAACCCCCTGCGCCCGGGGGCTTCGCTATCTGGAGCGGATGCGCGTGCCCGGCGCCTCCGGCAACGGCGTCCCCTGCATCCTGACGCGGTATAAAGCGTAGCGGCGAAGCTAAGCGGCTCGGCTACTCCACGATCCGGTGGGCATGCGTGTACACATTCATGCCCGACCCGCGCAGGAAGCCGACCGCCGTCAAGCCGAGCTCGTCCGCGAGCTGCAGTGCAAGGTCGGTAGGCGCCGACTTGGACAGGAGGACGGCAGCGCCGATCTTGACCGCCTTCAGCACGACCTCGGACGCCAGCCGGCCGCTGAAGACGATCGTCTTGTCGGCCGTGGACAAGCCGGTGCGCAGGCAGTGGCCGTACAGCTTGTCGAGGGCGTTGTGCCGGCCGATATCGGCGAACGCTGCGACGAGGGTGCCGCCATCGGCCAGTGCGGCCTGATGGACGCCGCCCGTGTCGCGATGCACATGCGACGCGGCATGCAGCCCGCGCATCAGCGCGTAGCAGGCGGCGGCGGAGAGCCGCGGGCCGGCCTCCGGCGCGAGCGGCCGCGCCGTCTGGGCGTCGGCGTGGAAGTAGAACGACTGCCGGCTCTTGCCACAGCAGGAGGCGATCCGGCGCTTCGTGAACAGTGCCGGATCGAGCGCCGACCGGTGGTGCAGGTCGACGTAGGCGCGGCCTTCTTCCTCGTCGACCAGCAGCTGTGCAAGGTCCGCGGTCGTGCGGATGACGCCCTCGGAGGCGAGGAAGCCGACGACCATCGATTCGAGATCGGCAGGGGTGCATACAATGGTCGCAAATTCGCTGTCGTTCACATAGAGGGTAAGCGGGTATTCGGCTACGACGATGTCGTCCGCCTCCACCCACGTGTCGCCGCTGTACCGGCGGATCGGCCAGGCGGCCGTGATCGGCGGTTCAGGTTGGGTCATGTCCGGATGCCTCCCAGGCGGCTCGAAAGTTTTCCTCGGAAGAGGGGTGATCGAACCGATTCTCTCATGCTATGATAAGCATAGCCGATCTTGTCGGAATTGGAAATGAACTAGTAGAGATGCAGAGCCAGTAAGATGATCCGCGCTTGTTAGGCGCTTAGAGCATGTCGGGCATTCGACCGCTGGAGAAGGATGTGTACATATGGGGAAGACGAAGCATACCGGACCGGTTCGGCTGAGCAAGTCGCTGAAGCCGTCCCTGTGGGTGAGCAAAATGCCGCTCGGCCTCGGCCGGGTGAAACCGCACCACATACTCGATACGCTGAAGGTCGTGTACGACAACCGGGACAACCTGCCGTACGCCTACCGCATCCTGACGCAGGGCGTCTGCGACGGCTGCGCGCTCGGCGTCTCCGGCCTCCGCGATCAGACGCTGACCGGGCCGCACCTGTGCACGACCCGGCTGAACGTGCTGCGCCTGAACACGATGCCCGCCATCGAACCGCGTTGGTTCGAGGACATCTCGCGGCTCAGCGCCATGGACAGCACTGCCCTGCGCCAGCTCGGGCGCATCCCGTACCCGTTGTCCCGCCGGAAGGGGGACAAGAAGTTCACCCGCCTCTCCTGGGACGAGGCGCTGAACCGCATCGCCGCGAAGATCCGCGGCATCGACCCGAAGCAGCTGGCGTTCTACTTGACCGCCCGCGGCATCACGAATGAGGTGTACTACACCGGGGCGAAGGTGGCGCGGTTCCTCGGCACGAACAATGTGGACAACGCCTCGCGCATCTGCCATTCGCCGAGCAAGTCGGCGCTCAAGCGCTCGCTCGGCATTGCGGCGTCCAGCTGCAGCTACAAAGACTGGATCGGGACGGACGTCCTCATCTTCTGGGGCTCGGTGGCGGCGAACAACCAGCCGGTGTCGACGAAGTACATGTACGCGGCGAAGAAAGCCGGGACGAAGATCGTCTGCATCAACCCGTACAAGGAACCGTCGATGGAGCGGTACTGGATTCCGTCGATCGCCGAGAGCGCCCTGTTCGGGACGAAGCTGGTCGATTCGTTCGTGCAGGTGAACATCGGCGGCGACATCGCCTTCATGAACGGCGTCATGAAGGCGTGGTTCGAGATGGAGGCGGCGGAGCGGGGCGCCGCCATCGATTGGCGGTTCGTCGAGGCCCATACGCAGGGCGTCGAAGAGCTGCGGACGCACGTCCAGGCGCTGCCGTGGGACGTGCTGGAGCGTTCGTCCGGCGTGACGCGGCCGGACATGGAGCAGTTCGCCCGGATGCTGGCCGGGGCGAAGAGCGGGGTTTTTGTGTGGAGCATGGGGCTCACCCAGCACCGGTTCGGGACCGACAACGTGTCCCAGGTGGCGAATTTGGCCATGCTCCGCGGGTTCCTCGGGCGCGAGCGCTGCGGCGTCATGCCGATCCGCGGCCACAGCGGCGTCCAGGGCGCCGGCGAGATGGGCGCGGAGCCGATGTCCCTCCCGGGCGGCGTCCCGAACAACGCGGCGAACCGGGAACGGTTCGAGCGGTTGTGGGGGTTCGCCCTGCCCTCGTGGGAGGGGGACATCGTCGGCCTGACGCTGGAGAACGCGCTCTTGCCCGAGGGGCATGAACGGCGCACCCGCCTGTTCTACACGTCCGGCGGCAATTTCCTCGAGACGATGCCGGATCCGGTCTTCGTCCGCGAATGCCTGGAGGCAGTGGAGCTGCGGG
Source organism: Paenibacillus sp. HJGM_3 (assembly GCF_045062745.1). Classification (NCBI taxonomy): domain Bacteria; kingdom Bacillati; phylum Bacillota; class Bacilli; order Caryophanales; family Paenibacillaceae; genus Paenibacillus; species Paenibacillus sp. HJGM_3. The sequence goes on from NZ_JBJGED010000027.1 coordinate 25,810, forward strand.
TACATCAGGACATCATCCTGAACACCTCCGCCCTCACCGAAGCGCGAGAGGAAGTCATCTTGCTACCCGCAATGACGCGGTACGAGCAGCCGGGCGGCGGCACATCCACCAGCACGGAGCGGATGGTGTACTATAGCCCGGAGATTGAAGGGCCGCGTATCGAAGAAGCCCGAGCGGAGTGGGACATCTATATCGACTTGGCCCAGCGCGTGTACCCGGAGCGCAAGCATCTGATCGCGTTCCAATCCGCCCAGCACATCCGCGACGAGATCGCTTCAGCGGTGCCGTATTATGACGGGATTCAGCATTTGAGGCGGAAGGGGGAGCTGTTCCAATGGGGCGGCGCGTACTTGTGCGAAGGCGGCGTCTGTCCGACCGACACCGGCCGGGGAACGCTGCTCCCGATCCAGGTGCCGGAGCTGCGCAAGCCGGAAGGGCACTTCTACGTGACGACGCGGCGGGGCAAGCAGTTCAATTCGATGGTGTACAGCGAGAAGGATCCGTTCAATAACGCCATGCGGGACGATGTGCTGATGCTGGCCGCGGACGGCGAAGCGCTCGGCATCCGGGAGGGCGAGGCGGTGGCGGTCTATAATGCCCACGGGACGTACATCGGCCGGGCTAGATGGGCGGAGATCAAGTCGGGCAACATCGAGTTGTACTGGCCTGAAGGCAATGTGCTGATGCCGAGAGGGGTTTACGAGCCTTATGCCGGCATTCCGGAATACAATACGGCCGTCGTCGTCGAGAAGGCCGAGACGTACATGGCTCACAAAGACACCCGGTATGTCGAGCGAAGAATCGAAGAGCTGGAGACCGAGCCTACTTAGGGTGGCGATTCATGTATTGCACGATGAGCCGGTCCAGCCGTTCGCTGAGCTCGAGGACGCGAGGGTGGACGAAGTTAAATTCGTACCGTTTGACGGTCGCCTCCAGACGCTTTTGCATCCGGAGGATTTGTTTCTGCAAGCCTGCCTCATTGTGCATGCGCCGTACCCGCTTCCTCGTCATAGAGTTGGTTCTGCCATTATTTTACTATATTTGCAACGAAAAAGGTATTGTCCGTCACGCGCGGGAAGCGCTGATTTTTTGCAAGACGATCGCAACTCTTTCGCCGGACTGGAGTATAAACTAGCAGATGATTTGGAGATGGAGGTTTGATCATATGAAAGGGAAGCGACTGGTCGTCCTGACTCTGCTGTTCACGGTGCTGGGTGCCGGGATCGCCTATGCCAGCAGTCCTTGGGGGGATTTTCAAGGCTTCACGAAGGTGAAGGTGACCGTGAACGGCAACGAAGCGGCGGCAGGCGACGTGCCCGCGTTCGTCATCTCGGGCCGCGCGGTATTGCCGATGCGGGACATGACCGATTCGCTGCAAGGCTTGCTTCGCTGGGACGATGCGAATAAGACGGCCGAGATCTACAAGCCGAACGTGCATATGTTCGTCGCCCGGGACGTGAGCAAGGATTACAGCATTAAACAGCCGTTCGGCAAAGTGAAGCGCGGCGACAAAATCGATTTCGTCGTCTTCGCCCAGGTGGACAGCTTGAAGACCCCGGTGCATTCGTTTAAGCTCGAGCTTCTTGGTCCGGACGGCAGTGTGCTCCGCAGCAGCGATCCGGAGCTGCTCGGCGCCGACAAGGACAGCTTCTGGTACCCCTGGCCGTTCGCAGGTGTCACCTTTGACGCATATGGGGACTACAAGGTGCGCTTCCTGATGAAGCTGGAGGAGAAGGACGGGTATACCGTCGTCTCCGAGAAGGTCATCAAGTCCGAATAATAACGTGCATTCCCTCTCTTGCCACGGAATTGACCCGTCAAGTTCAAAATGATACGATAGGCTACGTAAATTCAATCCCTGACGAAGAGAGGGCTTATTGCATGAGCGATCACCAGCACGACGAGAATTGCAACCATGACCATGAGGAGGACGTATTCCTTGTCACCGACGAGGACGGCCAAGAGCATGAGATGGTCATCGTCTACACATTCGAGTCGGAGAACAAAGCCTACGCGGTCATGATCGATCGCAACGATCCGGAAGCCGACGGCATGATATTCCGGGTGGAGGAGCAAGAAGACGAAGCCTACTTGGTGAACATAGAAGACGACGCGGAATGGGAACGGGTATCCGCCATTTATGAGCAGATCGTGGAAGAAGAATCCAAGTAATCAGCGGGAACAATCAGACAGACCTGACCGTCCAGTAGACGATCAGGTCTGTTTTGTTAGGATAAAATCTGTATTGAGGTTATCATGATTCGGTCGGGTTCCCGTATTCCATACAAAATCCCCACCGCCCGTAAAGACGGACTGGAGGGGATTAGGGGAAAGCTTATTTGCGTGGATTGAAGTACATAATCCGCCCATTGAACAGATGAAGCTCGGCCTTCAGCAGCTTGGCCAAATATTTGCACAGCTCGTTGCCCTTATTTTTGTCCCCGATCGTCGACCCCGACGTAAGCACGATTTGCACGAACGGACGCGAATCGCCTTCCTCACTCGAGCCGCCCACTCCGAGAATCAGGTTCTTGTAGGAAGGATCCGTCCCTTTCAAGTAAAACCATTTGCCCTCGCCCTCAGGCTTCGATTCGATCGTATAGGGGAAAGCCGCTTCGGAATAACCCCAGCCCAGCTGCTGGCCGGTCTTGCTCAGTTGGTCCTTGTAATGAAGCAGCCGCTCTTTGAGCTCCTCAAGACTAAGAGAAGGAACGGCAGACCCGTCGGTAAAATACATGTAAGCGCTTTGCGCCATGAGTACACCTACCCTTATGCATACAAGTTCATGAACATCATAGCACTTCAGTTCACCCAATTCAAGGAAGAAAACCGCTCCGATCGAACAAGCCGCGGAAAATGGGGGGTGTTCAAGACAAGATCTTTTGTGCTATATTATTGTAAAATATAAAATATTCAGAAAATTAGCAGAATGGATGGTGGCGCCCATGTTTGAACGTTTCTACGATATGAGCGAGCAGGCGCAAGTGAACTATATCGGTTACGCTACAGATACGGCACGCTACGATTTTGCGATTGTGTATACGAAATTTTTCTTCGGCAAACCGCTTGTCGTCTGCATGCAGACGAATCGATCCTCGCTGCTCGACGCCGACGACTTGAACAATCTCGATCATCTGCAGCACGCGTTCCAGCTGAAGCCGGAGGAGGCGAAGGAGCTGTCCGAGTTTCTCAGCATGCGCATGCCTCTAGTTCCCGTGCACGATCAGTACTGATTCTTCCCATCCTATTTGCGACGAAAAGCCGTGTACGAGCCTATTGGCCCGCACACGGCTTTTATATTCGCAAATCTCCTTACGAGATCGGAGTCGTTTCTACGATGACCTTCACTTGCTGGATCGTACGGTCCTCGGGACCTTTGACCGGCAGACCGACCTCGACATGATCGACAATATAATCGATGTGCGTCTGGGAGACGACTTCCCCCGGGAGCAAGATCGGAATGCCCGGCGGATATACATAGATGAATTCGGCGATGATACGGCCGGCCGATTCCTTGAACGGGATCGTCTCCGTGTCTCCGTAGAACGCGTCTCTCGGCGAGAGCGAGAGGTGAGGCACCTCCGGAATGTCGACGTTCATCTCTCGTGGCGGGTTATTCGGGTCATAGCCCTTCGCCAGCTTGGCTAGCGCGTTCAACAGCTGATCGACGGTCTCCCGGGTATCGCCAGGGGTAATCAGGCACAGGATATTGTACATGTCGCTTAGCTCGATCTCGATATTGGCCTGCTCGCGCAGCCAGTTCTCCACGTCGTAGCCGGTCAGGCCGAGATGGCGGACGTGAATCGTAAGCTTCATCGGGTCGTAGTCGAACGTCGCCTCGCCGCCGAGAATGTCTTCGCCGAAGCAGTACAAACCCGGCATAGCATTGATCGCCCGACGCGCGTATTGAGCCAGCTCAATGGCTTTCTCCGCCATGTCTCTTCCGTTCAAAGCCAGGTTGCGGCGCGACGTGTCCAAGGAAGCAAGCAGCAGGTAAGAGGTGGACGTCGTCGTAAGCATGCTGATGATCGTCTGCACCCGCTTCGGGTTGATCCGATCGCCCTTGATGTTCAACACGGAGCTCTGGGTCATGGAGCCCCCCAGCTTATGTACGCTGGTGGCGGCCATATCGGCTCCCGCCTGCATCGCGGAGAGAGGCAGGTCGTCATGGAACTGAATGAGCACCCCGTGGGCCTCGTCTACTAGTACGGGAATGTTGTAGCTGTGCACGAGATCGACGATTTCCTTCAAGTTCGCGCAAATGCCGAAGTATGTCGGGTTGATGACGAGCACCGCCTTCGCATCCGGATGGCGCTCCAGGGCGCGCTTCACGGAACGGGTCGTGATGCCGTGGTCGATGCCCAGGTTCGGGTCGCTCGCCGGGGAGATGAAGACCGGCTTCGCGCCCGCGAATATAATAGCCGCCATAACGGACTTATGGACGTTGCGCGGAACGATGATTTTATCCCCCTCGCCGCATACGGAGAGGATCATCGTCATGATGGCTCCGCTCGTCCCTTGCACGGAGAAAAACGTATAGTCAGCGCCGAACGCGTCGGCCGCGAGCTGCTGCGCTTCTTCGATTACGCCGGTCGGTTGATGCAGATCATCCAAAGGTGCTATATTGATTAAGTCAATCGAAAGGGCGCGATCTCCTATAAAGGTACGGAATTCCTCATCGGCGCCGACCCCTTTCTTGTGGCCCGGAATGTGGAATTGCAACGGATTTTTGGCTGCATGCTCGGTGAGCGCGGTAAAAAGGGGAGTACGACGGTGATCCATCTGTTCATCCCTGCCCTTCAACAATGTATTAATTCTGCGATCCCCGCATGGGGGGTTTAGAAAAGTCAACAAGGTTGAGTATATCAAAAACAGACGTGGATGCAAGGGCTGATTCCGGTTCGATCTGGTTGCGCCTAAGGGGAAACGGATACACTGTTCTAATAGTTACAAATCTCGAGGTGAAGCCATTGAATTCGATCCGGGCATTCTGGAGCAAACAGAAGCAGCTGTTTACTCCGTTCGTGCTGCAGCTGCTTGTCATCATGTTTCTTATTGAATTTGTTAAGGGAGCCATCCTAATCTCGATTTTACCGGTGTACATGCAGTCGGCACTCAGTCTGTCCGCGGTGATCATAGGATGGACACTCGCGGTCCAATACATCGGGGACAACGCGTTCCGCGGTCCGATCGGTTGGGTCATCGACAAGGCCGGTTACCGTCCGGTGATGCTTACCGGCGTCGCGCTTACATTTATCTCCGTCCTTATGTTGGTTCTGTTCTCGCACTTCGCCTGGCTCATTGTCGCTTGCGCCCTGCTCGGAATTGGGACTTCGCCGCTATGGCCCTGCGTTATTACCGGGGCTACCGAATCCGGGGGGCAAGAAGCGAACGGCACAATGATGAGCGTGATCTACATGTCCTGGCTGACCGGGGTAGGGCTAGGGCCGATCGTCATCAATTTTTTCGTCACCGATACATATGCGACTGCGTTCCGCATCTTGTTGGTGCTGACGGGTCTCAGCGTCATCATCGCCATGTTCCTCCCCGGGCAGAAAGGGGGAGGCGGTTATCGGGCCGTCTATCAGCTGTGGAAGGCTCGACCGTCCAGAGGGAATGCCAGGCCGCTCTCGGAGCGGCTGGAAGCGTGGACAGCCGACCGGATCAGGCGGTCGCGGCAATATATCGCCGAGGTGAAGGCGTCGCTGCACGTAAGCTGGGTGTTCTATCCGGCCTTGTTCCTGCAGACGTTCGCCATCGGGCTCTTGACGCCGGTACTTACAATCTATGCGCGCAGCGTCCTGGAGCTGACTCCGGCGCAGTACAGTTTGTTCCTCGTCCTGGGCGGCGGGATTACCGTGCTGTTTCTCATTCCGGTCGGCAAACTCGTCGACCGCTTTGGCGCCCGCAAGTTCGTGAACGCCGGACTGCTCGTCAGCTCGTCGGCCTTGATGCTGTTCACGGTGTCGGAGAACGTCACCACTCTCTTCATGATGGTGACCTTGCTCGGGTGCGGGTTCGCGTTGATCATTCCATCGTGGAACGCGCTCATCGCTTCGGTGATTCCGAAGGAGAAGCGCGGCGCGGTGTGGGGCTTCTTCCTGACGATCGAAGGCTCAGGCACGGTATTGGGCCCGATCGTCTCCGGCTTGCTGTCGGACCATATCGGTTACCACGCTCCGTTCATCGCCAGCGGGATCGTGATCCTGGTCATGTTCGTTCTCCAATTGTTCATTTTTATTGACCGAAAAGTTGTGGTAAGATAAGGGCGTTTACCGCCCAAAGGATTGTGGTTTGGGTTCGTCGGGAGGAGAATACGCCATGAAAAAACCAATGCTTACGATCATGCTCATTCTAATGACGATCTTCATAGGGTTCGGGATCATCATTCCGATTATGCCGGAGCTGGTGACCCCCTTCCATCTAAGTATGCTGCTCGTGTTATACTCCGCGGTTTCCTTTATAATGTCGCCCTTCTGGGGTTCGCTGTCCGACCGGATCGGCCGGAAGCCCGTACTGTTAATGGGTTTAGGCGGGTTCTCGCTCAGCTTCCTGATTTTTGGACTCGCGGACGGCCATCTCTGGATCATGTACGTATCCCGTCTGCTCGGGGGATTGTTCTCCGGTGCGGCGACGGCATGTGCGGTTGCCTATGTAGCGGACATCACGACGCCGGAGCAGCGGACGAAGGGCATGGGAATGGTTGGAATGTCGATCGGACTCGGGTTCATCTTCGGTCCGGCGCTCGGCGGCTTGCTCAGCGTATTCGGCTTGCAGACGCCTTTCTTCGCCTCCGCTATTTTGTCGCTGATCACCTTGATCTTCGCCGCCAACGTGCTGCAGGAATCTCTGACACAGGACAAGCGCTCCGCGCCTAAGACGAAGCGGGTATCCCGCTGGACGGCGTTCGCCGGTCCGCTCAAATATTTGTACGTGCTGTCGTTCTTCGTTACGTTTACGCTTGCCGGCATGGAAGCGACGCTGCAGTATTTCGAGATCGAACGGATCGAGGCGTCGGCGTTTGACATGGGCATCCTGTTCCTCGTCAGCGGCATCGTCGGAGCCGCGATCCAAGGCGGTGTCGTTCGCCGGTTCATCAAGTCGGGCGACGAGACCAAAGTGATCGGAATCGGTCTGGCGATCTCCGCGCTTGGCTTCTTCCTTATTTTGCTATCGTCCAGTCTGCTGACGGCGACGATCTACATGTCCGTTTTCGCCGCAGGCAACGCCTTGATCCGTCCGTGCGTCACGTCCCTAATCACCCAAAAGACAAAGGTGGGGCAAGGCGTGGCGTCCGGTCTCAGCTCCTCCATGGATAGTCTGGGCCGCATCGCGGGACCGCTTATGGGGATGGGGGCGTTTCACTTGAACATCCGCCTGCCTTTCCTGATCGGCGGCGTTCTGTGCCTGGCCGCGATCACACTCTTATTCGGCTTTCTCGCCGCCGACCGGAACGCCAAGGCGTCGGCTTCTGCCGCTTGATTACCCCGAGCGAGACATCTTCAAATCGGCTTGCTGCTTGACGCAGCGGGGCGATTTGGAGATTTTTTTATGGGTGACTTTGAAAACGCTTTAGCATATAATGGACTCAAAACGGGCGGGAAATGCGGAAAAATGCCGGTTTATTCATTATCACATCAGGGGGGCACTTCATTGCTGAAGGCAGGTCCACATTGGTCGAAACGACTCCGATTCGCGGCCGCATTTTTTATTCTGCTTATTTCGTTCTGCTTAATTCCGAACATCTCCGCGGTGGGAAACGACAACCACCCGAAATATATACTGCTGCGGCTCGAGGATATCGGGCCCGGCGGGCAATATGAAGGGCTAGAGCAGCTGGGGAAGCTGCGGGCCGTCATGGAGCTGCTCGAGGAGCACCATGTTCGCTATCAGCTCGCCGTCATCCCCCGCTGGATCAACATCGAGAAGGACGGGACGCGGTATGACGTCTCGCTCGATCAGCAGGACAACCCGTACGCGCGCGCTTTCGTCGAGCTGCTGCGCAAAGCGGAGGCCGGCGGCGCGGTCATCGGCATGCACGGGTATACGCATCAGGTGGGCGATGTCCGGCGTAACGACGGCCAGCACGAGTCCGGCATCGGCAACGAATTCGACGTGTCCGACGTAGCGGAGACGCTAACGCCCGCTTACGCACAAGCCCGAATGGAGGAAGCGCTCCAAATATTCGCGGGGACGGGACTGTCGCCGAAGTTCTGGGAGGCGCCTCACTATCATACGCGGCCGGAGCAGGATGCCGTGTTCCGCTGCTATTTCGGGTTGAACTATCAGTCCGATACGGCGAAGGATCGCAATGCCAACCATCCGCAATATTCCGCCGGCCGCAATACCGGTTATGGAGAACCGTCGCTCGGGGCGGTGTATGTCCCGACCCCATTCTCGTACATCCCTTACAACCGGGACGCCGATATCATCGTGAAGCAGTTGGATAAGACCGACAAACTGCCTTCGTTTTTCTTTCATCCGTTCCTGGAGTTCAAGTATTTGACCCCGGTGCTGGACAGTCAGGGAGAGCATGTGATCGTGGACGGCTTGCCCCAATACCAGTATGCCGGGAGCGGCAAAAGCATCATGCAGCGGCTGCTTCCGCAGCTGGAGCAGAAGGCGTATCAATTCATCTCGCTTACAGACTTCGTGCCGTTTGCCCCGGCCAAGAGCGTTCGTTTGCAGGTGACCCCGGAGTCCGGCGTGCAGCTCGCCGATGTGACCGGAGACGGACAGCCGGACGTCGTGCAATGGGACGGCGAAAAGGGCGAGATTCGCGTGCAGCGCGGCCGGATCACCGGCGTACGGAATGAGCCGGTCGGCGAATCGAGCGTCTGGGCACGCATTCCTTTGAAGCCGGGCGAAGTGTGGACGATGTTCGACTACAATGGAGACGGGCGCAGCGATTTGTGGGTCATGAAGCTCGACGGCACGATGTACGCTTACCGGGCCGGGGAAGGGACGTTCACCCTGAACCGGACGTGGAAGGTCAGCACGGCCGCATGGGCCGATCTGTACGCGTTGAACGAAGGGGGAGACGGCTGGGTGCTGGCCGGACAATCGGCCGATCGGATGCACCTGGAGGCCATTTCCCTGCAGGGTGATACGTTCCGTCCGCTCGCGCCACTGCCGCTCGAGCGGAAGCTGTCGCAGCTCGTGAAGGGCGATTTGGACGGGAACGGCAAGGAAGAGCTGATCGTTCCGTTCTCCCGCTCTTCGCGCTGGCTGCAGCTGTCGCCGAACTTGACGGCATGGAAATGGGAGAAGAATGCGCCTGCGTTGGAGCTGCCGACGGGAGAAGGCGGTCTTGCCAAGGTGGCCGACTACAACGGGGACGGAGCGCAGGACGTGTTGTTTTGGAACCGGGCTCAGCAATCGTTCACGGTATACTTGCAGACCGCCCCGAACAAATTTCAATATTTGTCCCAGATGGGGCCATGGGGGCCAAAGAAAGGAAAGCTCATCGTAACCGATCTGAACGGGGACGGCCGTGCGGACATTGCCGTCGTGAACGGGGAGGAGCCTTATGTGGATACCGCGGTTTCTTGGGAGTCCCGGAACTTCGTCCCCATGGACCAAGGATCATAACTATAGAGATGCACCAGATATTGCAGGTTTATCCTATACCGGAACGTTCCCGACTGCTTTTATACTGAAGGGGACGGAAGGAGGCGCAGCACGATGTACAAACTTCTGGTGGTGGACGATGAACCGGCGGTCCGGTTCGGCTTGCGCAGCTATATGAATTGGGAGCAATTCGAGATCGAGTTCGCCGGCGAGGCGGACGATGGAGACACGGGGCTGGAGGCGGTGGAGCGGCTCATGCCGGACATCGTCTTGACCGACGTGCGGATGCCGAATATGGACGGGATTACGCTTTCGAGAGAAATTCGAAGGCGTTTTCCCCATATCAAAATCGTCTTCGTGAGCGGGCACGACGACTCGGACTACTTGAAATCCGCGATGAAAGTAAGCGCGGTCGATTATATCTTCAAGCCGGTCAATCTTCAGGAGCTGCGGACGGTCATCGAACGGGTCGTGGAAGAGCTGCGCGCGGAGCAGTCGGAGCGCCGCATGACGCAGGAGATGCAAGAGAAGCTGAAGGAAAGCATGCCGCTTCTCCGCGAGAAGTTCCTCATGTCGCTCCTCCGCGAAGCGGCGCCGCCGCCGGAACGGCTGCAGGAGCGGCTTGATTTTCTCGGTCTGCAGCTGCCGCCGACCGCGTCCTACTGGGTCATCGTCGTCTCGGTCGACCAGATGGCCGACATTCGGGAAGCCCGGTCCGAGCGGGATTGGCAGCTGCTCAGCTATGCGATGCGCAATGTGTGCCAAGAGCTAACGGACCGGCATATGAAAGGCATCGTCTTCGAGCACCGGGACGGTGAATTCGTCGGCATGCTGCATGCGGATGTGAATGCGGATGTGAAGGCGGACGCGGTTGCGCAGGCACGAGCGGAAGATCCAGCCCATGAAGCCGCAGACGATCCTTCGGAAGACCCGGAGGAGCGGCTGTTCACGCTGGCGAGCGAGATCCGCGACAATTTGCAGCGCTGGCTGAAGATCAGCGTCACGATCGGCATCGGGGACCGCGTATCCCGTTCGGGGCTTTCCGCCTCGTATGGGCAAGCGCGGGAAGCGGCCGATCGCAAGTGGTTTTTGGGCCAAAACCAGATCATTACGATGGACAGCCTGTCGATAGAGCGTCACGAGCCCAACGAGGTCAGCCGCTACCGGTTCGGCCAGGAGGAGAGCGGGAAGCTGGCGTCGATCTTGAAGGGCGCCGATCCGGAGCAGCTGAAGGCCGTTCTGGACGAGTTGTTCGCCCAGTTCACGCCGAATCGCCGCGACGGGTTGAAGCTCAGCCGCAATATTATGCTGCAGATCGTGCTGCTGGCCGGACAGCTGCTGCTGGAATTGAATCTTCAGTCCGAATCGCTGGAAGACCGGGAGACGCAGCTGTGGGAAGAGCTATTCAAGAAAGAGACGATCGCCGAGCTCCGGCAGGTGCTGGAATCGTATCTGACGGAAGTGTGCCAGAGCATCCGGGAACGGCGCAGCGGACGGGCGAATAATCTGGTGGAACGAGTGCGGGGCGTCATCGAGCGTCGGTATTCCGACAACGCCCTGACCGTAGCGGAAATCGGCAAAGAGGTGTATTTGACCGACACGTATGTGAGCCTGCTGTTCAAGCAGGAAACGGGGAAGACCGTCAATGAATATTTGACCCATTACCGGATCGAGAAGGCGAAGGCAATGCTCACCGACCCGAGCTATAAGTTTTACGACATTTGCTTTGCCGTGGGGTACGCCGATCCGAGCTACTTCAGCAAGCTGTTCAAAAAAATAACCGGCCTGACGCCAAGCGCCTATCGGGAAAACCAGCCTTCAGGAAAGTGACGGTGAGACGCATGCTTCAGCTCATCCGGCAAGGCGCTTTGAAACTGAGACAAGTGGCCCGCCGCTTCGGCATGCCCCGGAGATGGCTGCTCACTTACATGCTGTTGATCGTCCTGCCGGCGAGTATTCTGCTCTATGCCTACTATCAACGCTCGGCGACGGTGCTGGAGGACGAGGTGTCCGATTCGATGCTGCAGACGGTCAAACAGGCCGGCATCAACTTGTCCTACCGGCTTGGGCACGTGCAGGAGATCAGCAACATCCTGTCGATGAACCAGAAGCTGTATCAATATTTGCAAGAGGAAGAGAGCTCTACGATCGCCAAGCAATTGGAAGTGCTGAAGGAGCTTCGCTATCTAGTGGACACGATGCAGCTCAACACCGACGTGTTCCGCATCCGGTTGTTCGTCAAAAATACGAGCCTGTTCTCGGAGGAGCGGGTCAACTTTTTCTCCCTCGATACGCTGAAAAACTGGTCTTACTACAATAAAGTGCTTCAAGCGAACGGGGCGAGCGTCTGGACCGCGATCTACAGACAATATTATATCGACAGAGATTTCGTCCCGATCTTGTCCAACGCGCGGGTGCTGCACGACTCGAACCAATTCGATCAAGTGTCGGGCATCCTGGTGGTCGATATGCCGGAGAAGCTCGTCATGGACATCCTGACCGATCTCCATCTATCGAAGCAAAACAACGTGTATGTCGTCGATGCCGAAGGGCTGGTCGTCGCCCATGCCGACAAGTCGCGGATCGGGATGCCGATGCCGGAGGAGCTGATCTCCACGGTCAGAGGAGGCACGGAAGGCAAGCTCAACATTGAGCTGAGCGGCCAATCCGAGTACGTAATGTACTCGACGATTCAGCCGACCGGCTGGAAGGTGGTCGCGCAAGTGCCGGCTTCGGAATTTTCCGAGAAGGTCAAGCTGAATCAGATCGCCGGCATCGCCACGCTCATCGCCATCTTCGCGCTGTTCCTCGTGCTCGTGTTCGCGCTGCTCGCCCTGATCGTACGCAGCATGAACCGCCGGGTGCAGCAGGTGATCCGCGTCATCCGCAAGGAAGGCATTGACCGGCTGGACGAGCCTCATCCGATGCCGGAAGGCGACTTCCTGATGCTGGAGCGCAGCGTCGACGTGCTCATCCACCGGGTGCGCTCGCTCATGGAGCAGACGTACAAGGCGCAGGTGCTGGAGCGGGAGGCTCAGCTACGGGCGCTGCAGGCCCAAATCAATCCGCATTTTCTATATAACACGCTCGATACGATCAACTGGCTCGCCATCGGTCACGGGATGCAGGACATCAGCCAAATGATCGATTCGCTGGCCAAATATTTCCGCCTCAGCCTGAACAAAGGCCGCGACATGATGAGCGTGGCGGACGAACTGAATCTCGCCCAGGTGTATTTGGACCTCCAGAAGAGCCGATTTCTCCATACATTCGATTATGTCATCGAGCCCGACCCGGAGGTGCTGAATTATATCGTGCCCAAGCTGACGCTCCAGCCGATCGTGGAGAACGCGCTTCTGCACGGGATTCGGAAGATGAAGCATAAACTGGGGCTGATCCGTGTAACCGCCCGGCGGGAAGGCGACGAGCTGTTGCTGATCGTCTCCGACGACGGCATCGGCATGGAAGCGGAGCGCGCGCAGCGCCTCTTGATCGAGCCGCCGCCCGTCGACCGCAAGGACGGCGTCGGCAGCTCGTACGGGCTGTACAACGTGAACGAGCGGATCAAGCTGTTCGCCGGCGAGGCGTCGGGGCTGAGCATCGAGTCCCGACCCGGCGAGGGGACGACGGTGACGGTGCGCATCCGGTTGAAGGCGCATATGGAGAATGCGGGTTAAGGGTATGCAGGAATCATGAATGGGATATACGAACGTCCGGCTGAGTGCCGGACGTTTTCTATAGAAATGCACCAGAAATTGATGCTTTGCCTCCTCCAACCGGACCGCTCGTCCCTTATATAATGAAGTTACGAACAAGAAGAGACGAGGAGGCCTACAGATGAGCTGGCCAACAACCGCTAGAAAGACGATACGCTCGTCGGCTCAACCGAAAACAATGAAAGCGAGCCGCTGGAGATTGTTCCGCACCAACTTGGACATGTACCTGCTGCTCGTACCCGGCCTGGCGTTTTTGCTCCTGTTCAAATACACGCCGATGTACGGCATCGTGATCGCGTTCCAAGACTTCAACATTTTCGACGGCATTGCCGGGAGCAAGTGGGTCGGTCTGGAGCAATTCCAGAAGCTGATGCATTCCGATGAATTCATGCAGGTATTCCGCAATACGCTGCTGATCAGCTTGTACAAAATCGTCCTGCTGTTCCCGATCCCGATTATCCTGGCGCTGTTCCTGAACGAAGTCGGCCGCATGTGGTTCAAGCGTACCGTGCAGACGATCGTGTACTTGCCGCACTTCCTGTCGTGGGTCATCATCTCGGGGCTGTTCATCAACATCCTATCCCCGAGCGGGGGGATCGTGAACGAGGTTATCAAGTGGTTCGGCGGACAACCGATCTCCTTCTTCATCGACAACGACTTTTTCCGCAGCACGGTCGTCTTCACAGCAGGGTGGAAGGAAGCGGGATGGAACGCGATTATCTTCATCGCCGCCATCGCCGGGATCGATCAGGATCAATACGAAGCCGCAGATATTGACGGCGCCGGCCGAATCCAAAAAATGCTGCACATCACCTTGCCTGGCATTTTGCCGACCATCATCCTCATGTTCATCCTGCGGATCGGGCACCTGCTCGACGCCGGCACCGAGCAAATCCTCACGATGTACAACCCGGTCGTCTACGAGACGGGCGACGTCATCGGGACGTATGTGTACCGGGTCGGGTTGGGCAAGATGGACTACAGCTTCAGCACCGCCGTCGGGCTCTTCAACTCGGTGGTCGGGTTCCTGCTCATCATCTTCGGGAATTATCTCAGCAAGCGGTTTGTCAAACGCAGCATTTGGTAGGAGGGACTAACAACTATGCGCAAACGCACTTTCGGCGATATCAGCCTGGACGTCGTGATCTACGGGACGCTGCTCCTCTTGACCTTCGCTACCCTGCTGCCGTTCGTCAACGTCTTGTCCAAGTCGGTCAGCGAGGAGTGGGCCGTCGTCTCCGGCAAGGTGGGCGTCTTCCCGATCGGCTTCCAGCTGGAGACGATGAAATTCGTCGTCACCTCGAACCAGTTCCTGCGATCGTTCGGCGTTTCCCTGTTCATCACAGCCGTGGGGACGGCGCTGTCGCTAATTCTGACCGCTGTCTCGGCGTACCCGCTGTCGAAGCGGCAATTACCGGGCATCAGCTTCATCATGGTGCTGTTCATCTTCACGATGCTGTTCAACGGCGGCATCATTCCGAACTACATGCTGATCCGCAACCTGGGGTTGATCAACAGCCTGTGGTCGCTGATCCTGCCCGTGATGATCAACGTGTTCAACCTGCTAGTCATCAAAAGCTATTTCGAGGGTCTGCCCGAGAGCCTGGAGGAATCCGCGCGGATGGACGGGGCTCGCACATATACGATTTTGTTCCGCATCCTGCTGCCGCTGAGCGGTCCGGTACTCGCTACGATCGCCCTGTTCTACGCGGTGTATTACTGGAACGACTTTTTTAATCCGATGCTCTATATCAACAGTCCGTCGCTCAAGCCGCTTCAGCTGTATTTGCGCGATATCGTGATGGATGCGAACTCCGTGACCGCCGGAATCAACCGGAGCGCGGACGATTTAATGAACGTTTCGCCCGAGGGCGTACGCTCGGCTACAGTTATCGCCTCGACCATTCCGATTTTGTTGGTGTATCCGTTTCTCCAGAAGTATTTTATTAAAGGCGTGCTGATCGGGTCCGTCAAAGGTTAGCGGTTGGCAACGCTCAACAGGGCATTAACTTCTGGCGGGGACGCCCGCGAGATTTAATGGGATAGATCTAATAGATAAGTGACTAGGGAGGGTTTCGATTGAAAAAGAGCTTCAAGCAAGCGATGGTATTCACGCTGGCCGGATCGATCGCCGTTACTGCGGCCGCCTGCGGCAAATCGGATCAAGGCAACTCCTCGGGCAACAACGCGGCCAGCCCCTCGGCATCCGCGACCGAAGGGCCGAAGCCGGCGCTCAAGGCGCTTCAGATTTGGCAGAAGGATGATTACAACGGGTATCCAGTGGCCAAAATGCTGGAAGAGAAAACAGGCTACAAAGTGCAGTACGACATGCTGCCTCAGGACAACGCCGTAGACAAGCTGAACTTATTGATTTCGTCCTCCGAGCCCTACGATGCGATCACCACAGGCGGCGGCAGCGACTTCAAGGCGCTGTACTCCGACTATGCCAAGCGCGGGGCGTTGGTCGACTTAGGTCCCCTCATCGATAAGTATGGCCCGAACATCAAAGCGGCGTTGTCGCAATCCACGCTCGATGCGGCCAAAGTGGAAGGGAAGCTGTATGCGATCCCGACCAAATCGCTCAACTTCAGCGGCAGCAGCTTGATGATCCGACAGGATTGGCTGGATAAGCTGGGGCTCAAGATGCCGACGACGACCGATGAGCTGGTTGCCGTATTGAAAGCGTTTAAGGAAAAAGATCCGGGCGGCAACGGCGACAAGAACATCCCAATGACGATTAACGGAACCGCTCCGATGGTGGAAAATTTGAATGGCGCGTTCGGAATGCCCAATGGCTGGAACGATGTGGGCGGGAAGCTCGTCCCTCGTGTGCTGGATGCCGGGTTCAAGGATTACCTCACCTACATGAACGATTTGTTCAAGCAAGGCTTGCTGGATAAAGAATTTGCCGTGAACAAAGACGCTACGATGAAAGAGAAGTTCACAAGCGGCAAAGTCGGCGTCGTGCCCGTCAACTGGGCGGATGTGCCGACGATGTCAGACGCCCTGGCCAAGAACCAGCCGAACGGGAAAATGGTCTACATTCCGACGCTCAAAGGCCCGCAAGGCAAGTTCGGTCTCTCCGCTCCCGACGGCTTCGACCGGATCACGTTTATCCCGAAAGCGTCGAAGCACCCCGAGGAGGCGGTCAAATGGCTGAACGCCAAGCTCGATCCCGCTACGTTCAAGCTGATGGCAATCGGCGAAGAAAACAAGCATTACACGTTCAAAGACGGAGCCTATACGCCGATCCTTCCGATTTTCGTAGACGAGCGGAACAACGCGAACAATTACTTGTCCGGCGTCGACGAGAAAAACTATCCGCTCTATTGGCAAGCCCGCGTACGCAAAGACCTGCGCCTGTTTGACGCCTGGGCGAACTTGAACGTTCAGCAAGCGGCGAATACCCGGGTCACGGATCCGCTCGGCTTAAGCCCGTACTTGGCGGAATACTCCAAGAATAACGCTTCGCTCAATACGCTCATGAACGACCAAGCGATCAAATTTATCGCAGGGGCGGAGCCGCTCTCGGGCCTGGATGCCTTCGTAGCGAAGTATAAAGCGTCCGGCGGCGACGCCAGCGTGAAAGAAGTGAACGACTGGTATACGACGAAGAAGAAGTAAAGGTATAATGGGGAAGGCTGGCGGAGGCCGGCCTTCTTTACTATGTTGATTTCAATGAAGCGGAAGGGGATCCAAATGGACGCGAGATGGAACGGCAAACGCTGGGGGACACTCGGAGACAGCATCACGGCCGCGGGAGGTTATCAGCCCCATGTGCAAGCGGCGCTCGGATTCGCGGAAGTGATCAATTACGGCAAGGGCGGCTGCCCGATGACGGCCGGCGGCGACCGGGATTACGGCGCGACGACGCATATCGGGAAGACGATCGATCCGACGCTCGATTGCGTCACGATCTTCGCCGGGACGAACGACTATCGGCTGGACAAGCCGATCGGCGAGCCGGGGAGCGAAGATATATATACGTTCTATGGCGCATACCGATCGGTCATCGAGCACATCCTCACCCACAATCCCGCTTGCCGGCTCAGTCTGTGGACGCCGCTGCAGCGGGACAAGGACGGGTACGACATCGATCGCCGGAATGAAGCCGGGCACCTGCTGTATGACTACGTCGCCGCGATCCGATCGATCGGTCTGCGCTATGCGCTGCCGGTCCTCGATCTGTACGCCGAGTCCGGCTTCAACAAGCTGACCCTCGGCACGTTCACCGACGACCGGCTGCACCCGAACGAGCTCGGCCATCAGCGGATCGCGCGTATGGCCGCGGCGTTCCTGGCCCGCCTGTAAGCGGGGGCGGGCGCTTGCGGGTGCCGGCGCGGCGGGAGGGCGTGGCTGAGCGCGGATGGCGGACAGCCTCAGAGCTTACGTCCCGCCGTGCACGATGCGCTGCAGGACGGCGGCCGCCTCGGCCCGGGTGATGGACTGGCCGGGGCGGAACGTGCCGTCCTCGTAGCCCTGGAACAAGCCGGCCGACGCGGCGGCTTCGATCCAGGCGCGCGCCCAGTGGGCCGGCGCGACATCCGGGAACCGGGCGGCGTCGCCTGAGCCGCCCGGTGCAGGTTCCGCCGCAGCGAGCGCCTCGCTGCGGGACAGGACGGCCGCGATCTCGGCGCGGCTGATGGGCTGCTCCGGACGGAAAGTCCCGTCCGGGTAGCCGTCGACCAAGCCGTAGTCGAGCGCGGTGTAGATGTACGTCTTCCGCTTCGACCCGGCGATGTCGGTCAAGCCGGAAGAGGCGGAGGAGGCGGAGTTGGACAGGAACAGCTCCTTCGCCTTCACGAGGAACGTGACGAAATCTTCCCGTGTGATGTTGCGATCCGGCTTGTAGAGCAGCCGGCCTTGCTCGGTATAGCCGTCGACATAGCCGAGCTCGAGCAGCTCGGCGATCGGCTCGGCCGCCCAATGGTTGTCCAGGTCGGAGAACTGCGTCGGAATGCCGTTCAAGCCGAGTACATAACGGACGATCGCCTTGTATTCCTCCTCGCGTAGAGAGCCGGGATCGCTCGCCGGCATGTTCGTGCTGATGAATGCATAAGCCTTGTCCATCGACCCGTACTTGCGCTTGAACTTGTTCCCGGCAATATCGGGGTATCGGTCGGAGCCGTGGCCATCCGCCGCATGGCACGCGAGGCAGTGCTGCATGTATAGCGCTTCGCCCGCGTCGGCGGCGGGAACGGCCGGTCCGGCCTGCGAGGACGTCGGATCGTAGACGGTCATGCTGCGGATGCGGTCGGCTGTCCGCTCCGGCGAGCTGGTGTACAGGCCGATCGCGAATAAGAGCGCAACGCTTGCTGCCGCGAGCCATGCACTATGCGGACGATTAGGATGCACTTGTAATTCCCCCTTGCCTGTCTGGATCGGGATTGCTCCCTTCAGTGTAGGCAAGAGGTGTTACAAATTGATGACGCTCGCTATTTCTTGAGACAGACGGGGACTGCATGAATACAAGAAGGACCTGAGGCTTTTGGCTTTGCCTCAGGTCCTTTCGCGTTCGTGGCGGAACGGGTTATTGCTTTTCGCCTTCTCGCTTCATATGAAATCCTTTGTGATGGATCATGTATTTCAGCTGATCGGGCAGCCGTTCCTTAACCCTGTCCGCTTTTTCGCTTGTCCACTTGCCGGATTTGACCGCTTCGTCGATCTTTTTCACCTTGGCTTCGAACAGCTTGCTCGTCAGGTCCGCTTCCTTGATGCCTTTCGCCTGCGCGACCTCGGCGATGCTTTTGCCGGCCTTGAGCTCTTTCTTCAGCGCTTCGGGATCGATTCCGATGATCGTGGCGGCGTCCGTGATTAGATGCATGCTGTGTTTATGCATATGCGGATGCTTGCGGTCCGCCGGCTCTTGGCTTTGTTCCGCGTCGCGCTCGGCATCGTTGTCGATATTCGAGTTGGGCTCGGGCTTCACGTCGGGCTTAGGGGCTTCCTTAGCCGGCTTCTGAGCCGGCACCGCCGACTCCGTCGGGTCGGAGGGTTCGGCCTTGGCCGATGGAGCTGTGAACGCCGTCCAAGCCGCGATAGCAACAGCAAGCGAGAGCAAGGTTCGGAGCGTGCGTCCGGTAAATCGATGATACATTGTACTAACACCGCCTTATCTGGATTGGATGTTGCTCCCAAGTAGTATGTACAAGTGCAACCCAGATTATAGGCGTCGATCGAAAAAATGACGTTATTTGGCAAGCCGGTAAAGCGGGAGCAGGGCTTCGAACGTCGACTCGATCGTACCGGAGAGCGCTCGCGCGCTGGACAGCCGGGCATCGCCCCGCTTCAGCTCCAGGCCGCACAGCAGCTCCGCCTGCTTGACCGACCGCAGCCGCTCCAGCAATCCGGCGAGCTGTTCGTCGGACAGCTCACGGTCGGGCGTGTTGGCGGGATCCATATGATCGCCCGACCAGAAGAAGGTGTCCGGCACGAGCCGCCGCACCTCCGGCAGCCGCTCCAGCACGCGTTCCGCGAACACGGTTTTGTTCTCGCACTCGTAGATGATCGCGAACTGGATGAAGAGGTGGGTCGACCATAGCCCAACTTGAAAATGTGGCAGCGCCTTGTAGCCCTTCTTGCTGCTGGACCATGCAACCCAGGAATCGTCCGGCGGATTAATCGTTCTACGGGCGTGCCGGGCGACATGAGGGTACATCGGCTCTCCGCAGATCGTCGTCAGCCATGGGGCGAGTTCGTCACCGAGGCGATGGAGCTTCGGCCGGACTTGTTCGATCAGGGCGGTCATGCGGGGCTCGAGGCCGGGAACGGTGAATACTTTAAAATCTTTCGCAGTAAACGTTGGTACGGCCACGGCGAATCCTCCCCCTATTAGGTTTACTCTCTTACCGTACACCAAATGGAGGTCCTTGGCAAACGGCGTCGAATGAACGCGAACAAAGGCTTATTATGCTGTACTTGGATATAGCTGGTAAGCTATAATAACAGCGATGACCGACCGCTTGTCGAGGGAGAAGGAGAACTAGTCGAGGGAGAAGGGGAACGTACGATGATGAAACGTCGATTGGGGAAAAGCTTGGCATTCGCAGCGGTGATGGGGGCATGTTTCACCGCCGGCGCCTATGCGGAAGACGCGATTCAAAAGGTGGAGGCGTATTTGAGGCCGGATTTTCATGTGAGATTGAACGGGGATCCGGTGCCGATGACCGACCCGCCCCTTATTTATAATGGCAGCAGCTACTTGCCGCTCAAGGCAACCGGGGCGCTGCTCGACGCGCAAGTCAGTTGGGACGAGCGTACGCAGTCGATTCTGATCACACAGAACCGGCCAGCCGTCGGGACGCCGAGTCCGGGACAAGTGCCGGGACAGCCGGGAGGGACTCCAGGAGCGCAGGGGCTGAAGCTGACGTATGCGGTGCTGTATGACTTGGAATATGAGTCGAATACTTATCCGGCGCTTGCCGTACTTGCCAACGATACCTCGTACCTGCGTTGGGTCGATGTCCAGATGATGCCCTTCGACATGTCGGGCGTGAAGCTGGTGACCGAGAAGTTCACGGGCGATTCTTATGTATCGGTGGATCAGGTGCTGGCCTCGTGGCAAGGCAAAGTGATGATGAAGAACCGGACGACCCCCATTTTTCCAGCTACGATTACAGCCGGTCAGCAAAAAGCGCTAGAGCCTTACACGATGTTCGGCGCGCTTTCGGTCACACAGCGCTCGGACAAGGAGTTTTTCATCCTTTCGCAGCAAGTGGACAGAAAATTCATTGGGTACACGATTCTGCTCAAAAACTTTAACAATGATGATACATGGATGGTCGATAATGTAAAGCAATCCTATTTGACCGATTGATTCGCCGCACCGCCAAAAGGAAAGCCCCTGGCTGCCATCCGGCGATCCAGGGGCTTGAATCACTCGTACACTTGCATCCCCCTAAGTGGGGGTGCGTACATATGCAGCGAAACGACTCGCTCCGGGTAAGGGTTGCGCATCTGGTGAACCTGATTGCGCTCCGCGAGGAACAGTTCCTCGCAGTGCGCGAGCCGGGCTTCCTGCTCCAGCGCTTCGCCGCCCTCTTCCAAGCGATAGAGGGCATTGACCAGTTGTCCCTCCAGCACGAGAGCGGCGCCGATGGAGTCGCCATGATCGTGGATTCTCGTCGACGCATATGGGGGGAGGTGGACGAGAATCACTTCCAGCTCCTCGTTCGCGTACAGCACCTTCCGGCCATACGGCAGCTCTCCGGGCATGGGGATCTCCTCCGACAGGAGCCGCTTATGCGCTTTCAGACTCATAAGGGCATCGATCAGCTGCTCGCATGTCGGCTCACCTATCGAATGGATGACGGGGGAAATGCATTCGGACATTCGGGTCATCTTGGGCCTCCTAATATCAAGAAAGTATATGAATGTCATAAGAATAATTTATGATTAGAACGACGAAACGTACCATCCCTGGGAAAAAAAACACCAATGCCCGTCCAGGACAGGAGCCCGGTAACGAGAGGATGACGGTATGCACACCCGTAGTATGGAATTAAGCTCGATGTTCGCCAAGCGATGGGCGCATATCCGCAATTCACGAAAAATGCTGCTCCTGGCTTTCCTTGTATTCTCCGCGGCGATTGCGATCTGGTTCGTGCTGTTGAACGAAGCGGACCGAGGCAAGCAAGTCCCGCATGCGGAGCAAGGGGTGCTGGATCTCAGAAGCTGGAGCTTCGCTGAACAGGGCATAGTTGCCTTGAATGGAAAGTGGCGCTATTATCCCGAACAGTTCGCGGCCCCGGGTATCGGAGCGTCCTCTTCATCCGCCGTCGGGTCGTCGGCTGAATCCACGCCGCCGAAGCTCGTAACGGTTCCGTCCAGCTGGTGGCCTTGGAACGAGGAGAGCACGCCGATTATGTTCGGTTACGGGACGTTCCGGCTCGAAGTGCTGCTCCCACCCGGAGAACCGATGCTCGGCCTGCAAGTGGCTAACATCAAGACGGCCCATCGGCTTTATGTGAACGGCCTCGAGATCGGACACAGTGGGGACCCGGGCACCGATGCTTCCGATACGGTGGCGGAGAACGTGCCGTATGCCCGGTATTTCATACCGCAGGGAGAACGGCTGGACATCGTCATTCAGGTCGCGAACTTCGATTATTACTACGGCGGCATTACACATCCCGTCCTGCTTGGCCTGCAGGAGCAGATCATGAACAAGCGGGAGCAAGCGCTCGCCTTGGACACGATCGAATGGGGAGGCATCTTGGTTTTAGGAATTTACTTTCTATCGCTGTACCGCATGCGTCCCACGGAACGGGCCTGGCTGTACTTCGGCCTATTTGGCTTGGTTGGCAGCGTCTATGTTTTGGGGCAGGGAGAAAAGATTCTCGGCCTCATTATGCCCGGAATGAACTACGCCGTGTTCACGAAGATTCAATTCTGTTCCGGTCCGATCGCGACTTACTTTTTGGTCCGTTACATCCAAGTGTCATACCCCGCGATTTTTTGGGCTCCGTTTCGACGGGCGGTTCAAGCGGCGACGATCCTGTGGACGGCAGTGGTCCTTTTGACGCCTCCACACTTGTTCACCCGCCTGGAGTTTATGTACGTCCTGTCATTTATCATTCTCCTCTACCTCTTGTATGTGATGGTGATCGGGGCGTTGCGCGGAACGGAAAGCTCCGTCTATATGATCCTCGCCGCGATCTCGGTGCTCGGGATTATGTTCGTGGTGTTCGCGAACAACATCGGCTACTCGGTCACGAAGCTGCTGATCGCGATGTTCATTTTGATCTTCCTGTTCTCGCAGGTGATGCTCATGTCGAGGAGGTTCACCAAAGCGTTCGCGACGGTGGAGAGCTTGTCGGAGCGGCTTCTGTCTATGGATAAGCTGAAGGACGAGTTCCTCGCTGCCACGTCTCATGAGATGCGCACGCCGCTGCATGGAGTGATCAACATCGCCCAGTCTCTCTTGGAGGGCGCAGCTGGAGCGCTCACCCCTCAGCAAAGAAGCAACATGTCCCTCATCGTTACGACCGGCAAACGGCTCGCTCATCTTCTGAACGACATTCTGGACTTGTCCAAGCTGGAGAGGGGCGATGTCCGGCTCGTCCGCAAGCCGGTCGAGCTGCGCCCGATCGTGCAGGTGATCTTCGAAGTGCTGCATGGACTCGCCGATAACAAGTCGATCCGGCTCGTCAATGAGGTCGACGAGAGCAGTCCGGCCGTCTATGCGGATGAGGACCGTTTGTCGCAGATGCTCTACAACTTGATCGGCAACGCGATCAAATTCACGGACCAGGGTCACATTACCGTAGCCAGCGAGCGTCAGGCCGGATGGCTGCTCGTCTCGGTAAGCGATACCGGCATCGGAGTCGCGCCGGAGCTGCGGAAGTCGATCTTCGAAGCCTATGAGCAAGGAGGCGGCGTTATCGCGGAGAAGTATGGCGGAACCGGGCTCGGCCTGAGCATCACGAAGCGGCTCGTAGAGCTGCACGGCGGCACGATCGCGGTCGAGTCCCGTCCCGGCGGCGGAGCTGTCTTTCTGTTCACGCTGCCTATTATCGAAGTGGAGAGCCTCCAGACGGCGAACGCGGCTGAAGCGATTGCGGAGCCGCTCGCCGAAGGAAGGAGATCGCCCGTGCTGGAGAGGGCTGACGAGGTCGCCGTCCTCCCGGAGCGCATGGAGCTGCATCAGCCGGGAGAGACGACAATTCTTGTCGTCGACGACGACGCGGCGAACCGCCAAGTGCTTATGAACTTGCTCTCGGTAGAAAAGTATTCGGTCATCACTGTAGGAAGCGGGAGGGATGCGCTGAGGGAGCTGGAACGCGGTCCGAAGCCGGATCTAGTCCTCGTCGACCTTATGATGCCGGGAATGAACGGCTATGATCTAACCCGGGCGTTCCGCGAGCGCTTCTCGCTCTCCGACCTGCCGATCGTCATGCTGACGGCGCGCAGCTGGGAGGCCGACATGCTGGCCGGATTCGCCGCAGGCGTCAACGATTTCCTGGGCAAGCCGGTCGACGCTTCGGAGCTCAGAGCAAGGATCCGCACACTCCTGGACATGAAGCGGTCCGCTACGGACAAAATCCGGATGGAAATGGCGTTTTTGCAAGCCCAGATTAAGCCGCACTTTTTGTTCAATACGCTTAATACGATTATGGCGGTCAGCCATTCAGACGTCGCGAAGGCGCAGGAGCTGCTGGGGGAGCTGAGCGAATACTTGCGCCGGAGCTTCGATTTCCATAACCAAGAACGATTCGTGCCGCTTGAGCGCGAGCTGGAGCTGGTCGACTCCTATGTGTTCATAGAGCAGGCGCGATTCGGCGACAGGCTCCGCTTCATCCGCGACGTGGACGAGCAGTTGGAGTACTGGATCCCGCCGCTCACCGTTCAGCCGATTGTGGAGAACGCGGTGCGCCACGGGGTGACGAAAAATCCGGATGGCGGCACCGTCGTACTGAGCGTGCGGGAAGAAGGGCGGGAGCTGATCATTGAAGTGCTGGATGACGGGCCGGGCGTGCCGGAGGTGCTGCACAACCGGCTCACGGCCGGGAAGGCGACAGGCGGGGTCGGACTGATCAACATTGAACGCCGGCTCCGCACGACATACGGCACCGGCATGGAGATCGGGAATGGGCTGCAAGGAGGGGTCAGCGTCCGGATTCGGATCCCGGCCCAGCAGGCGAACGGTGTCCTTCCAAGACAAGGGAAAAGTGGTTAAGCCCGATTCGATCGGGCTCTTTTTTTCCGCTCTCGGGGTAAAAAATAATCAATAATCCAAGTTGCTAAAACATAAAAATCATAATAAGATAATGGTAAGAAACCAAGTTGTCTGAACATTCTGTCAAAAAGTCCCCTTTGCATGAAACTATGCGAGAAGCCTTTACAGAGCATTCAGCAAAAGTTTCTTACGCTGCAATGGCAGGAATCATGGGTTAAGGGGGGATTGCCGTGAACAAGAGTTATGAGGTGGAATATTGCAACTTGGAGTTGCGTTTTGATCGCCGGCAAATCCGCAATTTCATTAAATCGTTGATTCAAGTCGGCTACTCGCTCTACTGGAACGAGAACGAGCATCAATTCATCATTTCGATTCGCACGGGCCGCAAGCTGATCAAGCTTCGTTTTCAGCGGTTGGGCGACCGTTATAAGATCGTCGGAGACTACTCCTTCAAGGACGAGAAGCTCGCGGAATTGATGGAGAAGATGATCGGAGATACGCGCGGCCATGCCATTGTGAAGCGGTTCAAGGACCGGCAAATCTTGATCGAGAACATTATGTTCGGAGAAATTATCCGGATGGTGGAAATTACGGGCGTAGAGCATAAGGTGTTGTTCCAAAAGGAGCCCGTCGTGACGATCGACGAGATTATTCAGGCTTTCAAATCGAAGCGTGCGGAAGAGCGTGCCGCCGTCTTGAGGCTGGAGCTGGATTATGAGCTTACCGTGCTGCACGATGCCCTTACTGCGGGCGAGGAAGAAGCGGTGGCGGCGAGCAAGGAGAGGCTTCAAGGGCTCCGGGAAGAGATGCTGCTGCTTGAACTGTAGACCCTTTGCGCATGACCCTATCCCCAGTTGGCTACAATAGGAAACGCCCCTGTCAGAAGTGAGGACGGAGGGCGTTTTTAGTTTGGGGTGGGGGACTGCCGATACAAAATGAGCAGAAGCTATTACCGCCGTTCCAAGTGAAAAAGCCCCCCTTAAGCTCAAACATCTTGTTTGAACCTCCTTTGATTATAGAAGATTAAGTGGTAGGAGGTTCAAGCCAAAACTCGCCGGGGGCCTCTTTTTCACTTTCCACTCCTGCATTCTGCGAAATATCGACAGTCTAGGGAGAAGGGTAGAAGTAGTTGTTGTTAACGTGTGCATGATGTGCTATGATCGAAGCGATAGAGGTGGTAGCATGTCGGTAACGATAAAAGATATTGCCAAGCTGGCCGGAGTCTCGCATACGACCGTCTCTCGGGCGCTGAACGACAGCCCGCTCATCCAGGAGGCGACCAAGGCGCGCATTCGCCAAATCGCCGAGAGCTTGAACTATACGCCCAACTTCAACGCGAAGAGCCTCGTGCTGGCGCGTTCGTTTCATATCGGGCTATTCTTCTCCACGATCGATCAGGGGACGACGGCCGGTTTTTTTCATGAAACGGTGACGGGCGTGCTCCATGTGCTGCAGCACCGCTACCATTTGATCGTGAACGCGATCGACAGCTATGCGGGCGCTTACAACACGGTGACGGGGCAAAGCTTCGACGGCATCCTGGTCATGAGCCAGAGCCATGACGATCAATCGTTCATCCGCTACGTGTACGACAAGGGGATTCCGCTCGTGGTCATCAACCGCAGCACGGATCCGCTCCCGCTCGTGAACGTGCTGTCGGACGACGAGGCCGGCGCGATGGCGGCGGTCGAGCATCTGATCGAACGAGGCCATCGGCGCATCGCGATCATCGAGGGCAAGAGCGGCTTTCAGTCGGCGGAAGCCCGGAAGAGCGGGTACTTGCAGGCGATGGCGAAGCATGGCCTCGAGGTGCCGGCGGCGTACCAGGTGAAGGGGAATTACGACCTGGAGAGCGGCTATCGCGGCATGTCGTCGCTCTTGGCCTTGGACTCGCTCCCGAGTGCGGCCTTTTGCTCGGGCGACGAGCTCGCGGTCGGGGCGATGAAGGCGGTGCTGGAGCGGGGGCTGCGCGTCCCGGAGGACATCTCGATTGCGGGTTTCGACGACAATGCGTTCTCCGCGTTCCTGACTCCGGCGCTCACCACGGTCAAGCGTTCCGTCGAGACGATGGGAAGCATCGCGGCCGAGCAGCTGCTGCATGTGATCGGGCGGCAAGCTCAGGCGCCCAAAACGATTCGGGTGCCGACCGAGCTGGTCGTCCGGCAATCGGTCAGTGACATCCGGTCATACTAGAAAGAACCATCGCATAGGGAGGGTATTTCGATCCATGAGCATTTTACGCACGCTATTGCAGGACATCCCGATTCCCCAGATGGTGCGCATTCGTCAGAAGTTTGACGGCACCGTCATCGAAGACCACGAGCGCGCGCTGCGCCGCGAGCTGCAGAAGCCGGGCGCGATCGACCGGATCCGGCCCGGCCAATCGGTCGCCGTAGCGGTCGGCAGCCGGGGAGTGGCGAATATCGCCGACTTCACCCGCGTGACGATCGAAGCGATCCGCGCCGCCGGCGGCGAGCCGTTCATCGTGCCGTGCATGGGCAGCCATGGCGGGGCGACGGCCGAAGGCCAGCGCGACGTGCTGCACCATCTCGGCGTCACCGAGACGGCGATGGGCGCTCCGCTTCGCTCGTCGATGGAAGTCGTCAAGATCGACGAGCTGCCGAACGGACTGCCGGTGTACGTGGACAAATATGCATCGGAGGCCGACGCGATCGTCGTCATCAACCGGGTGAAGCCGCATACGGCGTTCCGCGGGCCGATCGAGAGCGGCATCATGAAGATGATCGCGATCGGACTCGGCAAGCAGAAGGGCGCGGAGGCGTGCCACCAGCTCGGGTTCAAGTACATGGCCGAGAATGTGCCGGCGATGGCCCGCATTATGATCGACAAGCTGCCGATCGTGTTCGGCGTCGCGCTCGTCGAGAACGCCTACGATCAGACGTGCCGCGTCGAAGTGCTGCCGGCTGCGGAGATCGAAGCGCGCGAGGTCGTGCTGCTCGAGGAAGCGAAAACGCGGCTGCCGAAAATTTTGTTCGATCAGATCGATGTGCTCGTCATCGACTACATCGGAAAGAACATCAGCGGCGACGGCATGGATCCGAACGTCACCGGCCGTTACCCGACCCCCTACGCGCATGGAGGGCCGGACGTCTCGAAGATGGTCGTGCTCGACCTGACTCCCGAGACGAAGGGCAACGCGAACGGCGTCGGCACCGCCGACTTCACGACACAGCGGCTCGTCGACCAGATGGATCGGGATGCTACATACGCGAATGGGCTTACGTCGACCGTATGCGCTCCCACGAAGATTGCGACTACGCTCGAGAACGACTACTATGCGATCAAAGCCGCCGTCAAGACGTGCAACATCCTGGACTATACGAAATGCCGGCTCGTCCGCATCCAGGATACGCTCCACCTGGGCGAGATCGAGATCTCGGTCAACCTGCTCGACGAAGCGAAGCGGCATCCGGATATCGAGATCCTCACCGAGCCTTACGACCTGAAGTTCAACAGCGAGGGGAACTTGACGACATGACGACCAGCTCTAGTCCGACCGGCGCCTCCAAGCGCTACGTCATCGCCGCCGATCTCGGCACGACGAGCGCCAAGACGCTCGTGATCGATCGCGACGGCCGCGTGCTCGCGTCCCATTCGATCGAATACCCGCTGCATACGCCGAGCCCGGACCGCGCTGAGCAAGATCCGCTCGAGATCTTCGCGGCGGCCGTACGCGGAATCGGCGAGGTGCTGCGCAAGTCCGGCGCCGCCGGCAGCGAAGTGCTGTGCGTCTCGTTCAGCTCGGCGATGCACAGCCTGATCGCCGTCGACCGCGACGTCACGCCGCTGACGCCGTGCATCACGTGGGCCGACAACCGCGCTGTCGCCTACGCGGACATCCTGAAGCGCGAGCTGGGCGGCCACCGCATCTACCGCAACACCGGCACGCCGATCCACCCAATGTCTCCGCTGCTCAAGCTCATGTGGTTCCAGCAGCATGAGCCGGAGCTCGTCAGCCGCACGTACAAGTACGTCGGCATCAAGGAGTTCGTCTTCGCCAAGCTGTTCGGGCGTTTCGTCATCGACCACTCGCTCGCCAGCGCGACCGGGCTGTTCAACCTGAGGGCGCTCGACTGGGACGAGGAAGCGCTCCGGGTCGCCAACATCAGCCGCGAGCAGCTGTCTACGCCGGTGTCCACGACGCACATCGAGCAGGGGCTCGCGCCCGCTTATGCGGCGGAGACCGGCTTGCCGGCGGACACGCCGTTCGTCGTCGGCGCCTCGGACGGCGTGCTCGCCAACCTCGGCGGAGGGGCGTTCGAGCCCGGCGTCTACTCGGTCACGATCGGGACGAGCGGTGCGGTCCGAGGCACGGTACGGGAGCCGCTGACCGATCCGGAAGGCCGCTTGTTCTGCTATGCGCTGAAGGAGGACTTCTGGGTCATCGGCGGCGCGATCAACAACGGCGGCATCATGTTCCGTTGGGTACGCGACCAGCTCGCGACTCAGGAAGCGGAGGAAGGCCGCCGGCGAGGCATGGATCCGTACGACTACTTAACGGAGCTGGCATCCCAGGTGGCACCCGGCTCGGACGGGCTTATTTTCCATCCGCTCCTCGCCGGAGAACGGGCCCCATACTGGAATGCGAATGCGCGCGGCATGTTCTTCGGCCTGTCGCTGTTCCACGAGAAGAAGCATATGATCCGGGCGGTGCTTGAAGGGGTCATGTACCGGATTCACTCCGTCATGCAGGCGCTTGAGGACGTTGGCGGCCCGACGAAAGAAATTAGGGCGTCCGGCGGCTTCGCGAGGTCGCCGTTCTGGCTGAACATGATGGCGGATGTGTTGGGCTCCACCGTGACCGTCCCGCCCTCCATCGAGAGCTCGGGCCTTGGCGCGGCGCAGCTCGGCTTGCTCGCCATGGGCGAGATCCGCGATTTTACCTCCATCCGCCAATGGGTGCACGGGGGCGAGCGCTACGAGCCGAATCCCGCGAATACCGCGGTATATCGGGAGCTGACCGAGATATACATGCAGGTGTATAAGCAGCTGAAGGAGCCGTTCGACGCGATCGCCGCTTATCAGAAGAAGCATGTGAACGGCGGTTCCGGCAAATAATTTACCAGTGGGGGGAACACGGAGATGAATTTATTTGAACTAACCGGCAAAACTGCGGTCATCATCGGAGGCAACAGTACGCTGGGCGGCGTTATGGCGGAAGCGCTCGGCGCATATGGCGCGGATGTGGCCATCGTCGGCCGCAATGCGGAGAAGAGCGAGGCGGTCGTGAGCCGGGTAGGAGAGAAGGGCGCGCGCGCCAAGAGCTTCTCGGCCGATACGACAAGCCCGGAGGATTTGAAGCGGGTGCTGGGCGAAGTGCTCGAGTGGACCGGCCGTGTCGACATCCTCATGAATTGCCCGGGCAAGAACAGCCCTACGCCTTTCTTCGAGATTACGATGGAAGAATGGGATTCCATCATGGACGTCAACTTGAAAGGCGTTGTGCTCGCTTGCCAAATCTTCGGCAAACATATGGTCGAGCAAGGCGAAGGGGGCAGCATCATCAACATTTCGTCGGTGTCCTCCGATCCTCCGCTGTCCAAAGTGTTCACGTACTCCGCGTCTAAGGCCGCGGTTAACAGCGTGACGAAGTTCCTCGCGCGCGAGTTCGCACCGGCCCGGGTGCGCGTGAACGCGATCATTCCCGGCTTCTTCCCGGCAGAGCAGAACCGGAAGATTCTTTCCCCGGAGCGGACGGCCTCCATCCTCGGCCATACGCCGATGAACCGGTTCGGCGACCCGCAGGAGCTGCAAGGGGCGGCGGTGTACTTGGCGGCGGAGAAGGCCTCCGGATTCGTAACCGGCACGCTGCTGCGCGTAGACGGCGGGTTTGGGGCCATGACAATTTGACCGTTTTGAGATAAGATAGCGTAAGACACAATACATTGAAGGAAAAGGGTGGAATGACAATCATGGCTAAGCAACAAATCGGCGTTGTCGGACTCGCGGTAATGGGCAAAAATTTGGCGCTGAACATTGAGAGCCGCGGCTTCACCGTTTCGGTCTACAACCGCTCTCCTGAGAAGACGAACGACCTGCTGAACAATGAAGGCAAAGGCAAAAACCTCGTCGGCACCTTCAGTGTCGAGGAGTTCGTGCAATCGCTCGAAAGCCCGCGCAAAATATTGCTGATGGTCATGGCCGGCAAACCGACGGACGATACGATCAACCAACTGCTCCCTTATTTGGACGAAGGGGACATCCTCATCGACGGCGGGAACGCTTATTTCCCGGACACGCAGCGCCGCAACAAGGAATTGTCCGCGAAGAACATCCGCTTCATCGGCACCGGGGTTTCCGGCGGCGAAGAGGGCGCGCTGAAAGGCCCGTCCATCATGCCGGGCGGACAAGAAGACGCGTATAAGCTCGTGGAGCCGATCCTGACGGCGATCTCGGCGAAGGTCGGCAACGATCCTTGCTGCACGTACATCGGGCCGGACGGGGCGGGGCACTACGTTAAGATGGTGCACAACGGCATCGAATACGGCGACATGCAGCTCATCTGCGAAGCGTATCACCTGCTGAAGGACGTGCTCGGACTGACGCCGCAGGAATTGCACGAGACGTTCTCGGAGTGGAATAACGGGGAGCTCGACAGCTACCTGATCGAGATTACGGCGGATATCTTCACGAAGGTCGATCCGGAGACGGGCAAGCCGATGGTCGACGTGATTCTGGACAAGGCCGGACAGAAGGGCACGGGCAAATGGACGAGCCAATCGGCGCTCGATCTCGGCGTACCGCTGTCCATCATCACCGAATCCGTCTTCTCGCGCATGCTGTCCGCGATGAAGGACGAGCGCGTAGCGGCCAGCCGTATTTTGAAGGGACCTAAGGCTATCCATGCCGGCATGGACAAGAGCACGTTTATCGAAGCGGTTCGCCAAGCCCTCTATGCGAGCAAAATTTGCTCCTACGCGCAAGGCTTCGCTCAAATGCGCTCGGCATCCGAGGAGTATGGCTGGAATTTGAAATACGGCAATATCGCGATGATTTTCCGCGGCGGCTGCATTATTCGCGCCCGCTTCCTGCAGAACATCAAGGATGCGTACGACCGCGATCCGGAGCTGCGCAACCTGCTGCTTGATCCTTACTTCCAATCCGTGGTGGACAACTATCAGGATTCCTGGAGAACGGTAGTGACGACCGCTGTGGCGAACGGCATTCCGGCGCCGGGCTTCGCCTCCGCGCTCGCTTATTACGACAGCTACCGGACCGAGCGTCTGCCGGCCAACCTGCTGCAGGCGCAGCGCGACTACTTCGGGGCGCATACGTTCCAACGCGTGGACCGGGAAGGCTCGTTCCATTTCGAGTGGATGAAAAACTAGGATCACTCCGGCGATTGCTCTAACGGGACCCGAACAGGCGGGGATCATATAAGCCGTAGGCCGCTTCCCGCAAGCAGACGCGGAGGCGGTCGGCTTCTTGCCCGTAGCACATTCTACGGTTCAAGAGGAGCAGGGACGCTTCGGCATAGTGTTGAAAATTTTGGAGCAGGCGTGGCTGATCCAGATCCAGCAACCGGGGATCTCCGTCAGCCACCTTTTTTTTGACGACTTCCAGCACCCACACGACATCTTCCTTCGTAAGCGGATGATCGGCGCTTAAGATAAGCTCCAGCCGGTCGCGGCGGGGGGACGGCATGCCCGAGAACGCTTGTTCCATACAGAGGTTCTCTCCTTTTTCTCTCGTTCTTGTACTATCATCATTACTATTTGGTTTGCGAAATATTCACGAAATTTTGGTAAAATGGGGATGATTGTGTTGCCGGAAAAGGCAATTATATTGGTGGGGTTTATGGGGACCGGCAAATCGACGGTCGCCGAGCGGCTTGCCGCCGAGCTGGGTTGGCGCAAGCTCGATCTGGACCAAGCGATCGAAGACGATCAAGGGTGCAGCATTCCCGAGTTGTTCTCGAGCCGTGGAGAAGCGTACTTTCGCCAAGTCGAGACCGATGTGTTAAAGCGAACGCTGGAGGAGTCGAGGGAGGTCGTCGTAGCGACGGGCGGAGGAGCCGTGCTCGCGGAAGCGAACCGGGAGGCAATGCTCGCTTCCGGCACGGTCGTGGCGTTGACCGCATCCGTCGAGACGATACTCGACAGGGTGCAGAACGACCCGAACCGGCCCTTGCTGAAAGGCAATGCGGCTGAATCCGTACCTCAGCTGCTGGAAGCGAGGAAGCACGCGTATGACTTCGCCCACCTGCGGATCGATACGACGAACCGCTCGGTGGACGAAATCGTGAGGCTTATTCTAGACGGGGCGGGGAACAGCGGAACAACCGCTTAATCGAGATTGTCCCACTCCAACATCCCGCCGTTCATGTTCTTCAAGTTCGGAACGCCGATGGAGTGCAAATATTGGCATGCCCGGTTGCTCCGATTGCCGCTGCGGCAGATCAGGATGATCTCATCAGTCCGCTCGATCTCGCCGTGCCGGTCCGGCAGCTCCCCGAGGCGGATATGCTTCGCGCCGGGGATCATACCGGCGGCCACTTCCTCGTCTTCGCGAACGTCGATCATGTTCAGTTTCTCTCCGTTTGCCAGGCGTGTTTTGATTTCGGCTGGCGTAATCGTTTGAATGTCTTGACTCATCGTTCGGGTTCCCTCCGGATTATGGATTTCATGACACTGTCACACACTCTTGCTACCGATCATAGTAGAATCGCATTGCGAAGTCAATGAAGGGAGGAGACGGCTTGATCGCCTTATACATAGGCCTCGCCGGGATGTGCGGCGCGCTCGTTCGGTATGCGATCGGCGTCGCCTTGGAGTCCGCCAACGCGAACGGATCGGCCGCATTTCCGCTTGCGACCCTTCTCATCAATCTGCTCGGCAGCTTCGCGCTAGCCTGGCTGCTGCACGCCCCGATCGTAAACGCCAGGATGTCCGAACGCTGGCGCACCACGATCGGCACGGGCTTCATCGGCGCATTTACGACGTTCTCCACATTTAGCGTAGAAACGGTTGCTTTGCTGGATTCGCACGCCTGGAGTTTGGCGGTCCTGTACGTTGCCCTTAGCGTGATAGGCGGGCTGGCGTTTGCATGGCTGGGGGGACGCCTGGCGGTTACAGCCGGGGAAAGGCGGGACCGCGTATGACGATGACGCTCACCCATGCGGCGGCGGTGGCGGCCGGCGGTTTTTTCGGCGCGAATGCCCGTTATTTTGCCACCCGGTGGTTTCACAACCGATTCCAAAACGATTTTCCGTATGGTACACTGTCAATAAACCTAATTGGCAGCTTTGCCCTGGGTTGGATCGTAGGGCACGGATGGAATGAGTCGCTCCGGCTCTTGTTCGGAACCGGATTCCTTGGAGCGTTTACGACGTTTTCCACATTAAAGGCCGATTGCCTCAGGCTGTACCGCTCCCGCAAGCTCGGAAGACTGGCACTATATTTGGTGCTTACATATGGAGCGGGCCTCGGTTTGGCGGCAGCCGCCTATTATATGCACTGATCCTGCAAAGCATGACCATGAACAGAGAGAGGGATTCCAGCCATGAAAGCCATCGTTCAGCCTACACCGACATTACAAGGGGAAATTAACGCCCTATCCTCCAAAAACTATACAACCCGTTACATGCTGATCGGGGCGCTTGCGGAAGGGACGAGCACGATCCAATACCCGGCCCATAGCGAAGACAGCGACGCGATGCGCCGCTGTATCCGCGATCTCGGCGCCGAGCTCGACGAGAACGAGGAGCGCATCATTATTAAAGGCTTCGGGCGTCACCCGCGCCCGGTGAAGGAGCTGAACGTAGGCAATGCCGGCGCAGTGCTGCGGTTCCTGATGTCCACGGCCGCTTTCTGTCCCGAAGTGACGTTCGTGAACACGTACCCGGATTCCCTCGGGAAGCGGCCTCATGACGACTTGATAGCGGCGCTGCAGCAAATGAACGTTCAAGTCGAGCACAGGGGCGGCCGGTTGCCGATTACGATCCGTGGCGGGCAGCCGAAGGGCGGGCGCATTCAAGTGTCCGGCTCGGTCAGCTCGCAATACTTGAGCTCCCTGCTGTTTATGACGCCATTGCTGGACGAGGACAGCGAGATCGAAGTGCTGCATGACCTGAAGTCGAAGGTCGTCGTGGGGCAGACGCTGGAAGTGATGCGCCAAGCCGGCATTCAGGTCGAGGCCGCGGACGACTTGATGCATTTCCGCGTACCGGGCCGTCAGCGCTACGCGGCCAAGGAATACGTCGTCCAGGGCGACTATCCGGGCTCGGCCGCCATCCTCGCCGCCGCGTCGGTCACGAACTCCGACGTCCGGGTGCTTCGTCTCGAGGAGAACAGCAAGCAAGGCGAGCGAGCGGTAGTCGACGTGCTGAAGGCGATGCAAGTGCCGCTCACGCATGAGAACGGCGTCGTGCATGTCAAGGGCAACAGCCGGCTGAAGGCCGGGGAATTCGACGGCGATCATTTCACCGACGGAGTGTTGGCGATGGTGGCCGCCGCCGTATTCGCGGAGGGCACTTCCCGCTTCTACAATGTCGAGAACTTGCGGTACAAGGAATGCGACCGCATTACCGACTACTTGAACGAACTGCGCAAAGCCGGAGCCAACGTGGAAGAGCGCCAGAGCGAGATTATCGTACACGGCCGACCCGAAGGCGTGGAAGGCGGCGTGGAGATCGACGCGCACTACGATCACCGCGTCATCATGGCGCTCACGGTTGTCGGCTTGCGCTCGAAGCAAGGGCTTACGATTCGCGACGCCCACCATGTAGCCAAATCGTATCCGCAATACTTCGATCACTTGCGGTCGATCGGCGCCAATGTGGAGCTGCGTCCTTAATATCAAAAGATCGAGTGATGCCTAAATGGTTCATGTGTGGAACGTTACGAAGTATTCGTTCACATTGCTGCTCATAGCGGGCCTTTTATTCTCGAGCGGCGTATTCAGTGTACTGCTCTATGCCAAAATATCAGGGAAGGACTTGGAGTGGTTCGCTCAGTCGGCACCTCTCGCGCCGCTTCCGGCGACGATCGCCACCCCGGCTCCGCAGCCGACGCTCCCGCCGCCGAAGCCGCAGTCCGTCCTTATCGACGCGCCGCTCGTCAGGCAGCTGCCGGAGCTTCCGTCCGGCTGTGAGGTCACGAGCCTGACGATGCTCCTGCAATTCGCCGGAGTGAATAAAGGCAAGATGGAGCTCGTTCCCGAAATGAAGAAGGATCCGACGCCCATCGTGTGGTCCGCTACCGGCATCCAATCGTGGGGAAATCCGAACGTCGGATTTGTCGGGGAGATTACGGCGAAGGGCAAAGGGTTCGGCATTTTCCACGGTCCGCTAATGGAGCTGTTGAAGCATTATGTGCCGAGCGCGATCGACTTGACCGGAGGCTCCTTCGAAGCGTTGGAGCAACAGCTGGCAGCCGGGATCCCATCCGTCGTCTGGACGACGATTGATTACGCGGTACCGTCGCAGTGGGTGGAGTGGGAGACGAAGCAAGGCAAAGTCGTAACGACGTTTATGGAGCATGCGGTGTTGCTGGTCGGGTACGACGACACGAACGTATACGTGAACGATCCGCTCAGCGGCAAGAAGAGCACGCCGATCAATAAGGCTGCATTTATCCAAGTGTGGGAAGCGATGGGCAAGCAGGCATTATCTTATCAATGATCCGGAAAGGCGGGAACGTAAATATGGCATTCGAAAATCCTTCTCGGGAAGCCATCAAGCAGCTGTTAATGAACACTCGTACAATCGCGGTAGTCGGCTTGTCGGATAAGCCGGACCGTACCTCGTATATGGTGTCGGAGGCGATGCAGGCGAAGGGCTATCGCATTATTCCGGTCAATCCGAACGCCAACGGGCCGATTTTGGGCGAGAAGGTATATGGATCGCTTACCGAGATCGAAGAGCCGGTCGACATTGTCGACGTGTTCCGGCGCAGCGAAGACATCGGTCCGATCGCGGAGGAGACGGTGCGAATGAAACACAAGCCCAAGGCGTTTTGGCTCCAACAGGGCATCGTGAACGAAGAAGCCGGTCAAGTCGTAGCGGAGCAAGGCATTCAAGTCATTATGGACCGCTGCATCAAGGTAGAGGACTCGATTCTGCTGCCGAAAAAGTAAGCGGATCTTCGATAGGTGTAAACAGGTTCCAGCCATATTTCCCGAACGGCGCGTGAACACTAAGAAAGGCTTTGGACGACGAGCACGTCTTGAAGAAGGCGATGCTTATGGCCCGAAGACTTTCTTTTTGTTTAGGAGGCCTTATTCGATGAATAGCGGAATGACAAACCGTGGGACCCAGAGCAGCTATCAGCCTGTCGGGTATGTACCGTCGCAGTATAAGGGTGGGCGCCGTGCCGGAGAGCAACCTATTCCGACAAGTTTCATCCAGCAATCCATTCAGCAATCTTTCCAGCAACCGATCCAGCAACCCATTCAACAATCTTTCCACCAGCCGATCCAGCAAACCTTCCAGCAGCCGATTCAGCAAACATTCCAGCAATCTTTCCAGCAACAACAACCATTCCAGCAGCAACAATCTTATCAGCAAACACAACCGTACCAACAGTCGTTCCAAAGCTCGTTCCAAAACGCGATCCAGAATTCGTTCCAGAGCACAATGATGAACCGGAAAAAGAACGAATTGTCATCGCGAATCGCGTCATCGTTCGGAACTTACGGCAGCCGGTAGAGGGGGACTTGAGACGATGCAGCAAAATATGGCCAACACAACGCCGAACCGGAATATGCTGACGGACAAGGAGCTGAACTACGTCAAGGACTTTTTGTCCTGGGAGCTGCTTGCGGTCAAGAAGTGTGAAGATGCCGCGAACGCCTGCACCGACGTGCAGATCCAGAACAAACTCCGGCAATGTGGGCAGAAGCACGTGCAGCACTACAATCAGCTTCTAACTCATTTACAGTAACTCGGGAGGTGTGACGATGGCTACAACAATTGCAATGCCGCAAACGGGCCAGCTGCCGCAAGTCAAAGGGCCGGAGATGAACGACCGGGACTGGGTCAACGACATTCTCTCTTATGCGAAATACTTGACTTACGGCTACAATACCGGGCTGAACGAAGCCCAAAATCCGCAGCTGCATCAGACGGTGCAGACGATCCTGAACGATGTTCATCAGTCGCAATACGAGCTGTTCGATCTGATGTTCCAAAAAGGCTGGTACAAGATGAAGGCGGCCGATCAACAGGAGATCAGCCAAGCCTACACGCAGTTCAACGGGTACAAAACTCAGTTTCCGAGCGGCAGCTGACTCGCACCCGGCAAGCGCCTTGAATCGCCTGATTCAAGGCGCTTCTCTTTTGACAAAATGAGGGGAAGCCAGTACAGTGGAAGAAGATTGCTTCATTATGGTTGGAGGTAGTTAACGCCCATGAATATCAATTGGAATTGGATGGGCAATTTGCAGCAGTTCGGCCGGTCGCTAATGATTCCCACCATTGCGTTGCCGGCAGCGGCCATTTTGCTGTTCCTGGGCAATTTGCCTTGGGATGCATTGAAAATGGGCCAGTTCGGGGACATCCTCGTATTTTCGGGCAATGCCATTTTTACATATTTGCCGTTTTTATTTTCTATCGGAGTCGCACTCGGATTAACGCAAAACGCCGGCATCGCCGCTCTGTCAGCGTTGCTCGGGTATTTCATCTTCGTAACGGCGACGCAATATTTCACCGGCTCGATGTTCGAGATGGGGGTGGCCGGGGGCATCGTCATCGGAGTCATGGCGGCGCTTTCGTATCACCGCTTCAAGACGATCCAGCTTCCGGAATACATTCAGTTCTTCGGCGGTCCGAGGTTCGTGCCGCTGTTCATGTGTTTCGTATCGATCCTTTTCTCCTACATCACGATTCAGATCGGTCCGTCCGCTCAAGCCGTGATGGACCGGTTCGGCGACTGGATTTTGTCGCACGGGGCGTGGGGCACATTCGTATACGGGGTGGCATATCGGCTGCTCGTCCCGTCCGGGCTCCATCACATCTTGAACAACGTCGTCTGGTTCCAGGTCGGCTCGTATCCGCTCGATAACGGTACGGTGCTGTATGGGGATTTGCCGCGGTTTTTCGCGGGCGACCCACAGGCAGGGATATTCATGGCAGGGCTGTACCCGATCATGATGTTTGCTTTGCCCGCTATAGCGTTTGCCATCATCCATGAGGCGCGGGAAGATTTGAAGCCGCAGGTGAAGGCGACCTTCATGACGGCGGCGCTTACTTCGTTTCTCACCGGGGTGACCGAACCGATCGAGTTCGCGTTTTTGTTCGTGGCCCCTTATTTGTTCGTCGTCCATGCGCTTTTATCCGGAGTGGCCATGTGGCTTGCCTACATGCTGGACATCCATCACGGCTTTTCCTTCTCGGCGGGTGTGATCGAATATATCATCAACGAGCATTTATCCCGCAACGGCCTCTTGTTGATCCCGATCGGACTGGTGTTCGGCCTCGTGTATTATATCGTGTTCCGGTGGGCGATCCGCCGCTTCCGCATCCCGACTCCCGGCCGGGAGGAAGGGTCGCAGCTGGAAGAATGGGCGGGAGATATACGCTACCGGGCCCCTCTCATCCTGCAGGCGTTGGGCGGGAAGAACAACGTCGTGCAGATCGAGGCCTGCATCACGAGGCTCCGGCTTACATTAGTGAGCGACAAGATTATGGACACGAACGCCTTGAAGCATTTGGGCGCCGCCGGAGTCATCCGGTTAGGCGGAGGTAACGTCCAGGTCGTGTTCGGCACGTTCTCGGAGCTGATCCGGGAGCAGATCGTGAAGGTGCTGCACAAAGACATTCGTAATGTGCATTTCCATGCGCCCGTGCAGGGCAACATGATTCCGATCGAGGACGTGCCGGACGCCATATTCGCGCAAAAGCTGGTGGGCAATGGGGTTGCATTTTTTCCGGAGCGGGGTGAACTTGTAGCGCCTGTAGCGGGAACAGTCGTGATTCTGTACCCGACGATGCATGCGATTGGCTTGAAGACTGAAGACGGGCTGGAGGTGCTGCTCCACATCGGCATCGATACGTCTCATTTGACGGGAAAATGGTTTCAGGCGGTGGTGCAGGTCGGGGACAACGTCGTGCCGGGGCAGCTGCTGATCAAGTTTGATTTGCAGAAAATCAAAAAGCAAGCGAAGTCGCTCGCCACGCCGATGGTCATTACGAACATGGACATCGTCAAATCCTTGACATTCGCGCCGTTCAAGCATGTGAAAAAGGGACAAGCGTCGGTCATGTCGGTCATCATGAAAGAAGACGCTGCAGGGGGGGACGAGACGAAATGATAAAAGGCAATGGAGCGTCATCCGGCATTGCGATCGGCAAAGCATTCGTCATGCCCGACTGGGAGTGGGAGCTTCCGGATGACGTCATCGACGTGAACGATCTGGCCTTTGAGTTCGAAAAGCTGTACGAAGGCATCCGGCTGTCCAAAACCGAGATTCAAACGATCAAACACGACATCGCCGAGGTGCTCGGTGCGGAAGAATCGAATATTTTTGACGCGCACCTCGCCATTCTGGACGATCCCGTCTTTATGAACGAAGTGTCCGGGATTATCCAAAGGCAGTATAAGGCGGCCGAGGTGGCGGTCAAGGAAGTCGTCGATAAATTCGTAGGGATGTTCGACTTGCTGGACGACGAGTATATGAAAGATCGCGCGATCGATATCAAGGACGTCGGTACGCGGCTGCTCAAGCATTTGCTCGGTTCGGGCGAAGCGTCGCAGCCGCCGCAGGATCAACCGTTTATCGTCGTTGCGAGGGAATTGACCCCATCCCAGCTCGCTCATCTGGATCCGACGCAGCTCCTCGGCATCATTACGCAGCTGGGAGGGACGACCTCGCACACGGCGATCATGGCCCGAGCGATGGGCATCCCCTTCATATTCGGCGTGGAATGCCCATCCCAGACCGGAGACTTGATCATCGTCGACGGAGACGAGGGGATCATTCATTTGCAGCCGGACGATGTCACGATTGAGCTCTACCGGGCCAAAAAGCGCACATGGCTCGAGTATCGGCAAAAGCTGCAGCGCATCATCGGCCTGCCTCCCGTGACCTTGGACGGACGTTCCGTTCGGCTGGGAGCGAATATAAGTTCCCTGAAAGACTTGGAGCTCGCGCTCAGCTACGGTGCTTCCGGCGTCGGGTTGTTCAGGACGGAATTTCTGTATATGGACCGGCATCATCTGCCTCGGGAAGACGAGCAGTTCGAGGTGTACCGCCAAGTGGCGGAACAGCTGAACGGCAAATCGCTCATCATTCGGACACTGGACATCGGCGGAGACAAGCAGCTCGATTATTTGCCGCTGCCTGAGGAGGACAACCCGGCGCTCGGGTATCGGGCGATCCGCATCCTGCTAGACCGCCGTGACATGTTCAAGACGCAGCTCAAAGCGATTCTGCGGGCAGGCTGCTACGGCGATGTGAAGATCATGTACCCGATGATCTCTTCGGTCGAAGAGCTGCGCCGGGCGAATGAAGTGCTGGAGCTGGCCAAGCGCGAGCTGCGCGAGGCGAATGTGCCGTTCCGGGAGTCGATCGACGTCGGCATCATGATCGAAGTCCCGGCCGCTGCGGCTATCGCCGATCTGCTCGCGCAGGAGGTCCAGTTCTTCAGCATCGGGACGAATGATCTCGTCCAGTACGTGCTGGCGGTAGACCGAATGAACGAGCAAATCGCTCACCTGTACAATCCATACCATCCGGCTGTCATCCGGCTCCTGAAACATATCGTCGAAGCTGCCCGGGCCAGCGGCATCACCGTCGGTGTGTGCGGCGAGCTGGCCGGCGATGTGCATGCGCTGCCGATCTGGCTCGGCCTCGGCGTACACGACCTGAGCATGTCGGCCCACTCGATCTTGCCGGTCAAAAACCGGCTGATCGAAACAACCGAGCAGCACTGCCGCGAGCTGTTGAATCAAGTGCTCGCTTGCCGTACAAGCGAGGAGATCCGTGCACTGCTGCATGGCAAGGAGTAGCGGGATTTGATTCGGGTAGCCATGTTTTACAAGTTTGCGAACCGTCCGATTGTGTTCAATCGGGCGGTTTTCTGTATTTGCATAAATCTCCCAGGGCTCCGAGAGAGTGGGGTGGCGCGCCTCTTATGGCCAATATCCCCTCGGCTCAGAAAATGGGATCGAAGGTGATTGGATTCGAATGCCAACAGACAAGACATGCCCAAGGGGACACCGAATCAGCAAACGACCTTGAGATGCATAAAAAACTCCCAGGGCCCGAGAGAGTGGGGGTCTCGCCCCCTTATGGCCATTATCCCCACGGCTCAGGAAATGGGATCGAAGGTGACTGAATTCGGATAACAACAGACAAGACATGCACAAGGGGACACCGAATCAGCAAACGACCTTGAGATGCATAAAACTCCCAGGGCCCGAGAGAGTGGGGGGGCCCGCCCCCTTATGGCCATTATCCCCTCGGCTCAGGAAATGGGATCGAAGGTGATTGAATTCGGATAACAATAAACAGACATGCGCGAAAGGACTCCGAAAGAGAAGATGAGCAAATAACAACTAATTCATAGTGTAATCTTATGTGAATGGTTAAGCAGCGGCTGTTGTCAGATCGGCATAACGAATCTTCTTGGAGGAAGCACAATGGGTGAGCAAAGACAAAAATGGAGGCTGGTCGAGAAGAGATTGGTTGAACCGGTAGCCAAATTCGTTCAAGTAGGCTTGAAGATGTTTGCGGCCCAGACTGTGAAAAGTCGTATTG
Organism: Paenibacillus sp. HJGM_3; assembly: GCF_045062745.1. Classification (NCBI taxonomy): domain Bacteria; kingdom Bacillati; phylum Bacillota; class Bacilli; order Caryophanales; family Paenibacillaceae; genus Paenibacillus; species Paenibacillus sp. HJGM_3. The sequence goes on from NZ_JBJGED010000027.1 coordinate 68,491, forward strand.
ATCCATCGGCAGGCAGCACGGGCTACTTCCAGGAGCGCTCGAATTCGGTTTCGGGCGTATTGGTTTTTCACAAACTCCAAATCATGTGCTTGAGGATCGATATGCCGATTTGTGAAAAATTGAATGCCGGAGCGAAGAATCCCCTTAGACTCGTTCATATGTTGGTGGACATTGAGCAGTACGAGCTTAATTTGTAGAGGGCTGCCTTGTTCATCCACCGAGGAACCAACGAGGAACGGGTGCTCCTGGGGGTGCCGAAAAACAGAAGGATTATGGGGTCGCCCGTAACAGGCGGGATTCACTCGAACGATACCGGACAATAGACGGTCATCCTCAGATTCGCTTATTGCGTGACGGATTTTGTGCAGCATCAGCCAAGCCGTCTTATATGTAACGCCGATGATCTCGCTCAGCGCAGCTGCAGTGGTGCCGCATTCGGATCGTGAGAGTAACCAGATGGCCAAGAACCACTTCCGGAGATCGGTACGACTCCCTTCCATCACGGTATCTGTAAGCAGGGAAGCCTGATAACTACACTGCCGGCACTCATATAGCGGCAGCCTGCGAGAAGTCATCAAATAGGCATGTCCATGACCGCATCGAGGACAAGCATACCCTTCGGGCCACTTAGTTTGAAATAACTGTTCCAAGCAGGCCTGCTCCGTTGGAAATGATCGATCAAACTCATCAATTATCGAACTCGGAATCATTCGAAATCACCAGCCAAATAGAACGTATGTTTGCATTTTGATTTTACCAAACATTTGTTCTCTTGTCCAGAGCTCGGGTAAACCAAACCTAATGACAAGCTTGATTCCTGAGTCAAGGGGATAGTGCCCATAAGGGGCGAATGGTGCCTTTGTGGAGGGGAAGTCTACCTCGAGGGGCTCTTGTGGAATGATACAGTAGCGAAGGGTACTCAAGGTAATGGTACTAGAGAAAAGGCAACTCGGTGTATACGCGTCTGTATCCGTGCAAGAGTAGTTGAAGAGTGGATCGGAGTCGGTACGAGTGGGTTCAGAATATGGAAAGGGAGCCGAGAGGTTGCCGGGGTCGGCGCTGTTTGTAGGGTTAAATAGAAGGTGGGGAAAATGCAGCTGGGGTGAAGTGGGGTTCAGAGAGGGTACGGAGCGAGTGTAGCTGGGATGAAGCGGATTCAGAAAGGGTACGGAGGGAGTGTAGCGGGATTGCAGAGAAAGCAGTTCGGGGTTCAGTGAGTGCGGAGTGGACACAGTGGGGAAGCGGGAAAGGTTCCGCAGTATTGGAGTGGGTTCTGGGGAAGGGAACACATCTGATTATGAAGATCGGGTAAAGGAATAACAAGCTTTCACAAAAAATCACATGTAAGCGTCATCAGGGAGTCGGTATCATAAAAGCATAAGATTGATTCACCCATACAGGACAAGCCATTTGACAGCAGGAGGGGATGTATGATGGCCGCTCAACCATCCGCGGCAAGCCGGACCGCCGCTAACAGGAAGCCGGCGCCCTCCCTAGCGGTACCGAAGAAGCGTAATTATTTTGTGAAACATTGGCCGATTTACTCGATGATCCTGCCAGGACTGCTCTTCTTCGTCATTTTTAAGTATATTCCGCTTGGGGGAAGCGTCATCGCTTTTCAGAACTACAACATTTTCGACGGGGTGTTCGGCAGTAAGTTTGTGGGATTTAAGCATTTCGAAAACTTGTTCGCCTATCCGGAGTTTTACCGCATTTTCAGAAACACCTTGCTCATCAGCTTATACCAGCTTGTATTTGGCTTTCCGGCCCCTATTCTCTTGGCACTGCTGCTGAATGAGGTCGGGAAGGCGGTGTTCAAACGCACGGTCCAGACAATCCTGTATTTGCCTCACTTCTTATCGTGGGTTATCGTCGGGGGTTTGGTCATCAATTTCTTGTCGCCTAGCGCAGGGCTCGTAAACGATGTGATCGAATGGTTCGGCGGCGAGCCGATCTTCTTCATGCAGGAGCCAAGCTACTTCCGGACGATTATCGTCTCCTCCGGCTTGTGGAAAGAGATCGGATGGAGTACGATCATCTACTTGGCGGCCTTGACCGGCATTAATCCGGACTTGTACGAGGCCGCGGAGGTCGACGGAGCCGGCAAGCTCCGGCAAGTGTTCAGCATCACGCTTCCCAGCATTCTGCCTACCATCATGGTGCTCTTGCTGCTGCGAATCGGGAACATTTTGGACCTCGGCTTCGAGCAAATCTACATTTTCCTGAACCCGCTGGTGACGGAAACCGGTGAAGTGTTCGACACTTACATTTACCGAATCGGGCTGTTGGGCGGACAGTATAGCTATACGACAGCAATCGGGCTGTTCAAATCGGTCATCGGTTTCGTGCTGCTCGTAGGGGCCAACTTCATCAGTCGCCGGACAACCGGCAACTCGATCTATTAAGGGGGGGGAACGCTCATGATTAAACCGGCAAGTTCCCGACGCTCGTTTCTAGTATTCAACTACGCCTTTCTGACGCTGTTCAGCATCTCGATGCTCGTTCCGTTCCTTCATATTTTGTCCGGCTCGTTCAGCGGCAACCGGGCTTTGCTCGAAGGTAGAGTCAGCTTGTGGCCCGTCGATTTCACATTGTCCAACTATGCGGTCGTCTTCACGGATCCATCCATCTGGAGATCGTTCGGCACTACGGTGCTGATTACCGTCCTGGGTACGGGGATCAACTTGGCGATGACGTGCTTGATGGCATACGGGCTTTCGAAAAGCGACCTTAAAGGACGCTCATTCATCTTGCTGCTCGTCCTGTTCACGATGATTTTTCAAGCGCCTCTCATCCCGACATATTTGCTGGTCAAATCGCTTGGGCTGCTCAACAGCATCTGGGCGTTGGTTCTCCCGGGCGCGATCAGCGCGTTCAACATGATTATTATGATCTCGTTCTTCCGGAATATCCCGGACGGTTTGCTCGATTCCGCCAAAATCGACGGCTGCGGCGAGTACCGCACGTTGCTGCAAATCGTGGTGCCGCTTTCGAAACCGTCACTGCTCACGATCGGTCTTTTCTATGCGGTTGGTCATTGGAACAGTTATTTCGCCGCTATGATGTATGTTCGTAATCCGGCGCTGCATCCGCTGCAGGTCAAGCTGCGGCAGCTTATCGTAGAGAGCGACGTCGAGTCGATGATGCAGAATACGGTCGCCTCCATGCAGTCGGTGGAAGGGATCAAGATGGCGTCGATCATGTTCGCCACACTTCCGATTCTCGTGATTTATCCCTGGATCCAGAAGCATTTTGTCAAAGGCTCGATGCTAGGTTCCGTTAAAGGGTAAATTATATAAAAGACAACATGAAAAAGGAGAGGGTTTCAAGTGAAGATGAAGAAAACGTTTTCCGTCTTGCTGAGCACGGTGCTTGTCGGTTCCGCCTTGGCAGGCTGCGCCTCCAAGGATGAAGGCGGCACGTCGCCGTCGAATGGCTCGGGCGGCTCCAGCACTCCCGCTGCCCCTGCGAAAATCAAGGTCGCGTTAGGCACCGGCAACTTGGCGTACGTAACCGGTTCACGCGATATCAACAGCGACAAGTACGTGACCAAGCTGGAGCAATTGTCCAACACCGATCTGGAGCTGCAGCTCATTCCGCATGAAAACTACTCGCAAACCATCACGCTTATGTTCGCCAGCGGCGAAATGCCCGACCTGCTTCAAACGAAAGGCATCAACACCCCGGAGGTAGCGCCGGCCGTCGATTCCGGCAATCTGATGCCTCTGAACGAACTGATCGATAAATACGGCCCCAACTTGAAAAAATACGTCCCTCAAGAGTCCTGGGATTCGGCTCGGGTGAGCAAGGACGGCAAAATCTATGGAATCCCGCAAGAAAACCCGATCCGCAACGGTACGGTCACTTACATTCGTCAAGACTGGCTGGACAAGCTGGGTTTGAAAGCGCCTAAAACGGTAGATGAGTATATTACGGTCCTAAAAGCGTTCAAGGAAAAAGATCCGAACGGCAATGGCAAAAACGACGAAATTCCATTCACGGCGCGCTCGAAATTCTCGTTCGGCAACGCATTCTTCGGGGCGTACGATGTCATTCCAAGCTTGTGGAAATATCAAAACGACCAGCTCGTACCGAACTTCATCCGTCCCGAAATGGTAGACGCTCTGAAAACGTACCGCAAGCTGTACGAAGAAAAGCTGCTAGACAACGAGTTCCTCGTCATGGCTGGAAAAGACTGGGACGCTAAAATCAAGGGCTCTGCCGTAGCCGGCATGTGGGCACACGCCGCGACCTATCCGGACAAGTGGCAGTCGGACGTGCAAGCGGGCGATCCGAACGCCAAAGTAGCCGTCATCTCTTCGCCGGTTGGCCCAAGCGGCAAGCCGGGCGCCGTGGACGAAATCGGCTCCTCCGTGTCCGACTACGTCTGGACCCTTCCGAAGAATACGAAAAATGCGGCCGAGGTTATCAAGTTCCTCGACTGGTACTACAACCCGGACAACAAGGACAAGGACAACTTCTTGCTGTACGGCCTTGAAGGCACGGACTACACGGTAGAGAACGGCAAAATCAAGTACAACTATCCGAAGACGGCAGAAGAGACCGGCGCCGAATTCATGCACCAAGGCTGGTTGGCCTTCACGGGTCCGAAGAAATACCTGACCGACGAGGAGTACATCAAGAATAAGCCGGGCGGCGACAAAATTTTGGCAGCGCTGAAGGTCGCGCAAGCCGAAGGGGCGAAAAACGACGGATTGGGCATGCCGAGTCTGCCAACCCTCCAAGCGCGTCCAGAACTGAAATATGACGGACTGTGGCTGGAGTTCGCCTCCAAAGTCATCACAGGCAAAGAGTCTGTTGACAAATTCAACGATTTCGTAGCAGATTGGAAGAAACGCGGCGGCGATCAGTTGATCAAGGAAGCGACCGACTGGTACAAATCCACTCAGAAGAAATAAGCAGTCATGCCTGGGCGCCCCCGATGCTTCATCGGGGGTTTTCCGTTCAGGCGACCTTAAGGGAGGGTTATAGTGTGGAGAGGAAGCTGCATCTGATTTGCAATGCCCATCTCGATCCGGCGTGGCTATGGGAGATCGAGGAGGGTGCGGGGGAGGCGTTGTCGACGTTCCGAATCGCGGCGCAGTTCTGCGAGGAGTTCGACGGGTTCGTATTCAACCACAACGAGGTAATTCTGTACCAGTGGATCGAGGAATACGATCCTGCCTTGTTCGCGCGCATTCAGAAGCTTGTGCGGGATGGGAAATGGCATATCATGGGCGGCTGGTATTTGCAGCCGGATTGCAATATGCCGAGCGGGGAGTCGTTCGTCCGGCACATGCTCGTCGGGCGGCAATACTTCGCGGAGAAATTCGGGGTGAAGCCGACGACGGCGATAAACTTCGACCCGTTCGGCCATACGCGCGGGCTTGTGCAGCTGATGGCGAAGGCCGGCTTCGACTCGTATATCGTCTGCCGTCCCGGCGACAACGACTGTCCGCTTCCTGCGGAAGACGTGAACTGGATCGGATATGACGGCTCGTCGGTCATCGTCCATCGGGCGTACAAAGCTTACTTGTCGGGAAAAGGAAAAGCACACCTGAAAGTACAGGATTGGCTGAACGACCATCCCGATCGCCAAACCGGCATGCTGCTATGGGGCATCGGCAATCACGGTGGCGGTCCGTCGCGCGTTGACTTGTCGAATCTCCAGGAGCTGAAGGAACAGACGACGAGTCATGTCCTTACGCACTCCACGCCTGAGGCGTACTTCAGGGAACTGCGCGAGTCAGACGCGGAGCTGCCCTCCCACGAAGGGGATTTGAATCCATGGGCGGTCGGCTGCTATACGTCGCAAATCCGGATCAAACAGAAGCACCGGAAGCTCGAGAACGAGCTGTTCCTGACGGAGAAAATGATGTCGCATGCCGCTCTCGCCGGCTTGGTCCCTTATCCCGCGCAGGCGATTACGGAAGCGCAGCAGGATTTGCTGATCGCGCAGTTCCACGATTTGCTGCCCGGCTCTTCGGTACAGCCCGTCGAAGATTACGCGCTGCGGCTGATGGATCACGGCCGGGAAATATTGGCCCGTCTCCGCTCAAGGGCGTTCTTCGCCTTGACCGCGGGCGAACGCCAGGCAGAAGAAGGCGAAGTGCCCGTATTCGTCTACAATCCGCATCCGTACAAGGTGAAAGGATTGTTCGAGTGCGAGTTCCAGCTGCCCAAGTCTTCCAAGGGCCAATATGCGGATATCGTCATGCATCGTAACGGGGAGCCTGTGCCTTGCCAAGTCGAGAAGGAGCTCAGCAACTTGTACATCGATTGGCGCAAGCGGGTCGTCTTTTACGCGGAGCTCGAGCCCGGGCAGCTCAACCGGTTCGACTGCACGGTGCGGTTCTTGGACGAGAAGCCGAAGCCGGCATTGCAGGCAGAAGACGGGAAGCTGGTGTTCCATAACGGCCGGCTGAAAATCGTGGTAAATACGGCTACGGGGCTCATCGACGAGTGGACGTTGGACGGCGTTGCCGTACTGGCGCCAGGGGCGATGCAGCCGATCGTCATGGAAGACAACGATGACGCCTGGGGCAGCCAAGTGCAAAGCTTCCCTAAGCGGATCGGCGCGTTCAAGCTGATGACAAAAGCCCGGGGTTCTCGGATGTCGGGTGTCCGCGGCAAACCGATCCCATCCGTACGCGTCATCGAAGACGGGGAAGTCCGTACCGTCATCGAAGCGGTGATGGAATATGGCAGCTCCACTTTGGTGCAGCGGTATGCGTTGCCTAAACATGGCTCGGATGTCCGCGTTGACGTGCAAGTGAATTGGAACGAAACCCGTAAAATGCTGAAGCTCGCCGTGCCGACGATATGGAAAGAGGCGGCATATCACGGCCAAGTAGCGTATGGCGTGGAAATGCTGCCTACGAACGGCCGCGAGGTTGTCACGCAGAAATGGGTTGCCGCGGTAGGCGAGGAGACCGCTCTGACGTGCGTAAATGACGGCATCTACGGCTCGGATATGTCGGACGGAGAATTCCGGCTGACGCTGCTTCGATCGCCGGGGTATTCCGCGCTTCCGGGCGGAAAGATGAAGCACACGATGCCGAACGACCGCTATTCGAGCCGCATCGATCAGGGCAGCCGCTCGTATTCGTTCTGGTTCCAGGCGGGGCCAGCGCAACAGCGGCTCGAGGATATCGATCGCGAGGCGCTTGGCTACAACGAGAAGCCATATATTTTGTCGTACTTCCCATCGGGAGCCGGCGAGTCGCCGCAGCCGCTTGTCTCGCTGAGCGATCGCGTCGTGCAAGTGGCGGCGTTCAAGCAAGCTGTGTCGCAAGATACCGGCGCGGCTGGCGGTGAAGGAGAGAGCTACATCGTTCGGCTGTTCGAGCCTACCGGTGAGGCGCGCGAGACGGTTTTGTCCATTCCGCTGCTTGGCATTGAGAAGCCGGTTCGCTTGGAGGGCTTCGAGGTTAAGACGTTCCGTGTAAATGTAGGATCGAGGGCGATCGTGGAAGATACGTTAATGGAGTCGATCTAGGAGTCGATCTAGGAGTCGATATAAGGGGGAGAGAGCAAGTGAGCTTGCAACAGTTAGCTATCCATGGCGGAACGCCGGTCCGAACGGAGCCGTTTCCCGCCTGGCCGATATTCGGGGAAGAGGAGGAACGGCTCGTTCTGGAGGTCGTCCGCTCCGGCAAGTGGGGCGGATCCAACCGCAACAAGCTGCCGGAGTTCGAAGCTCAGTTCTCCGCTATGCATGTAGCGAAGCATGCAGTAACGGTCGTGAACGGTACGATCGGCTTGACGATCGCGCTGCAGGCTAGCGGCGTCCGTCCTGGCGACGAAGTGATCATGCCGCCCTACACGTTCATCGCGACGGCGTCGTGCGCGCTGCTGTTCGGCGCGATCCCGGTGTTCGTCGACGTCGAACCGAACTCGATGCTGCTCGATCCCGAGCTGGTCGAAGCGGCCATCACGCCGCGGACGAAAGCAATCATCGCCGTTCATATCGCGGGAGCGCCCGCGAATATGAACCGGCTGAAGGAAATCGCCGACAAGCACGGGCTGCGTCTGATCGAGGATGCGGCGCAAGGCGTCGGAGCAGCGTGGGACGGGCACTCCGTAGGCGCGCTTGGCGATTTTGGGTCGTTCAGCTTCCAGTCCGGCAAAAACGTCACGTCGGGCGAAGGCGGCATCCTGCTGACGAACGACGAGGCGCTGGCCGATATGGCCTGGTCGCTCGCCAACGTCGGGCGCGTCCGGAACGGCGCCTGGTACCAGCACGAGCACATTGGCTGGAACTTGCGGATGACGGAGTTCCAGGCGGCGATTCTGCTCGCGCAGCTGACGCGATATGACGCGCAGCGGGAGCTGCGTGACCGCAACGCGCGGCTGCTGAATGAGCGCGTACGCGAAATTCCCGGCTTGCGGACACTGCAGCTGGATTCCCGGGTCACCAAGCATGCCCACCATATGTTTATGTTCGCTTTGGACATGGAGGCGGTCGAAGGGAAAATAACGAAGGACACGTTCATCCGCCAGATGAATGCGGAAGGCATTCCGCTGCTCCCGGGTTACATTACGCTGAATAAGAACAAAGCCGTCTTGAACGAGATTGAAAAATGGACGGGCGAGCGCCGCGAGACGAGCTGTCCGGTCAGCGAGCGTTTCGCCGAGCAGGAAGGGCTCTGGCTGCATCAGAACGTGCTGCTCGGCAGCGAGTCGGACATGGACGATATTGTGCGGGCCTTAACCAAAGTGATCGGAGCGAGCCTATAGGCATGCTCCGTCCGCTAGGAGGAGACAAGGATGAAGCTGGCAAAAATAGGGGTATTGCTCGATCGGGCGACGATGGAGCGCCGTTGGCAATTCCGCCTGAACGTCTTCGAGCAGTATGTGCTGGAGCTGCTCGGGCATCGGGGCATCCCGTATTCGATCCTTCACTCCATGGAGGAGTTGGACGCGCCGGGCGCGGCGTATGACCTGCTGCTCGTCGCGGTAGCGCCGGACACGCGCGCCGCAGCCGATCGGTTGTGGGCATACGCCGCCGAAGGAGGCCGCCTGATCGCCTGCGGCGGCCTGAACGCGCTCGCGCCGCGCCTCGGCTACGTCCGCGGCGAGACGGCGGGCACCGGCTATGCACGGCTGCCGGAGGCACTCGGCGCGGACCGGCCGCTGCGCTACTTGCAGGCTTTCCCTTGGGTACGCCTGCAAGTAGAGGCGGCGTCGGCGGCGGACGCTCCGGCAGCGGAGAGCGTCGGCGACATGGCCGACGGCCGGCCTGACGGGCCGCGGCTCGGCCCGGCGCTGCAGCGCTTCGCGATCGGGCGAGGGCGCCTCGACCGCTGGGCGGTCGATGTGCCCGGCACGATCGTCGGGCTGCAGCAGGGCGGGGGCCCCGTGTTCGAGGACGGCGTTCCGGCGCCGGACGGCACGGCTGCGGTCGATGACGGCGTGCTGAAGGCCGACGACGTCGTCGAGCTGAACTGGACGTGGGACCGGCTGCACACGGAGACGGGGGCGCCTTACTTCGCCCACCCGTACGCGGACTTGTGGCGCGAAGTGTTCGTCGGCCACCTCGTTCGCTCGGCGGCGGAGCTCGGGCTCTCGCTGCCCTTCGTCGGCTATTGGCCAGACGGCATGGAGCAAGTCGCCCTCGTCTCGCACGACAGCGACGGCAACCAGGACGTCCATGCCGCCTCGACGCTGCAGACGCTGGCCGATTGCGGCATCCACTCGACCTGGTGCATGCTCGAGTCCGGCTATTCGGCCGAGATGTACGAGCAGATCGTCGCGGCCGGGCATGAGCTGGCGTTCCACTATAACGCCGTGGAAGCGGACAACGGCTTCTGGGACGGCGAGGAATTCGCCCGGCAGGCCGAGTGGCTCCGGAGCGCGACCGGACAGGACCGGATTGCCTCCAACAAAAACCATTTGACCCGCTTCGAAGGCTGGGGCGAGCTGTTCCGCTGGTGCGAGACGAACCGGATCGCGTCCGATCAGACACGCGGCCCGAGCAAGAAAGGGAACGTGGGCTTCATCTACGGCACATCCCACCCTTATTTCCCGATCGCCTGGGCCGATGAGCGCAACCGCACCTACGACGTGCTTGAAATCGGGTTTCTCACGCAGGACCTCGACATCGGCAAGTGGTCGGACAGCAGCGTGATCGTGCCGTTCCTGGACGAAGTCCGGAAGGTCGAAGGCGTGGCGCACTTTCTGTACCATCAAGTCCATATTCACAACCGGGAAGAAGTTCGCCGCTCGATGCGCTATCTTGCTGAAGAGGCCCGGAAGCGCAACTATGTCTTCTGGACGTGCGAAGAGATCAACGACTGGGAGCGGGCTCGCCGGGCTTTGAACGTGTCCGGTCTGGATGCGGAATCGGTTGTGATGGCCGTCGATAGTAGGGAGGACGCTACCTGGAGCGGGGGAACCGATTATGACGCGGTTGTCTGGGTCCCTGTATCGGCTAAAGAAGCGGAGTTGGATGGAATCGTTCTAAAATACGGCGTGCCTTGCCGAAAACAGCAGGTGCGCTTGGGAGGACGAGGCTGATGAACCCGAATGCCGATCTGAAGCTGGGCCGGTTAGGCGTGCTGCTCGACGCCGCGTATTGCGAGAAGCGATGGGCGCTCGGCCTGAATGTGTTCGAGCGGTCCATCACCGAATGGTTGGGGCGTGCCGGGTTGACGTTCGAGCTGTACGAAACGGCCGCCGAAGCCGTGCAAGCGCGCCCCGACCTTTTGATCGCGGCGGCGGACTCCGACCGGGAGACCGCGGGCCGGCTGTGGGCGTACGCCGAGCAAGGCGGCACGCTCATCGCCTACGGCGGCTTGAACGCGTTCGCGGCCAAGCTCGGCTGCATGCGAGCCGGGGGGACCGGCCCCGGCTACGCGCTGTTGCCTGACGGGCGGTACACGGCGGACCGCCCGCTCCGCTTCTTGGGCGCCGAGCCGTGGCGCGCCCGTCCCGAAGCCGACGCCGCCGGGGAGGCGGTCGGCGAGCTGCGCCGCGCGGGCCCGGACGGCGAGACCGCCGGGCCCGCGCTGCAGCGCTTCGCGATCGGCCGGGGGCGGCTCGATCGCTGGGCCGTCGCCGTGCCGGCGACGCTCGTCGGCCTGCAGCAGGGCACGCGGCCGGTGCTCGAAGACGGCGTCCCCGCGCCCGACGGCAGCGCCGCCGTGAATGACGGCGTCCTGAAGGCCGACGACGTCGCGGAGCAGGACTGGACGCTCGACCGGCGGATTACGGAGGCGGGCGAGCCCTACTTTGCCCACCCGTACGCAGATCTATGGAAGGAAGTCCTCGTCTCGCATTTGCTGCAGACGGCGCTCGAGCGCGGGTTCACGCTTCCGTTCCTCGGGGATTGGCCGGAAGGCGTCTCGCATGTGGCGCTACTGTCGCTCGACAGCGACCATACGCAGGACGAGGAAGGCACGACGACGCTCGAGCTGCTGGAGGAATGCAGCGTCCCCGCCACATGGTGCATGATGGCGCCGTGGTACAGCCCAGCGCTGTATCAGCGCATCCAGGCGCAGGGGCACGAGCTGGCGCTGCATTACAACGCCGTCCCGGTGGACGGCGGCACGTGGTCGGAGACGGCATTCCGCGAGCAGGCCGAAGCCATGAAGGCATCGGCCGACTTGCCCGGGATCGTCTCCAACAAGAACCACCTCACCCGCGTGGAAGGGTGGGGCGAGCTGTTCCGCTGGTGCGAGGCGAACGGGATCGCCTCCGAACAGTCCCGCGGGAACAGCAAGAAAGGCAGTGTCGGCTTCCTGTACGCCACGGCGCAGCCTTACTTCCCGATCGCCTGGTCGGACGAGCAGAACCGGTTCTATGACGTGCTGCAGATCGGCTTTCATTATGGCGATTTCCTGCAATGCGACCCTAGCATCATCCGGCCTCTTCTGGAGCAAGCGGCTCACGTGCGGGGCGTCGCGCATTTCGTATTCCACCAGATTCACATTCATCGGAAGCCCGCCATTCGCGATTTCCTGCGGAAGTATGCGGAGACGGCGCGGCAGTTGGGTTTCGTCTTCTGGACCGGGCAGCAAATTAACGATTGGGAGCGCGCCCGACGGAAAGTCCGCATAACCGGGATGGGCGCGGATGGCGTCGTCGCTGTAGACTTGCCCGCTTCCGTGCCGAGCGGGGCGATCGTTTGGATTCCCTGTTCCGAGGAGACTACGGTCGGCGGACCTACCGAATACCGGTTCGGCGTACGGTGCCGCCGGCAATTATTATGATCAAGAGGTGAACGTTCATCATGGACTATACCCTATCCACACATATCTGGAGCGTGCCGCCGGTCCGATGGGAGCGGGCGGCGGAGAACGAAATGTCCCGCCGCTTGCACGGCGTATTGCTCCGCTGGGTGCCGTTCGCGGCTCAGCAGTACGGGCGCTGGGAAGGCCGTCCGAACTGCGGCCATTTCTTCGGCGGCACGTTCTGGTATCAGGCCGATTCTGCCCATGTATCCGCAATCTTCGCCACGCTCTCCAAGCTGGGGGAGTTCGATGAGGCGGTGACGGGCGGCATTACGCAGGCGCAATTAAAAGCGATGGCGATCTCCGCGATCCGCTACATGGGCTTCACGCACGACACCGGTCCGGCGGATTGCGTCCGCGCCGCGGGGGTGTTGCCCTATACGAGCGAGAAAAAGTGGGGCGGCCGGGGCGACAGCTTCTTCATGGCGAGCCAGAACGGGCGCAGCGTAGCCGCGATGGCGTGCGCCGCCTGGCTGCTCTGGGACGACCTGGACGAGGAGACGAAGCTCCTCGTGCAGAACGTGACGTCCAGCTACGCCGACCGCTGGTGCGACGACGAGCCTCGCAACGGCGTGTACTACGACACGCAATGCGAGGAGAACGCCTGGACGGCCGCCGGCATATCGGCCGCGCTCGCGATGTTTCCCGAGCATCCGCACCGGGACGCTTGGCGGAAAGGGTTCGTCAATTGGTCGATGAACACGATCTCCACGTTCAAGGACCGGCTCGCGCATCCGTCCGGTCTCGTCGATACGACCGACGGGATGAAGGTGAGCACCGTTACGTTCCATCCGGACTATACGTCGGAGAACCATGCCTTCGTCCATCCGAGCTACTATTCGGCGGGGACGAATCTGCGGGCCGTCCATGCCGTGCTCGCCCTCATGAGCGGGCAGCCGGTATTGGACAGCGCCCTGCACAACAATGTGGCGCTCTACGAACGGACGATCAAGATTTGGTCGCAATTCGACGGCTTGAACGTGCCGGTGCAAGGCCAGGACTGGTGGTACAACCGGCAGCATGAGCGCCAACTGACTCACACGATTCTCAATGTGCTGCACGGCCATCCGGATGCTGCGAGGTTCGCTCGAAGCGCCCTGACGAGTATCGAGTCGATCCAGTCGAGCAACTCGAAGGGAGCATTGCTGGAGGAGAACGGGGAAGAGTGCGTCATCAACCGGGCGCACGCCCAGTTCGCCAAAGATCTGGAGCACGGCTCGGCGTACGACCTGGTTATCTCCTACTTGCTCCACGCGTTCGGCGGGCCCGGCGCCGAGCCGAGCGAGCCGGCGGAGATGGAGCGGCGGCTGGCCGGCGTCTACAGCTACCCGTTCGGCGGCTCCATCATCCAGCGCACGCCCGATACGTTCACGAGCTTCACATGGCGCAACAACGTCATGGCGCTCACGTTGCCTGCTCACGGGTTGTGGAACGTAACGCCGCTGTATGCGAGCTATACGGGAACGCTGCAGGTGGAGGCGCTGCATGAAGAGACTCAGGCCGTCCCTCAAGCGCTGTCCAACGAAGCGATTATTCGCAGCGCAGAGAAGGAGCAGATCCACACGCTCGACCGGGGATTCGGAGCGGTCGTCACGCTTGCCCGCGGCAAGGGAAGGGAGCTGCGGCAGGACGTCGCCTTCATCGCGCTGCCGGACGGGAAGAGCGTGTACGTGGAACATAGCCGTGTCGAGAAGCCCTGCCGCATCGTGAACTGGCAATCCGGCACGATCGGCATTCGGAACGAACGGTACGGGGCGATGCCGCACCTTGCACCAGGGGAGCGAACGCTTTATTTGGAGAGCGGCAGCAAGACCTTCCAAGGTTTTTACGGAAAGGAGCCGGACAGGATCGAGTCGCTCGGCAGACAAGCCTATGTGAACATGGACAACAAGATCGGCTACGTCCTGTTTGGAGGGTCCGGTGTGCGATACTGGAATCGGCATGAGTATCCGAAGTGGAAAGGCGTGGAGGATATTTTGACGCTGAACGACCGGGGAACCGTGGCATATGACCGACCGCAGGCGCTCGCTCCGTTCGCCGTCGTGTCGCTGCCGAATCAGACGGCGGCCGATACCGCGTACAGCCGGGTGAACACGCATCGTTGGGAGACGGGACATGGAGATATCGAGCTGTTCGACGTGGACGGGACGCTCGCTTATGCTTCCTTCGCCGAAGCCGACACCGTGATCACGGCCGCCGTTCCGTTCGAAGAAGGTACCGTGAGCGTATTCGGAGGCAGCTATGAGATCCGGAACAGCGTCTGCACATGGACGGGACGAATCGCCGCCTACCGCAGCGGGTACTGGACGAGCCGCTATCGGCTCGAGGTGGAGAACATCGAAGCGGCCCATCTGGAAGTGATCGCAGCGGATACCCGCACGATCCTCCTGAACCGCTCCGATCACGAACTCTCGGTCTACGTGACCGATCGGGGCTCCGGGCGCCGCGACCGAATGGTGATCAGTCCCGGGGCTTATGCGTTAGTGTAGCTTCCCGGTACTGCTTGGGCGGCATGCCCCGCAATTCCTTGAACACTCTGGTAAACGTGTGGGGATGCTCGAAACCGACTTCGAAGGCGATATCTACGATGTTCATGGTGGTTGTTGCGAGCAAGCTGGATGCCATTTCGACGCGCAGGGCGTGGAGGTAGTCGGTTAATGTTTGGCCTACATGCTGCTTGAAGATCCGGCTTATGTAAGAAGGATGCCAGTTGAACGTACGGGCGAGGGAAGTGAGCGTTATTTCTTCTTGAAAATGCAGATGGACGTACTGCAGCAAATCCAGCACTTTACTTGGAGCAGGAAGCGCAGGTGTTGGGGCAGCAGCATAACGATGGGCGCTCCGAACGAGAAACACAAGCGCTTCGAGCAATTTGGAGCGCAGCAACGAGTCTTTGGCATAGTGCTCGCTCTCATATTCCCGCTGCATGGCGGTAAACAGCTGTTCCATGTACTGCGTGTCCTCTTCATCCAGCTCGTAATGGGAGGGCAGCTCCTTGCCGGTTCGGAGCAAATCGTTAGCCAGCGCAACATCGGTGGGACACGAGAACAGCAGCTGGAAATCGAACATGCAGTTGAATTTGTGCACGTTGGGCCGGTCGATCAGAATTTCATGCATATGATGCGGGAGCAGAAGAGAGACGGTCCCTCGACGGAACCGGTGCGGCTTGCCGTTCAAAATCTCGGTCCCGGATCCGCCCAGGACGATGCTCAGCTCGGCAAAATTGTGGTGATGGAGCGGATAGTTGAACTGCATTCGCTTCTCCAGGATAAAAATGGGCAGCCGGCTCTTGCCGTACAAGCTGTGCGTCAAAACGTCCTGGTATACCGGAGAGTAGGTCATCAGCGCATCCCGCCTAGTTTTTTGCCTTTATTGTAACACAACCGACGAATCGCGAAGAAGCGGACTTCCCCTGGAGGAGAGGTCCGCTTTTTCAGGTTGGACATCGGGTTGATTAAAAGGAGTACCGCCACAAGGCCGTGTCGTTCTTGCGGTAATACAAATTGCCGTCCTTGTCGGCCGCCAGCATGTCGGCCCCTCCGGTGGACTGCAGTACCGTCACGGCTTTCGTCGCTTTGTTCAGCTTGAACAAATATTTGTTGCCTATCGTGCCATAGAGGTGCTCCGGATCCTTCGCCACCGAGACAAGGTCGGCGTCCCGGTATGTGCCGGCCGCGTACGTCACGTCGGCGAATTTCTCCTCCATGTAGTCGAACGACGCCGTCGCCGGATCAAACACGAACAAATACCCTTCGGCGAAGCCCCACAGCTTGCCCTCCACCGAGATTAGCTCCGTGATGGCCGTCAGCTTCTTGCCGCTCGGAGTTGCTGGCAGGCTGTACTCCGCGGTCTTTGTGCCCGACACAGGATCGTACACGAACAATTTCGCTTCCGTCTGCGACGGAATGCTCTCCAGGCCGCCTCGGATCGTAGTACCGCCGTACAGCTTCCCGTCCTGATAGGCGAGCGCGATGATGCTTTGATCGACGACGATATTTTTGTGCACCGTCGTCGTTCCGGTCGCATAATCGTAGACGGACAGAGCGCCAGGCCGGGCTCCCGTCTTGCCGGTCGTGCCCATGAAGACGCGGTTGTCCCCGTATGCAATCGCCTTCGGACGGTCTTGGTCATACCCCGACGTGCTGATAAGAAGCTTGGGGTTAACCCCCGGCGACCATGGCTGTGACGGATCGTATTCATGAAGCTGTCCGCCCGGATACACGCCTAGATACAGCTTGCCGTTAAACGATTCGATTTTGTCGACCTGGCTAATCGGAGCGTAGACGTATTCCGGCTGGCCGTCGTTCGCGTCCCCGGCGAACGGTCGGTATAGGCCCAAGCCTCCGGTCAAGTAGGCGCTTGTGTAGATATTGCCGTCCGGTCCGGCACCGATGCTGTTGATGGCCCCTGGAATACGGGGCGAGCCTTCGACCCGGGCCATACGGAATGCGCCGTTCTGCGGATTGTATTTCATGAGATACGTCTCGTTGTTCGTCGAGCAGAGCGCTATGAGCGTCTCGCCCGGATAGTTCGCCTGATCCTCCAGCGTAACCCAACCGAACCGCTGGACGCGGCCGGGTACGGTTTTCTCGAGCGAGGTCACCGTGGCTGCAGCAATATCGTAGCGGGCCAGCTTACCCGACTTGATCAGATAGACGCTGCCGTCCCGCGCCGGCGACACGCGTGGGGTGGTGCTCGTAATCGCGGCCTCTTCCGTAGTCACCACGCTGCCGTCCGGCTGAGCGTCGACACGCATTACTACGATGTATCCGCCGATGGAGAGGAAGACCCGGTCGCCCTCGTATTCCACCGCTCCCGCCAGCGTGATGTTGGAGTACGCCGCCGGCAAAATATCGGTCTTGGCTCCCGTGGCATGATCGTACCGGACGAGCGAAGCGTTGGCTCCGACCGCCAAGTAGGAGACGTCATGAACCGCATCGTAGGCGAGCGCTCTCGTGTAAGTGATGTTGCGGCCGGGCGGTGCGTAGATCGGCTTGCTGCCGATGGTAGTGAAACCACTCGCCGGGTCGTATTGGAAAAATCCGGCATGATTGTACGTGCCGCCATATACTTTGCCGTCCCGGCCCGCGGCAAGATCATAGACGTACGACTCGCCGGGGATCGCTTGTCCCAAGTCGGTCAGCGACGATGATCCCGGTTCGTACTTATACATTCTTCCGTTCGTGTACGCGCCCAAGTATACATTGCCGTCCGTAGCCGTCGCCGTGGCCCAGACGCCGGTCGGACGTGCGCCTGTCGCCGGCAATGTTACCGAGGTCGTTACATGCTCGGAATCCGCGTCGATCACTTGCATGATGGGCAGGTCGTTGGCATTGCCGGTAATGACCGAATAAATTTTATCCTGGTTGCCGCCGTTGCCGAATGTCGAACCGAGCGGAGCGGCACCGCCGACCTGAACGCCGAGGTTCGTAAACGATTGGGTAATGCGCACGCGATCCCAGTAAGCGGTGCCTGTGTTGGTTTTGTCCGTATAGAGCAGGATAGCAGCGTCGGTCGTGCCCGAAGGCGCTTCCAAGCTTGCCTGCACGGAGGACCAGGCTCCTGCAGCAGGCGTCTTCGCGACGGCTTCGTCCAGCAGGCTGCCTGCCGCGTCATAGAAGCGGAGATGCAGCTCACCTTCGCCGCTAAGCGCTTTCACATCGGCGTAAGCGATATAGGTCGTGCCGGCGGTTACAGGCAGCTTGCGGCTCTCCAAACCATAGGCCCGCGATTTTTTGTTGTCGACCATCATAACGCTGTACGTTCCGTCGGTGGAGCTCTCACTCGAGATGCGGAAGCCGCTTCCTTGATCGTCCTGATCGTTGCCGTTGTCCTTGTCCGTCACGGGCGTCCAGCCATTCAAGTTTTGTTCGAAGCTGAAATTGTCCGTTTGTATATCCGCGGCTCCCGCAGGATATCCGAACACCAGACTGGCCAACATCACCGACACGATCGATGTCGGGACTGCTCGGCGCAGCAGCAGCTTCAACTTGGTCCTCTTGACCATCAACAATTCCTCCATTCCCGGATTGGATGTGTCGTCTGTTCGACAACCCGGAATCATTATCCCATTTCATCCATCTGGAAGCGGTGCAAATGTTGACTTTCGGCCCGCGAATTTTTACCTGATGCCCAATCTCTTCCGATAATCCGTCGGCGATACGCCGAGCTGCTTTTTGAACACTTTGGCGAAGTGCGGATAGTCTTCGTAGCCGACCTGGAGCGCGATCTCGTACGTCTTGAACCGTGCGTCCTCCAGCATCGTCTTGGCCGCGTCGAGACGGAGCTGGGTCAAGTAATGGACGAAGCTGACGCCGAGCTCCTGCTTAAACATCCGGCTGAAGTAGGAAGGCGACATTTCCGCGACAAGGGCGACCCGGTTTAAGTCCACTTCGGATTCGGCATAATGCTCCTTCATGTATTCTACAGCGCGGTGCAAATAATGATGGGCTCCCCATTTCCGCGTGGCGCGAAGCTCCTCCATCCAGCCGCTCAGCACGCGGCGCGCGGCTTGCAGCTGCTCGTCCGGGCTATCGGGCCACCCGTCCGGAGAGGCCGCGATCGGCGAGGCGGTCGACTGCAGCGGCTCCTGCTGCCGGTTCTCCAGCTCTCCGGCGAGCAAGGTGAACAGATCGGCGTACCGCTCCATCAATTGCTCCGGCAACGGGTCGTCGGCGGTGTAATCGGCGTGCAGCCGATCGAGCGCCTCGTAGGCGGTCTCCTCGTTCAGCAGCCAGATGGCGTCGGCGAGCGGGGCGGAGCGGCTGCTCGTCAGGAGCAGCCATTCGCTGCGCTTCGATGCCGCCTCCCGCTTCCGGTCCAGCTTGTCCATCAGCCGCTCCAGCATGTCCCGAAACATCGCCGGCTTGATCGGCTTGAGCAAATAATCGAACGCGCCCATCTGAAGGGCGCGCTGCGCGTAGCTGAAATCGTCGTAGCCCGACAGGATGACGATCTCGGTCGTCCAGCCTCCCGCCGCGATCGCTTCGATCAGCTCGAGTCCGTCCATGACCGGCATCCGGATGTCGGTAATGAGCAGGTCGGGCGACCAGCGCTCGATGAGGGCAAGCGCCTCCCGGCCGTCCTCGGCTTCCCCGACGACCTCGAACGGCGCACCGCTCGTCTCGATCAGCTTCGTAACGCCGCGTTTGATCATATATTCATCATCGGCGAGTACAATTTTGTACATGGTCGTTCCTCCTGCTACGGCTTATCATATGGCAGCTTGATCTGAATCTGCGTACCGGATGCGTCCGAGCGTACAATATGCAGCCCGTAAGCCGGTCCGAACACGAGCCGGATGCGCTGATGGACGTTCCACAAGCCGATGCCTTGCCGAACAGGGCTGTCCCCGGTCGAAGAGTCGTTCTTGGACTCCTGCTCTTCGATAGAATCGGTCGACAAGTCGGCGAATCTGCGATTGAATGCCTCTACCTGCTCGGGCGTCATCCCGCCGCCGCGGTCGGACACCGTGAGCACGTACGCATCCGGTTGGCCGCTCCCGGCGATCCCGATATAATCCGGACGCAGCTTCTTGCGCTCATACCCGTGTTTGAACGCGTTCTCCACGAGCGGCTGGATGAGCAACCGGATCGCCTGCACTCGAGCCGTCTCGGCGTCGTTCGTATCCAGCTCGACGGAGAGCGACCGGTACCGTTCCTTCTGAATTTCGAAATAGCTGCGCAGGTGGACGATCTCTTCCTTCAATGTGACGATTTCATTCGGACTGCCTACGCTGTACCGGAACAAGTCGGACAAGGCGGTCGTCATATTGCTGATCGGAATGACCCCTTCGACGAGCGCATACGAATTGATGACCTCCAGCGTATTGTACAGAAAATGCGGATTGATTTGGGATTGCATCGCCTGTACGACGGCTTCGCGCTGCTTCAGCTGCAGCTCCTTTTCCTTCAGCTCCGACTTGTGCACGACTTCGATCAGCCGGCGAATCTCGCCTACCATCTTGTTGAAGCTGCGGTTGAGCTTGCCGATCTCGTCCTGGCGCCGCTCCGGAGCCTGAACGGTCATGTCGCCGTTCTCCGCCCGCTGCATTAGCCGCTGCAGCAGCAGCAGGGAGCGTGACAAGTAGTAGGAGAAGCTGCTCAGCGCGACCAGAACGAATAGCACGAGCGCGAGCAGCACCCAGACGGACAAGTTGCGAATCCAGATCAAATCCCCGACCAGCTCCCGCAGCGGCACCTCCGACATAATGATCCAGCCGTTCAGCGGGGATCGCTGGAAGACGGTCAAAATCTCGCTTGACCCGCTTCCCTTGAAAAAGTACCCTTCCTGCTTGTCCGCGAACTGGCGGCGGTCGTCTTCGGCGACTTGCTTGCCCCATAGAGAGGGGTCGGTATGATACACAATCGCGCCTTGGGCGTCGATGAGAGACACTTTACCCGTTTTGCCCAATTGGATGTTTTTTACGATCCGGGTCACTTGATTCAGGTTCAGATCGAACATAAGGAAGCCGGTCGTTTCGTACTTCTGGGTATCCCAAAATTTGCGGATGATCGTAACGAGCGGAAGCGGGGTGCCCTTGTCGAACGAAAGGCCCATCACCTTGTACGTTTCCCGGTCGGACAACTCGATCCGGTTCAGCAGCTCCACGGCGCGTTCCCGATCTGTATTTCCGTAGATGGCGTAAGCGCCTTTGCGGGAGACGATCGAAAAACCGTAAATGTCGGTACGCCCCGAGAATAAGTTCGGCAGCAGGGTGGTCTCCGCTTGGGACCTGACATTGAGCAGCTCCAGGTAGTTGTCCGGCTGCAGCGTCATAAATGTCTGGATGAGCGGATTGGACACGAGCGGGAACGTCGATCGCTCCAGATCGGTGAAATAGCTGTCCAGCTGAGAGATCGTCTGGCGGAGCAGCTCCTGGTTGATCAGCCTGGCGTTCGCTTGGATCGTCTCGGTAGACTTTTGAAACCAGACCAGCCCGAAGACGGCGAACGGCAAGCACAGGAACAGGACGATGATCGCATTGAGCTTGGCATTGATGGACAGTGCCGTTAAGGGGCGAAACAAACGTACGATCCACGGTCTCATCACGGTCCTCCTAGATGTTAGTCAGCTCGACCATCGCTCCGCTATTTCAACGTCTGCAGCGCTTGATCCAGATCCTCCATAATCGTCTGCGGCTGTTCCAGCCCGATGGAGAGCCGGATCAGTCCGTGCGGGATGCCGGTCGCTCGGGAGACCTCATCGCTGATGCCGAGGCCCGGAGCGTTGACGAGACTCTCGAAGCCGCCCCAGCTCGGGCCGAATTCGAAAAACCGAAGCTTCCCGATCATGTCGTGGATCGCTTGGTCGCTGCCTCGAGGGACGAAGCTGAACAGCCCGGAATAGCCGGTCATCTGACTGGCGCCGAGCTCGTACTGCGGATGGCTCGTCAAGCCGGGGTAGATCACCCGTTCCACGAGCGGGTGCTGCTCCAGGAACAACGCGATCTGCAAGGCGCTTTCCTGATGCTGGCGCATGCGAACCGGCAGTGTGCGGATGCCCCTCGTGAGCAGCCACGACTGGTGCGGGTCCATGTTCGAGCCGAACAAGGCGCGCTCTCGATGCATGATCTTCTCCATGTCGGCCGCTTTCCCGACGATGACTCCGCCGATAATGTCGCTGTGGCCGCCCAAATATTTGGAAGCCGAATGCACGACCATATCGATGCCGTAGACGAGCGGGTTCTGGTACAGCGGAGTAGCCCATGTATTGTCTATGACGGTCGCGATGCCCTTAGCTCGGGCTAACTCGGCGACCGCCCGCAAATCTTGCATTTCGAACAGGTGCGAGGAAGGGCTCTCCAGAAAAATGAGCTTCGTATTCGGCCTCAGAGCCTCTTCTATGTCGGACGTGCTGCCCGAACGGACGAACGTCGTCTCGACGCCGAACGGCTTCAAGTACGAGCCCAGAAACTCCCTCGTCGGACCGTAAGCGCTGCGGACGCAGACGACATGGCTGCCATGGGACATCCAATACATGATCGCAGCGGAGATGGCTCCCATGCCGGACGAGAAGCATTTCGCGGCTTCGCCCTCTTCCAGGGCGGCGATTTTTCGCTCGGCAACTTCGGTTGTGGGGTTGCTGACGCGCGTGTACACATACCCGTGGTCGGTCGTTTTGCGGGTGAACAGCGAGTTTTGGAAGATCGGGGGGACGATTGCGCCCAAATACCGGTCATACTCGTCCCCCAGGTGGGAACAGATGTCTTCTTTGGTCCAGCGGACTGAATCTTGCTTGTTCATGCAGGCGGCTCCTTTGAAATAATATGAGGCTGTAGACAGTAAATCGAAGATGTTGTTATAATGATAATGTTACTGATTAACATTATATGTTCTTTTATAACAATTGGGAAGGTGTTGTTACCATTATGTCCGTTACGTCCCGAATGAACCGCTTGTTTGCCGCCGACGGCAAATGTTTTGATGTCGCGATCGATCACGGCTTTTTCAATGAATATTCGTTCTTGTCCGGCATTGAGAATATGCAGCAGGCGGTCGCCACGATCGTCGAGGCGAACCCTGACGCCATCCAGCTGAGCGCAGGCCAAGCGCGTCTATTGCAGAGCTTGCCGGGCAAGCAGAAGCCGTCGCTCGTGCTGCGTTCCGATATCGCGAACGTGTATGGGCCCACGCTGCCGAAGCATCTGTTCAGCCAGCTCATTCACAACCCGGTGGAGCAGGCGGTTCAGCTGGACGCGGCGTGTATCGTCGTGAACGTCTTCCTGCTGCCGAATCAGCCCGAGCTGTACCATCAGTGCATCGAGAACGTCTGCCGGCTGAAGCCGGACTGCGAGAAATACGGCATGCCGCTAATGGTAGAGCCGCTTGTCATGATGCCGAACGAGAAGGGCGGCGCCTACATGGTCGACGGCGACATTCGCAAAATCGTGCCCCTCGTGAGACAAGCGGTCGAGCTCGGGGCGGACATTATTAAAGCCGATCCGTGTGACCCGATCGAAGAATACGGCCAGGTCATCGAAGCGGCTGGAGGCATCCCCGTCCTGCCTCGCGGAGGCGGTCGGGCGTCGGACGATGTGATTTTAGCACGAACCCATGCCTTAATCCAACTCGGCGCCTCCGGCATCGTATACGGCCGCAACGTAGTGCAGCATCCGAATCCGAAACGGATGACGGAAGCGTTCATGGCGATCGTGCACAACGGGGCTTCCGTCGAAGAAGCGTTGAGCATTTTGAACGGAGGAAGTGAATAATGAACAGTGCCATGAGCGGAACCTCCAAGCGCATCATTCGGTTCGGCGTGATCGGCTGCGGACTGATGGGCAAAGAATTCGCGAGCGCCGCCGCGCGCTGGTTGCATCTGCAGCAGGTGGACTTCCAGCCGGTTATCGTCGCGGTTTGCGACATGAACCCGGATGCCACCGCCTGGTTCCAGGCCAATGTGTCATCCGTCTCACTCGTCACGACGGACTACAAGGAACTGCTCGCTTCGCCCGATGTGGAAGCCGTCTATTGCGCCGTGCCGCACAACCTGCATGCGGAGCTGTATGCGGACATCATCGCCGCCGGCAAGCACTTGCTCGCGGAGAAGCCGTTCGGCATCGACGCCGAGGCGAATGACCGCATCCAGCAGGCGATCGCCGCACATCCGGACGTACTCGTCCGCTGCTCCTCGGAATTCCCGTTCTTCCCCGGGGCGATGCAGCTCGTTCAGTGGGTGCAGGAGAACCGCTTCGGGCGCATCATCGAAGTGGAGGCCGGCTTCTGGCATAGCAGCGACCTCGATCCGACGAAGCCGATTAACTGGAAGCGGCGCATCGCGAGCAATGGGGAATACGGCTGTATGGGCGACCTCGGCATGCACGTCGTCCATCTGCCGCTGCGCTTCGGGTGGAAGCCGACCTCGGTCCGCGCGCTGCTGTCCAATGTGATGACGGAGCGGCCGGACGGCCGAGGCGGAATCGCCCCCTGCGAGACGTGGGACAATGCGATTCTGGCGTGCGAGGTGAACACGCCCGACCAGCAGTTCCCGATGGTGCTCTCCATGAAGCGCATCGCGCCCGGGCATGCGAACAGCTGGTTTCTGCGCATCGTCGGCACCGACTTCTCGGCGGAGTTTACGACCAAGCTGCCGAAGCAGGTCGCCTACTTGCCGTACGAGCCGGGCGGCGCTCAAGCCTGGCACGTAGTTGACGCGCCGTACAAATCGGCCTATCCTACCCTTACAGGCGCCATCTTCGAATTCGGCTTCTCCGATTCGATTCTGCAGATGTGGGCGGCGTTCTGCGACGAGATCGCACATCGCGACCGCATGCTGCAGCCGTTCCGCTGCGCGACGCCGGACGAGGCCGCGATGAGCCATCGGCTGTTCTCGGCGGCGCTGGAGTCGCAGCGTACGGGCAACGCCATTTCACTCGTATGGGGGGATCCTGCTTGAATGCTGGAGCAGCGCAAGTCGTAGTAGCCGGCGTCATCTGCCTCGATCTGATCCCGCAGATGGACCGCGTCATGGGAGCGGCCGACCTGGAGCGGCTGCTCGTGCCGGGCCGCCTCGTCGGCATCGGGCCGGCCGTCACCGCCACGGGCGGGGCGGTCCCGAATACCGGCCTCGCGCTTCACCGGCTTGGCGTGCCGGTCCGTCTCATGGGCAAGATCGGAGACGACTTGTTCGGCCGGGCGATCTCCGACATGCTGGAAGCGCATGGGGAAGGGCTGTCGGCCGACTTGATCGTGTCGCGGGGGGAGATGACGTCGTATACGATCGTCATTAGTCCGCCCGGCGTCGACCGTATTTTCCTGCATTGCCCGGGGGCGAATCATACGTTCTCCGCGGCCGACGTGGCGGATGAGCACGTGAAGGACGTGCGGCTGTTTCACTTCGGGTATCCGCCGGTCATGCAGGCGATGTACAGCCGGAACGGGGAGCAGCTGACGGCGATGTTCGAGCGCATGAAGGCGCTCGGACTCACGACGTCGCTCGATATGGCGAAGCCGGACCCCGAGTCGGAGGCGGGAAGAGTCGATTGGCCCGGCCTGCTGGCTCGGCTGCTTCCAGTGGTCGACATCTTCATGCCGAGCTTCGAAGAGCTGCTCTTCATGCTCGACCGCGAGGCGTACGACCGGCTGGAGCGCTCGTATGGCCCCGGCCAAGCGCTGTCCGGCGCCGACGCGGAGACGCTCACTCGGCTGGCGGACGCCTTGCTCGGCATGGGCGCGGCCGTCGTCGGCATTAAGCTTGGCGAGCACGGCCTTTACTTGAAGACGACGGCCGATCCTGCCCGCCTGGAGCGCTTCGGCGCCTGCCGGCCGGCGGCATTCGCCGGCCGAGACTGGCTCGGCCGCGAGCTGCTCGCGCCGTGCTACGCCGTCGACGCGGCCGGGACGACCGGCGCCGGCGACTGCACGATCGCCGGCTTCCTCGCCGGGCTGCTGCAGGGGCTGCCGCTCGAGCGCGTGGCGCTCGGAGCGGTCGCCGTCGGCGCCTGCAACGTCGAGCAGCGGGACGCCGTAAGCGGCGTCCCGGCATGGGAGACGGTCCGGCGGCGGATGGACGCCGGGTGGGCGCAGCGGGCCCCCGGCATCGCGCTGCCTGCATCAGAGTGGAAGCGGGACGAGGGCACCGGGCTTTACTTTAGAATCGGGGAAGGAGAGACGGACCAATGACGAAACGATCGGAAATCGAATCCGCCCGGCAGCGGGCTGCAGGGCTGCTGAAGCAAGCCGGAATCGTGTTGACCGAGGCGGAGCAGCAAGGCATCGAAATTGCCGATTTTGGCTTGAACGACTTGGAGCGGCAGGGGCTCGAGCTTGTCACGTACATCAACAACGACCGGTATTGCGCCAAGGAGCTCGTGCTGTTCCCGGGCCAGACGTGCCCGGAGCACAAGCATCCTCCGGTCGGCGCGGATCCGGGCAAGCTGGAGACGTTTCGCTGCCGGCTGGGACGCGTCCTCCTATATGTGGAGGGGGAGCCGGCCTCTCCAATTAAAGGGATTATCCCTTCGGGCAGCGAACCTTACTATACCGTGTTCCACGAGGTGGAGCTGCTTCCAGGGGAACAGTATACGATTCCGCCGGGGACGCTGCATTGGTTCCAGGCGGGCGACGAAGGGGCGATCGTTTCGGAGTTCTCGAGCACGAGCCGCGACGAATTTGATATTTTCACCGATCCCCGGATCCGGCGGGTACCGGATTCGCTGGAGTAAGCAACGGTGGAGTTTGAACTAGCGCAAGGGGTGTAAAATGGTGCAGTGGAATGGAACTACCTGGACCCGCCGCGAACTCGAAGCCCGCGTCGGACGGCTGGAGCAGGTCGGGGGTGTTCGGCGGCTCAGCTGGACGGAAGGCATGGAGGCCGGCACCGAGCAAGTGCAGGTCCGCACGGGTGCGGGGCTCAGCTATTATGTCAGCTTGTCGCGCGGGCTCGACATCTCGCTCGCGGAATTTCGCGGCGCGCCGATCAGCTGGCAGTCGGCGAACGGCGACATGCATCCGGCTCATTATGACGCGAGCGGCGCGGAGTGGCTCCGCACGGCGGCGGGCGGCCTGCTCATGACTTGCGGGCTGACGCAGGCCGGCTCGCCGAACGTGGACCGGGGGCAGCCGCTCGGCTTGCACGGGCGCGCGCACCATACGCCGGCGCGGCATGTGGCCGTCACGGGCGCATGGCACGGCGACGAATACGAGATGACCGTGCGCGGCGTAGTCGAAGAGACATGCATCTTCGGCGAGCAGCTGCGCCTCATCCGCGAGATTCGCAGCCGGCTGGGGGACAACCGCATCTCGATCCGCGATACGGTGGAGAACTTCGGCTTCCAGCCGTGTCCGCATATGATGCTGTACCATTTCAACTTCGGCTATCCGCTTCTGAACGAAGCAACCCGGATCGCGCTGCCGACGGCCGGCGTTAAAGGACGCGATGCGGATACGCC
The DNA here is from genome assembly GCF_045062745.1 of Paenibacillus sp. HJGM_3. NCBI lineage: Bacteria > Bacillati > Bacillota > Bacilli > Caryophanales > Paenibacillaceae > Paenibacillus > Paenibacillus sp. HJGM_3. Next base: position 95,614 of record NZ_JBJGED010000027.1, read on the forward strand.
GCTGGAAGGCTATACGTCCTGGCAGGCGCCGGATCCGACGTACGCGGAGCGGGTGTACTACCACCAGGTGCAGGCCGGGGAGGACGATTGGGCCGCCGCGACGATCGAGACGCCGACGTTCCCCGGCACGAGCCGGGGCGTGCGGGCGCGCCTCGCCTGGTCGACCGAGCATTTGCCGCGCCTCGTGCAGTGGCACATGCCCGGCGCCGGCTCGCACGTGCTCGGTATCGAGCCGGCCAACTGCCATGTCGGCGGCCGAGCGGACGAGCGGGCGCGGGGGGCCCTCGTCATGCTGGAGCCCGGCCGGTCCATCGATTATGAGCTCGAGCTTACGTTGGAAGCGTTAGGAGAGTAGCCGCGATGAAACCCAATCTGAATGAACGGCAGGAGCAAATTGTGGCGCTGCTGAAGGCCGAAGGCGAGGTCAAAATCGCCGCGCTCAGCAAGCAATTCCAGGTGACGGAGATGACGATCCGCCGCGATCTGGAGAAGCTGGAGCAATTGACACTGCTCTACCGGACGCTCGGCGGGGCGATCTCGAGCACTTCGGTCGACATGCCGCTCGGGGAACGGACTAGCGTCCGGACCGACGAGAAGGCGGCGATCGGTCGGGCGGCCGCGCAGCTCATCCGGCCCGGCGAGGCCGTGTTCCTCGACGCGGGGACGACGACGCTGCAGATCGCCCGGCGCATCCCGAAGGGCGCCGACATTACCGTCGTCACGAACGCGCTCAATGTGGCCGCCGAACTGAACGGCAGGCAAGTGCAGACGCTCGTCATCGGAGGCGTCCTGAGGGAGGCGACTTCTTCGCTGGTAGGGCCATTCGCGGAGGAAATCATGCAGAAGATGGCTTACGACCGCGTCTTCCTCGGCGCCTCCGGCTTTACGCTCGAGCATGGCTTCAACAACTCCAACGTGTATGAGGCGGAGCTGAAGCGGATCGCGATGACGAAGGGGGCTGAAGTGAACATGGTTCTGGACCATACGAAGTTCGGTTATCAGTCGCTCGCCTCGTTCGCCACGTTGCGGCAGGTGAACCGCATCATCACGAACGCTGCGCCTCCCGACGAGATCGTGGCGGCCTGTCGGGAAGCGGGCGTCGACCTGCTGATCGCGGAATCCGACGATTAGCCCTGCAGGAATATGTGGACTTGATCGTCACGGTCAAGAAAGTGGAGACGCGCGAGTCCCGGATCGGCAAAGCGTTTGAGATGCTGCGCCAGGTGAACCGGTTGATGGAACGCGAAACCTCCTCCCTTGACCCGCAAAAAAGACCCTCATCGGCCCGAAATGTTCCGGCGGCGATCAGGGTCTTGCCGGGTTTACGACCGTTCGGCGAGTGCGTCGCAGAACGCTTTGGCATACGGCGGCAAATCGGGCGGTCTGCGGGCGGACACGAGGTTCCGGTCCACGACGACCGCTTCGTCGAACCAGGCCGCGCCGGCGTTTTCCATGTCGTCGCGGATGCCCGGGGTGGACGTGACTTTTCGGCCTTGTAAAATCTTGGCCGAGATGAGCACCCACCCGGCGTGGCAAATTTGCCCGATCGGCTTGCCCGCTTCGTCCATTTCTCGCACGAGCTGCTGAACCTTACCGTATCGTCTGATCTTGTCCGGGGCCCAGCCGCCCGGCACCAGAATGCCGTCGTAGCCGGCGCTCTCTACGTCCTCGTAGGCCAAGTCCGATACGGCAGGCACACCGTACTTCCCCGTGTATGTATGGCCTTTGGCATGTCCCACGAGGTGCACTTCCGCGCCTTCCTCCCGAACCCGATAGATCGGATACCACAGCTCCAGGTCCTCAAACTCTTCATCGACCAGACAAATGACTTTTTTACCGTTTAAACGCATCGTTTTCGTCCTCCCTCGGCTAGACTCGCTGCAACGGAAGCGCAACTACATCTATCTTTACCCTGCTTATTGTACCACAAATCTCGCGGATGGATTTTTGTCTCCCGGTTCGTCATAATAGAGGAGCCACTTTTACTAGAATCAGGGGTTGATCGGATTTGGTTAAGCAAGCCATTCGCTGGATCCCCGCCGTTGTCTGGATGGCGGTCATTTTCGCGCTGTCGCATCAGTCCGGAGACGAGCTCGGCACGCTGCTCCCGTTTTTTCAACGGTGGTTTCCGGCGATGCAGAGCTTCAATGCGGGGCACTTTGCCGCCTATTTCATACTGAGCCTGACGTTCTACTGGGCGCTGCTGCCGCGCTCGCTGACCTGGGGAGGGAAGGGGATCGTGCTGCTGCTCTGCTTGCTGTATGGGCTGTCGGACGAATACCACCAATCGTTCGTGGCGGACCGGACGCCGGACATCATGGATTGGCGCAACGACGGCATCGGAGCCGCCCTTGCGCTCGCCATCTTGTCGATCCCCGCCGTGTCCCGGTACGTAAGCAAACGATTCCTGCCTTAACAAAAAATACTATCCGGCTCGTGAAGGAAATTGCAAAAGCCGAGTCGAATATAGTATTTCAAATGCCGTTAACAGACGAATATTGCTTTTTGGGCTGCAGAGAAGGGGTGGCTATGTTGCAGAAAACCTGCAAGTGCGGGGAAACGATGGTCGTTCGTTTGCGAACCGTCATTTTTCAGAACAAAGTAGAGATTGAGAACGTACCGATTTATTCCTGCGAGGCGTGCCAACGCACGGAAGTGTTCCCGCCGGTGAAGCCGGAGCTGACCGGGTTTATCAAGACGCTGGGTCATGAGCCGGAGAAAAAACAAGTATATTTCAACGAGCTGTCCGAGCTCGCCCATCTGATGCATCAGGTGACGAACAAGGAAAATATACATAGCGCAGTCGAACGTATCATCGAAGAACGGATCAACGAGCTGCTGGACCTGCTGCTGCTCGCACAGTCGCTGGACGACCGTGCCTGGATGGAAGACATCCGCCATCGTCTCTCGCAGATTACGAGTCACGTGACGACCACGTACGGCTTTTCTTGAGTTACTGCATGCCTGATTTATACATGTCGAAGCTGACCCCGGTTAGCTTTTTTTTTCTTTTTTTGTTAGTATCAAATGTAATAGCGCACTAGAGAACAAGACACGAAGAGAGGCGGTCACCCCATGGCAGACGTACTGCAATTGCAATCCGAGAAAGAATGGCTTCAACTGCTGCAATCGAGCAAGGAGCAGCCGGTATGCGTGCTCAAGCACAGCACCCGCTGTCCGATCAGCTCAGCCGCGTATGAACAGTGGAATACGTATTTGGACAATTCGCCCAACGAGGCGGTCGATTACGCGCTCGTGCTCGTAGTGGAAGATCGGCCGGTATCGAACTTGATCGCGGAGACGCTCGATGTGACGCATGAGTCGCCTCAGCTCATTGTCGTCAAGCAAGGCAAGGCCGTCGCGCATACTTCGCATTGGCATATCACGGAGTCGAAGCTGAACGAGTTGCTTAGCGAAGTATAGCCGGAAAAATGGAAATGAATTGAAATGAATTGGTTTTCATTGCTTTACAACTGTATTTGTCGTATCATCAATATGAAGCACTTACAACGGATGTAGCAGCCATTCGTACCACACATTACCCTAATGGAGTAGATAAACGTGACCGTTACGATCTATGATGTAGCAAGAGAAGCCGGCGTGTCGATGGCTACGGTATCGCGCGTCGTGAACAACAACCCGAACGTGAAGCCCCAGACCCGCAAAAAGGTGTTCGAGGCGATCGAGCGGCTGGGCTACCGGCCGAACGCCGTTGCGAGAGGGCTCGCGAGCAAGAAGACGACGACCGTAGGGGTCGTAATTCCGGATATTTCGAACTCGATCTTCTCCGAAGTCGCCCGCGGAATCGAAGATATCGCGAATATGTACCACTACAATATTATTTTGTGCAACGCCGACAAGAAGAAGGAAAAGGAGATCCGCGTCATCAACACGCTGCTCGAGAAGCAGGTGGACGGGCTCCTGTTCATGGGCGGGACGGTGACCGACGAGCACGTGCAAGCGTTCAAGACGTCGTCGGTGCCGATCGTGCTTTGCGGCACGAAGTCCGACCACAGCAGCATGCCTTCGGTCGATATCGACCACGAAGCCGCGGCTCACGATGCCGTGAATCTGCTGCTGAACGAAGGCCACCGCCGCATCGGCATGATCAGCGGGACGCTGCAGGATCCGGCCAACGGCTATGCGCGCTACCAGGGGTACAAGAAAGCGCTCGAGGGAGCGGGTCTCTCGGTGGAGGAAGAGCTGGTCCGAGTGGGCAATTACCGGTACGAATCCGGCGTGGAAGTGATGAAATACTTCCTCGAGCTGGCGGACAAGCCTTCGGCGATCTTCGCCGCTACGGACGAGATGGCGATCGGCGCGATCCACGCGATCCAGGACAGCGGCCTGCGCGTGCCGGAGGACATCTCCGTCATCAGCGTCGACAACGCGCGGATGGCATCGATGGTTCGCCCGCAGCTGACGACGGTGGCGCAGCCGATGTACGACATCGGCGCCGTATCGATGCGGCTGCTGACGAAGCTGATGAACAAGGAAACGGTGGAGCTGTCGCAGGTGACGCTTCCGCACGAGATTATTATTCGGAAATCGGTGGCTCATGCTTAATGAGCCATCTTTTTCTTGAAGAGGAGAGACAACGCATGGCGAACGGAACTTGGTCGGTTATCGGTCTTATCGGGGCAATGGCCGAAGAAATTGAGTTGATCGAAGCGAAGCTGGAAGGCTTGGAGGCGACGGAGAAAGCGGGTATCCGCTTCCTGGAAGGCCATTTGCACGGCAAGCGGGTTGTGCTGTGCAAGTCCGGCGTCGGCAAAGTGAACGCCGCGGTGTGCACGCAGCTGCTCATCGATCGCTTCGGGGTCGAAGCGATCGTATTCACCGGCGTGGCCGGGGCGCTCGAACCGTCGCTCGAGATCGGCGACATCGTCATCTCCACGGACTGCCAGCAGCATGACATAGACGCGTCGCCGCTCGGCTTCCCGCGCGGCACGATCCCGTTCGCGGACGCTTCGGTGTTCCCGGCGGATGCGAGGCTGATCGAGGTCGCGGCGGAGGCGAGCCGAGTTGGCTTCAGCGGCCGCGCGGTGCAGGGTCGCGTGCTGTCCGGCGACCAGTTCATCGCGAGCCGCGACACGGTGCGGCTGCTGCACGAAGAGCTGCAGGGGGCCTGCACGGAGATGGAGGGAGCCGCAGTCGCACAGGTGGCCGCCATGAACGGGGTGCCGTTCGTGGTCATCCGTTCGATGTCGGACAAGGCCGACGGCTCCGCGCATGTGAACTTTGCGGAGTTCACGCAGCTCGCGGCGAAGCATTCCAGCACGATTGTGGAAGAGATGCTGAAGCGGCTGTAGGGCTCGGTTTCTTCATATCAGCATCCGAAATCAAAAGGACTCGTTCCCATGGGGAGAAACGAGTCCTTTTTTTCGTAGAAAATGTTGGGTGTCCTCGGCCCTTTCCGGAGTTTATTATTAGCCGAAGATAGGTTTACTAACGTTGTTAACGACCGCTGACTAGGTGCTACGCCACTCTGCAAGGTGGTTGCTTGCCGTCGTCAATCCCTCGGCAAGTACAGCATCGCGATTTCCTTCGTCTGCCGGTTCTTCTCCTCGATCTTGGCGCGCCGCGGGATCGGCTCCCACTCGTCGACCGGGTCGAGCCACGTCTCCGGCAGCGGCACCGGGCTCTCCGCGGCCCACGTCTCCCGCCAGGCGGCGGGGAGCGGGAGCAGCGGAGAGCGCCCAAGCTCCGCGATGAGCGGGTGGTCCGTCATCGCGAGCCAGAGCAGGCTCCATGCCCGCGGCACGACGCGCCAGATGTCGTAGCCGCCGCCGCCGAGCGCGATCCAGCGTCCGCCGCAATGTTCATGCGCGAGCCGGTGTATCGTGAGCGGCATCTCCCGGTAGATGCGCATGCTGCAATGCGTGTGCGCGAGCGGGTCGTAAGCGTGGGCGTCGCAGCCGTGCTGGCTTACGATGACGTCCGGCTTGAAAAATTTCACCACGCCCTCCAGCACTTCCTCGAAGCATTCCAGCCACGAGTCGTCTTCCGTGTAGGGCTCGAGCGGGACGTTGATCGAGTAGCCGAAGCCTTCGTCCGTGCCTCGCTCGTTCACGGCCCCTGTGCCGGGGAACAAATATTTGCCCGTCTGATGAATCGAGAGGGTGCACACCTCCGGGTCGGAATAAAACGACCACTGTACGCCGTCTCCGTGATGGACGTCGGTATCCAGGTACAACACGCGGGCCCCGTATTTGCGTCGAATATGGGCGATCGCCACGGAGGCGTCGTTGTAGACGCAGAAGCCGGAGCCTTTGCTCGGCATCGCGTGGTGCAGCCCGCCGCCCGGATGGAACGCATGAGGGACGGTCCCTGTCATCACGGCATCTGCGGCCGCGATCGAACCGCCGACGAGTAGGCTGGTGGCTTCGTGCATGTGCTCGAAGAACGGGGTGTCTTCCGTGTCGAGGCCGTATTGCTCCGCCCGCCGGATCGTATCTGGCGACGGGTTCGCGGCGCTCAACGCTTTTACGATGTCGACGTAAGGGGAGGAATGGATCAAATGGAGTTCCGATTCCGCCGCCATTCCATGACTCGTGATCCGGGTATCGTCCAGCGCCTTCGCCTGCCGCAGCAAATCCATCGTGAGCACGATTCGTTTTTGGTTAAACGGGTGTGTATCGTTAAAACGGTATTGCAGCGCCCGATCGTGATACACAAACAGCGCATCTTGGCTCATAGCAATTCCGGTTCCTCTCTCATTGGACTCTGGGTTAATACATAAAGCGCTGGCGAAACCGCACCGTATCGAACTTTTCCACCGAAGAGAGCGGAACGTCCCGTCCGACGCGGACCATTAAGCAATTGGCGGGATGAGAGCAAATCTCTGGATCGTCGGTCGCGAACCAGACCATGTTCACGGACTTCATCAGCTGCTCCATCATGCGGCGGTAATCCCACACGTTCGAGAGTTTGCCTTTCAAATCCCAATGCCAGTAATATTCGGTTGTGAATACGATCATATTTTCCAATTGATCGCCCTTAAAAGCAAGCTGAATCAACCTTTTGCCAATACCCAGACAGCGATAGGCGTCCGCAACCTCGATGGCGCCCAGCTCTACTAGATCATCCATCTTGGCTTCCGACCAGCGCTCCATTTCATCAGGGTAGTGGAACGTGACGTATCCGACGATTACGTTGTCCTCGCGGGCGAGGACGATGCGTCCTTCCGGCAGCTCCGCGATCTCCACGAGAGCGGCGTGCTGCTCCTTGGGCCGGCGGAAGGCATCCAGGTCCCGGTGCATATCCATCTCACGAAGCCGCTCCGGCGGGACGGGGCCTTCTACCACGATCGTGCGGCCCTCGTGTTCGAATGGTTCGGCGTGATAAAGCTTGAAGTGTTCCATGGAGGCATCTCCTCTCGGGATTGTCGTCCGACTCCAAACAACATCCGTTAAGCTTACTTATAGCAAAATTCGGACTGTATGAAAAGGAAATAGTCGTACAAAAGCGAGTATGTTATAATAGACGTGCCACAAAATGTCCAAATTTATTAAGCTGCGTTCACGGCCGACACGAACGGAGCAGCGCTTACGGCAATGTAAGCGCTTGAACGGTAGAAGCAATTTCATGGAGTTCACAAAAGAGAGGAGAAAGTGGGATGCAAGGGGAAACAGAATTGATTCAACCAACCGCAACGAACTCGAACTTAAAAAACTACGAGGACGCGCGCGCTTCCTTTGATTGGACCGAAGTGGAAAAGCAGTTCAGCTGGTACACGACGGGCAAGGTGAACATGGCTTATGAGGCGATCGACCGTCACGCCGAATCGAGCCGGGCGAACAAGGTGGCGCTCTACTACAGCGACGCGTCCCGCGATGAGAAGTATACGTTCGCCGATATGAAAGCGAATTCGAACAAGTTCGGCAACGTGCTGCGCAAGATCGGCGTAGGCAAGGGCGATCGGATATTCATCTTCATGCCGCGTACGCCGGAGCTGTACTTCGCTCTGCTCGGCTCGCTCAAGGTGGGTGCGATCGTGGGCCCCTTGTTCGAAGCGTTCATGGAAACCGCCGTCCGCGACCGTCTGGAGGACAGCGAAGCGGTCGCGATCATCACGACGCCGTCGCAATTGTCCCGCGTCCCGGTAAGCCAGCTCCCTCACTTGAAGCATGTGATCCTCGTCGGCTCGGATATCGACACGTCCGTCGCGGGCCAAGTGGACTTCCATAAAGAAATGGCCGGCGCGTCCGATCAGCTCGACATCGAGTGGCTGGACCGCGAGGACGGCCTCATCCTGCATTACACCTCCGGTTCCACCGGCAAGCCGAAGGGCGTGTTTCACGCCCAGAACGCCATGATCCAGCACTACTACACCGGCCGCATCGTCCTGGACCTGCAGGAGGACGACGTGTACTGGTGTACGGCCGACCCGGGCTGGGTCACGGGGACGTCGTACGGGATCTTCGCCCCATGGCTGAACGGCGCGACGAACGTCATCCGCGGCGGACGCTTCAGCCCGCAGGACTGGTACAACACGCTGCAGCGTTATGGCGTCACGGTCTGGTACAGCGCGCCGACCGCATTCCGCATGCTGATGGGGGCGGGCGACGACGTCGTGAAGCAGTATGACTTGTCCAAGGTACGCCACGTGCTGAGCGTCGGCGAGCCGCTCAATCCGGAAGTCGTCCGCTGGGGGATGAAGGTGTACAACCAGCGTATCCACGATACGTGGTGGATGACCGAGACCGGCGGCCAGCTCATCTGCAACTACCCGGCGATGGCGATCAAGCCGGGCTCCATGGGCCGTCCGATTCCGGGCGTGGAAGCGGCCATCGTCGACGACGAAGGCAACGTGCTGCCGCCGTACCGGATGGGCAACCTGGCGATCAAGACGCCATGGCCGTCGATGATGCGCAAGATCTGGAACAACCCTTCGAAGTACGCAGAGTACTTCCGCTTGACCGGCTGGTACGTGTCCGGCGACTCGGCCTACATGGACGAGGACGGCTACTTCTGGTTCCAGGGCCGCGTCGACGACGTGATCAACACGTCCGGCGAGCGCGTAGGGCCGTTCGAGGTCGAGAGCAAGCTCGTCGAGCATCCGGCCGTCGCCGAAGCGGGCGTCATCGGCAAGCCGGACCCGCTGCGCGGAGAAGTGATCAAGGCGTTCATCTCGCTGCGCGAAGGGTATCAGCCGTCCGACGAGCTGAAGGCCGACATCGCGAAGTTCGTCAAGGAAGGGCTGTCCGCCCACGCCTCGCCGCGCGAGATCGAGTTCAAGGATAAGCTGCCGAAGACGCGCAGCGGCAAGATCATGCGCCGCGTGCTGAAGGCTTGGGAGCTCGGCCTGCCGACCGGCGACCTGTCGACGATTGAGGACTAAGAGCATATTACAAAGGCGATATCCCAATTAATGGGATATCGCCGTTTTTTATGCGGTGTTATGAAATATACATTAGATCCGCTCCTTTGCTCCACTATCCCTTTCGCTCAGGATACGGCGAGCGAGCCCAGTTACGAAGTTCGTCGAAGTGACGCATTTGAAGAGGCGGCGAGCAGGGGGCTAACTGGTAGGCTAACAGCATTTTTGCACGGATGCAGGTGGGCTAACAGGCTTCTGAGTGAAGGGGATAGTGCTCATAAGGAAATCAGGAAGATCAAACCAACAAC